>NZ_JBIAZA010000023.1:0-152254 GCF_042898655.1 Streptosporangium sp. NPDC000396
GCCCCGTGCCCTGGTCGGTCTTGGCCGGGTCGTGTTCGACCTGTGCCTCCAGGCGCAGCGGCCGGGACTCAGGATCCCCGCCGTAGGCGGCGAAGTAGGGTTGAGTGGATGCCAGCGTCCACAGCCCGGACACCGACTGCCCCGGAGAGGCCGACAGGTCGGAGACCACCGGCTTGGAGGTGTCCACCCTCGTGGCCTGCCATGCCGACCACGCGCCCGCCACGCCGGAAGAGGTCAGCACCCGCACCCGCCAGCGGATCAGCCAGCCGTCCTTGAGTTTGTCGGGGGTGACCGTGGGGGTCTGCAGCCAGCACCTGCTGGTGGTGTAGCAGCCGCTCGACGAGACCTCGCCGGTGCCGGACCAGATCAGCCCCGTGCCCTGGTCGGTCTTCGCCGGGTCGTGTTCGACCTGCGCCTCCAGCCGCAGCGGCCGCGACTCCGCATCCCCGCCATAAGCCGAGAACGACGGCTGGGTCGAGGGCAGTGTCCACAGCCCGGACACCGACTGCCCCGGAGACGCCGACACTTCCGACACCACCGGAAGTGCGCCAGCCGTGACAGCCGACACGGCCTGCGTCCAGGGGACGGAGGCCTGCTCCGTGCTCTCATGGCCGTTAAGCGCCCGCGGAGAACTCTTTCGGATACCAGCGCCCTCTGTGCGAACACCGTTGAGCCGTCTGTCGTTCGCCGCCTGCGCTGATCCGTTGACGGTCGAGGACGATTCCCAGGTCAGCGGTGGCGGCGTGTTCAGCCCCTTCGAGGCCGGCTTGTCCACCACCTCACGGGGTGTCTCCAGCGGAAGCGCACCCTTGGGCCGCTTGCCGTTGTCATCGGGTTTTCCCTTGCTTTGCGGCTGAGTGACGGCTGCGTCGACGAGGTGCGGCAGTTTTTCCGCGGACCCGGAATTCTGAACGGGAACCTTGTCGACAGAACCTGAAGATGGAGAATCGGGGATCGCAAGCTGAGTAGGAGACGGATCTACGGTGACCGCCTGTACCTCCATCGCGAGAAAACTCGGAGTGAGAGCCACAGTCGCGGCCAAGACGACGCGGCTCACCCATCTCGATGGCCCATTGCTTCCGAGCCCGAACCGACTCCGACCCAACACACTGGCACCCGTGCGAGCACGCCGCATGGCCACGCCCACTCTCTCGTAGACCGAGACGACCCAATGGCCTCAGTCGCATCCCCGTAAGCTCCGTGTAAAGAACGCCACAGATATACACAGAACAGGCAAGCCAGAACTAGACCTTGACAACCCTCTGGGAGGTAAAACAGGAGACGTTCGGCGGGAACCACTTCGAGGATTCGGGCAGCTCACATGCGTTCCAGGCCAGCAGATCCAGAAAGGAGTGTGACGGAGATCACAGAGGAAGGTGCAATTTCCCGAAGCGGTCGCAAGCGAAGGATCTCGCCTGGTGGAATCCGCTGGATCACGAAACACCGCACACATACGGCGCCAATTCCGGGGCGGTGTAAGGTTGACTTGCTCTTCTTTAGCTGCCGGCTGGGGTCGTGAATGCCGCTGTTGAGCGACTCGATAAGCTGGAGCAAATTTGCCAGTCGCCATATCACATGGCTGACTACTGACCGCTCAGTTTTCGTGCGGCGATTCGCACGTAGACGGCTGATATGTTCGCCCAGGGCTTGTCGAATCTGGAGTTTGCCAAGTACCTGCGGGTCACGATCGATCCGAGAATGAACGCTGCAGGCCCCGCGGCCGAGACCCCCGGCAAGGGAGATCCAGCCGCAATCCGAACTTGATCTCAGCGAGAAAGGGCCACCTGCATGACTGAAGAGACACCCGAGCCGAAAACGCTCAAGCACGCATCGACGCCTGATGAATCAGACAGTGGCGATCTCGTCATATTGGGCGCCGTGATCATTGCGGGAGCACTCTCGATCGCCTTTATCGCGCTCATGGCCGAGAATGGAGAGCCACCCCTCCGAGTGACCCTGATCTGCCTCGTCACCGCACTGATTGGCATGGCGTTGCGGCTTGAGGCGGCCATACGCAAAGGGCCGCGACAATAGCAGCGCCCGCAGACCGTTGCTCAGGACAATGGGAGCGCCACCCGCTTGATCGTCCTCAGCGGCAGCGCGAACATGGGATCTCCACGCCGGATGAAGGTGTGTGAACCGGGTGGATGAGTGAGGCGTCCAACAAACCCCCAGTCGTCTCAGCAGCCACGCCATGGGCTATCCGCCACCGCAGGACCCGTACGGGCAGCAGCAGCCCTATGGCCACCCGTGCAACCAGAGACAGGCCCGCACTTGTACGGCCAGCCAGGCGGCTACTATCCCGTGTCATACGCGCAGACCGGCCCGCACTATGCGCCGCCCTACCAGACCCGGCCCTACAGCCAGCCTTATATTCCGGTACCGCAGGGTGGGGGTGCCGAATATCGTGTCTCCTCATGCGACCTGGGCGTATTCATGTAGGAGGTCGCCGAGGCGGTGGCCTGCTGGGCCTTCGCTCTGCTGGCCGTCCGAGCGGCCGTGAACTGCCGGTACACCAGATCAGGCGCGGCCTGCCGTTTCCCGGCTCTGGTCAACCACCGGGGCTCGCGGCGCCGGCGTACGACCAGACCAAGCTCGGCCATCCGGGCAGCCACCGTGTTGACCGAGATCCGCCACCCCTGCTGATGCATGTCACGGGTGATTCGTGGGGATCCGTAGGTGCCGGCCGAGGCCTGGAAGCTGGCCACGATCACCTCATCCAGCCGTTCTTGCCTATGCGATGCCAGAACGGGGCAGGGCGGTTGACCTGGTCTTCTAGGCTCGGCACTCGTGCTATTCCGTCTTCTGTATTTGCTGGTGGGTCGGGTGTTCGGCTGGCTGGTGCTGCTCGCTCGGGGCGGCGCGTCCAAAGAGGTGGAGATCTTGGTGTTGCGGCATGAGGTCGCGGTGCTGCGTCGCCAGGTCGTCCAGCCCAGGCCGGACTGGGCTGATCGGGCGTTGCTGGCCAGGCTGTTACCCGCTGACCTTCGGCTACATCGCATCGTGACGCCTGGCACGCTGCTCTCCTGGCACCGCAGGCTGGTCAAGAAGAAATGGACCTACCCCGCCAAGCATGGCCGGCCCCCAATCTCTGAGGAGATCCGCGATCTGATCGTCCGGTTGGCGCGGGAGAATCCACGCTGGGGGCATCGGCGTATCCAGGGCGGGCTCCTCGGTCTTGGGTACCGGGCGGGGGAGGGGACGATCCGCCAGGTGTTGGCGGCGGCGGGGCTTGGGCCCGCGCCGCGCCAGGCTTCACCGACCTGGCGTCAGTTCCTCATCGCTCAAGCCTCCGGCATCCTCGCATGCGACTTTCTCCACGTCGATACGGTGTTTCTCAAACGCCTGTACGTGTTGTTCATCATGGAGATCGAAACGCGGCGCGTATATATTCTCGGTGTCACGGCTCATCCAACCGGTGCCTGGACGGCGCAGCAGGCGCGCAACCTACTGATGGAGCTGGGCGCACGAGCCGATCGATTTCGGTTTCTGATCCGCGACCGGGACGCCAAGTTCACCGGAGGCTTTGACACGATGTTCGCCGGTGCAGGTGTGCGGGTCCTCAAAGGGCCGCCCCGCTCACCGCAGGCGAACGCGTTCGCCGAGCGGTTCGTCGGCACGCTCCGGCGCGAATGCCTCGATCACCTTCTGGTTCACGGTGAGCGGCATCTGCGACGAGTACTGGCCGATTATGAGCGCCACTACAACTGGCACAGGCCGCATCAGACCCTGTCACTACATAAACCCACGCACGACCCGGCCGAAGTGGTCGATCTCACGGCTCGAATAAAGCGACGGAGCGCTGTCTGCGGCCTGATCCACGAGTATCGCAGAGCCGCTTGACACCGTGTGAAACCGCAGGCCAGCGCTATGAGCGAGTTTTTGCACCGGACAGGCCACCACCTCACCCTGCACCCACGAGCGATCCAGGAAACCCTCGACACGGCCCGCGCCGAACAAACCCGCCCCGCCTGGCGCGACCGATACGTCATCCGGTGCGGCATCGAGGCGACCGTCCATCAAGCCGTCAGGGTCACCGGCCTGCGCCGCGCCCGCTACCGAGGCATCAAGAAAGTCCACCTCGAACACATCGCCTCCGCCATCACCGTCAACCTCATCCGGCTGAACTCCTGGTGGAACGGCCACCATCTGGAACGGAAACGCACCAGCCACCTGGTCCGACTCGAACCAGCCCTTACCGCCTGAAACGAATTAACCAGCAGAGCCGTACAGGCTACCAGCGTGCATGGCTGACGGCGTGCATCTAATGACCGTCCAGCCGCACGGCGAGGCGCTGTCCGGCAGGGTCGCGACCGAGCTGGAAGGTAACGCCGGCGACGGCGATGAACCCGGCCGGCGTTCGGAACAGTCCTAACCTGCCTGTGGCATTGACCCCTTTTCGCGCCCTGGTGAGAATAGTGCCCCATTGCCGGAGTATTACCCTGGGCAGCCCGCCAGGTCGTGGTGCGCCCCCTGGGTCAACAGCCAGGTGACCGGCCGCCATCAAGCCCGCCAGTGGCCCTGGCGGGTAGGGCCGAGCCAGGCCGTGAACCCTACTGCGGCCGTCTAGCGGTGGAAGGGCAGGGGCGCTCGAGTGCAGTCGCCACGGGGCACGGGAAGGCTGATCGGCTGGTGGGCGATCGCGGTGACACTGCTGGAGCTGGTCGACGCGGCCGCGTGGACTCCCCGGTACGCGGCCACCACCGGCAGCCTCCTCCAGGCCCTGGCACAGAGCTTGGCCTCATCGCTGCCCTGGGTACTGGTGGACATCGCGGTGTTGTGGCTGACATTCCGTTTCCCGATCCAGCGCTCGGGGCTGGTGGTGTCGCTTCTGGTTCACCTGGGCGCCTTTCTGGCCGCGATGGCGGCGCTGGCCGGCCGGACCGTAGTGTTGAACGATCTCATGGCCTGGTCGCCCTCACCGATCGATTTCCAGGCCAAGTTCACCGACTACCTGCTGGCGAATCTGACCATCTACCTCACCTGGCTGGGCACCGCGCACGCGGTCCGCTACTACGCCCTGCATCAGGAAAGACAGGCGCAACTCGCCCGCGCCCAGCAGGAGCTGACCCGCGCCGAGCTCGCCGCGCTGCGCTCGCAGATCCAGCCGCATTTCCTGTTCAACGCGCTGAACGCCATCGTAGCTCTGATACACGAAGACCCCCTGCGCGCCGAGCAGATGATCATACGGCTGAGCACGCTGCTCCGCCGCTCGCTGGACAGCGACCACGCGCAAGAGGTGCCGCTGAGCACCGACCTGCAGACCCTACGGGCCTATCTGGAGATAGAAACGGTTCGTTTCGAAGACCGGCTATCGGTGCGCTGGGACATCGATCCAGCGGTGCTGAACGCGCTGATCCCGCCGCTGCTGCTGCAGCCCCTGGCGGAGAACGCCATCCGCCATGGCCTGATGCCCCGCCTGGCTCCAGGCGAGGTGTGCATCAGCGCCCGGCCCCACCAGGACCGGCTTCATCTGAGCGTTTGCGACGACGGCGTCGGCATGCCCGCACAGCCGTCCGCGGGAATCGGCCTGGCCAACGTACGCGCACGACTCGCTCACCTCTACGGCTCTGCTCACACGTTCGAGGTGCTCCCTCGGCACGAAGGTGGCGTGATGGTCACGATCCACCTGCCTTTACGGATGGAGGCGTTGTGATCTCTACCCTGGTGGTCGATGACGAGCCCTTAGCGCGCCGCCGCCTGTGCCACCTGCTGACGGCGCATGACGACATCGAGGTGGCGGCCAGCTGTGAGTCGATACAAGCGGCCGTCTCCGCCGTCGAGCAATACCAACCCGATCTGATCTTTCTTGACATTCAGATGCCCGAGGGCAACGGCTTTGAGATATTCAACCGGCTCTGCGAGTCGCAGGTTCCCGCCGTCGTCTTTGTCACGGCCTTCAGCGAGTATGCCGCGCAAGCTTTCGACATCGAGGCAGTCGACTATCTGCTTAAGCCTTGTGACCGGGATCGGCTGGCCACCAGCGTGGCCCGGGTGCGCTCCTTCTTGAATACGCGGAAGGAACGCTCGGTCCGTCCTTTGAAGCGCATCCCCATCGAGACTGCTGGACGCATTCGCCTGATCGAGGTCGAGGAGATCGACTTTGTCCGCGCCGACAACGGCTACCTTCGCATCCACGCCGGCTCGCGGACCTTCCTGACCCGGGTCAGCCTCGCTCAGCTGCACCAGTCCTTGGACCCGGCGGACTTCCTGCGCATTCACCGCTCCCTCATCGTCCGGCTCGACCGGGTCTGTGAGGTGGAGATTCTGCGTCACGGCGAGCTCCGCCTCACCCTGGCCGATGGCCAGACGCTCATCTCCGGGCGCGCCTACAGAGACCGCCTACGCGCCGCCCTCGGCCTGTCTATCTGACACCTGCTCCCGTTGGGCAGCCGAACGCACCCGTTCACCGCACTCACCATGTCACCAGGGTGACGCCGCCCCTATTCTCGGCGCGAAAAGGCCTCGATGTAGAAAAATTCCGTTTTCTGCATCGTGCAGCCGACTTGCCCTGATCGCGCGCCGTAGGCAGACCATCAGTTCCTGCGTCGAAACGCGATCACACGCCGAAAAGAAGGGGACTCATCTAATGCTCACCAGTTGTTTTGCTCTCTATGACTGAGGTGTGTGTGAGCAAGTTGCGCAGATCAGCGGGGGCCCGATCGCGATCGAGGCGGCAAGTCGCGCTGGCAACGGTGCTAACGGTGACAGCATCGCTGCTGATAGCGGGTACACAAGCGGCCGACGCCGAGCCTGAGCCGACCGCTGACCCGAGCACATCCGCCCCGGTCGTAACCACCTTCCCCCGCCCGGAAGACCCGGACGCATCCTTACGGGCCGCCATCCAAAAGGCGAAGGAACAGAACAAGCCCGTCGCGGTCGAGACGGCATACACCGAATCCTCTCGCACCTGGGCGTATCCCGATGGGCATCTGACACTGCAGTCGTACGCAGGACCGTCTCAGCTGAAGCAGTCCGACGGCACGTGGGGATGGATCGACACCAACCTGGTCGAGCAAAATGGTGTTCTCAAGCCCAAACTGGCCAAGGCCTCCATCGAGTTCTCACTCGGCGGTGATGGCCCTTTCGCGTCTATGGAACGCGACAAGGGACAGCGGCTCGCACTCTCGTGGCTGCGTGACCTGCCGCGACCCGAAGTCACTGGCAACGTCGCCCGATACAGCGACGCCGCCGGTCCTGGGACGGACCTGGTCGTCACCGCGCTACCGACCGGATTCCGGCACGACGTGGTACTGCGTGAACGGCCGACGGGGTCACTAGAAGTCCGGATCCCGGTCGAGGCCGAAGGCCTGACTCTCGCCGAAGGCAAGAGGGGACGGGGCCTCACCCTTACCGACCGGAAGGGCAAGCAGGTGGCGTCGGCCCCGGAGCCGGTGATCATCGATGCCGGCCCCACGCCGGCTGAGACGAAGACCGGAAAGGCGACACCCCCGAAAGCCGGAAAGATCGACGTTCAGGTCGTGAAGGAGAAAGGGCGGCAACTGCTCGTCCTGACCCCGGATCCGGCGTTCCTCCAAGATCCCCAAACGCGATACCCGCTCACCCTGGATCCGACCACCTCATTGACCTTGCAGAGCGACCTGGTGGTGAGCCAGCGGCCCGACGCGGACACCTCGCCGGCGGCGCAATATCTCAGAGTCGGCATGGGCAAGGGAATCGGGGACACCGAGCTGAGCTACAGCCACTCGCTGCTCAAATTCGACACCAGCGGGCTCACCGGCCGGTCGGTCGGCAGCGCCCGCTTGGACGTCTACTCCAATCAGCGGGTCGCCTGCCGTTGGTTCGGCCCAGGCGGTGTCGAGGTCAAACGCATCACCTCGCCGTGGTCGTCCACGGGCGTGACGTGGGCTGACCGTCCGGCAGCGACCCACTTCGGGTCGTCGGTACAGCTGTGCCCGAACGCGCCGGAGCTGGATGAGAACGACCAGTGGATCCCCATGAACTTCACGTGGGACATCACCGCGATGGCCAACGCCTGGGCCACCGGCCAGGCGAACGAGGGCTTGCAGCTGTCGGCCTACACCGAGTTCGAGAACCGCCCCACCGGCAGCGGGTTCGACGTCTACTTCCACTCCGCGGAGAAGACCGGCGGTACGGCTCCTAAACTCACTGCCTCCTACTTCCTGCCGCCGGAGATCCCGACGGTCACGGCTGAGTCCATCGACTCCATGACTGGCAATGACGCGATCGCTCGCAGCCAGAACGTGAAGGTCGGCTTCAAGTCCAGCGTGCCCGAGAACAGGCCGCTGGACTACACCGTGACCGTCAACGACTCCACGATGACGCCGCCGCCCAACTACCCGAGCGGGCACGTGGCCCACTGGAAGTTCGACGAGGCCTCCAACGCCACCGCCGCGGCGGATGCGAGCGGTAACGGCTTCACCGCCACCTACCAGGGTGCGAAACACGCGGCTGTCACCGGGCGAGTTGCTGGAGCAACGGAGCTGAACGGCAGCGGTACTGCCGACACCTATGCGGCGACCGGCAATGCCGTACTGCGAACCAACGCCAGCTACACCGTCAGCACGTGGGTCCGCATCAACGAGAACGCCGAACACTTCCAGAGCATCGCCAGCCAGGACGCCCCGAGCAAGAAGGGCTTCCAGCTCGAATACGTTGGCGGCAGCTGGCAAAAATGGCGCCTGTACGCGGGGAACAACACCAGCACGCCCGGCTATGGGGTGTTCATCGACTCCAACAAGCAGGCCAAGGGCGGAACCTGGACCCACGTGGTCGGCATGTACGACGCCAGCGCGGGCAAGCTCCGCCTCTACGTCGACGGCGTCCTTGCCGCCGAAGGCGACTACCAGACGAGCACCGATGCGGCCGGCCCCTTCGTCATCGGTCACCAGTTGAACGACATCGACTACCTGCAGGGCGCCGTCGATGACATGCGGGTCTACCAGCGCGCCCTGACCGCCAAGGAGGTCAAGGACCTCTACGGCGAGGTAGCCGCGACCAGCTACAACGCCAAGCCCTCCGGGCAGGTGATCGATCAGACTTTCCAACTGCACAACCCGGCCAGCCTCAAGTTCGTCGTGCGCGCCTGCCGTAGCGGTGTCACTCCGCCTAGCTGCAATGAGAGCCCGGCCTACCGGCTCACCTCGGACGCGCCGATGCTCCCGACGGACACCGAAACCGGCATGGCTGACCCTACCCAGCCGATTCTGTCCGGGATGGTCAATCGTCCTTCCGGCGGGCCAGTGACCGCCAAGTACTACCTGTACAACGCGGCAGGCGCCCCGGTCGGAGCCGCTCCACTCGGTACACGCGCCGTCAACGGCGGCGAGCGCGCCTCCTTCCAGATACCGGCAGGCACTGTTCAACCTGGAAGCACG
This sequence comes from Streptosporangium sp. NPDC000396, assembly GCF_042898655.1. NCBI lineage: Bacteria > Bacillati > Actinomycetota > Actinomycetes > Streptosporangiales > Streptosporangiaceae > Streptosporangium > Streptosporangium sp. NPDC000396. Next base: position 9,360 of record NZ_JBIAZA010000023.1, read on the forward strand.
TACACGTGGCAGATGGTGGCCTGCGCTGTCGGTCAAGGCGGCGGAACAGAGCCCGGTCCCCAGCCCACGCCGACCCCCACTCCCACACCAACACCCACATCAACTCCTACGCCGACCCCCACTCCCACGCCGACCCCTACGCCAACCCCGACTCCGACACCCGTCCCGAACCGCTATGAGGCCGAGTCGGCACAGCTGACCGGGTTCACGCCATTGGCCCAACTGCCTGCAGGAACGTCCGGCACAGCGGTTCGCAGTAGCAGCGCAAATTCCAGCATCACCTGGGCCGTGAATTGGGACACCTACGGCGTCCGGTTGCGACTTCGGTACATCAGTCCCGCCGGTCCCAGTTCCGTAGAGTTGTCCATCAACGGTGGTACGAAGTACCCCGTCGATCTGCCCACTGCCACCACATGGACCGATATCGACATTCAGACCGGGAGCAGGCCCAGCACGGTTGCCGTCTCGCTGGTCAACAGCGCAGAGCTGGGGATGGACTACCTACAGCTCGTTCCACTGTCCGGCCTTCGCGCACCGACAACCATCGAAGTGCCAGGTAAGACGCCCCTAGCTGCCACGACCGAGGGTGAGACGGAGGAAGTCTGCACGTCCAAGACTCCCGCGGTCTCCTTCACCACGCCAGGCACGCCGCCGCCAGACCCTGTCGAGAACGTTCAGACTCTGACGCTGGGCAAGGATAGCTTCGTCATCAAGACCGCCAAGACAGACCCCGCCGCCTGCAACGGCGCCCCCTGCATGGTGACAGACTCGACCACCATGCAGATCGGCGGCACCGGCATCGACAAGATGGCGACGGTGCTCGGGTTCAAGCTGGACGAACTTCCTGACGGCTCTGGTGTGTCTGAAGGCATTCTCAAACTTGGCACGCCGACTTGCTCAGCGGGGACGTGTCCGACGGAGGCGGTCATCACGGCAACGCCTTTGAAGAGCGCTGTTACGGGTGAGACAAAGGGACCCGACCTGGCTGGCGACGCGGACGCGAACACTACGCCGTTTTCGCTACAACTCAGCGATCCCCAAGTCGACATTGCAGGCAGCGAGTATCAATGGCTGTTGCTGACATCCAATAAGGACGAGGTCATCACCTTCGGCAACGGAGCGGCCGATCAACCGTCCTTAGCGCTCACCTACATGCCTCCCGGTTCTCCCAGTAAGGTGCTCAACCTGGTCACTCAGGGAGGAGACGCCAGCGCGAATGCTAGTTGGGGCTTGCCAGAGAGCAATGGCAGTATCGCTCTGCTGGATGGTTACGACGTCGAGGTCGTCCGCCAGGACGGCGGCGTAGTCAAAACCTTGGAGGTCAAGGAGCCTTACGCTACTATTCCGGGCCTAGCCAATGGCAATACGTACACCGTGAAGGTGCGGGCTAAGACGGCGTTCGGCATGGGCGAATGGGTATCGGCTCCCGTCGCCACCCAGGTTATACCTCCGCCTCCCATTAAGGGTGGCAGCGGGGGCGGGATACCATGCACGTCGCCCGATTTCCGTTCAAGCTCAACAGGCCTGAATGCTGCCGAGTCGGGTGCTCAGGCGTACAGTGATCGGGTCAGGGCCTACTACCAGGCGCAGGACGCTGTTCTGGAAGGGCGTGCGGACACCATCTGGGAGGCGCCAGGCGTGACCGCTGACGCACCGAGCACCGCGAAGCTTTCTCTCCTGAACACACGGTTGGTCGCTGCGCGTAATGCCCTGGAGCAAGCAGGCGAAAGGCGCGTAAACTCTCAAGTCGCGCTGGACAACGTAGTTGTGAGCGCGGGCTCTGATGGCGCGGTCAGCGTGACCGCAAGGGTCTCCCGTACGTGGGACACGGAGAGAGTGCCATCAAATACTGTTAGTGCCTCTGCGGTGTCGAAGAGCGCTGGACAGATCGAGCCGAGTAGCCCGACTATCGACGTATTCGTTTTTGATCGATGCGGTGATGTCAGCATCATTCAGGTTCCGAATGACCTGTATGAAGATCCCACTGATGCGAACGACAAGGGCAAGACGTCCGCTGGCGGCGCCTCTGGCCCCAGATCTCCGGAGGGGTGGAAGGACGAAAAGACATGTGCTGACGGGGCCTGCAGGTATGAGCTGTTCGGCTGGAACGACCTTACGAAGGGAATCACTTTCGAGGCAGGCGGAGTTCTTCGATGGGATTATCAGGACCGTCAGAGCTATTTCCCCTTCAACGTGCATGAGTTCTCCGCGTGGACGTGGGCCAAGCCCACTGGATCGTTCGGAAAGAGCAAGGTCGATAAGCTTATCCTCAAGAACCTGCAACTTGGGCTTTCGGCCAACCTCGCATTAACGACCCTTGGAGTGTCTCCATCTATTTCTTGGCCTCCGGCGCTCAGTCCTACAGAGGGCGGGGAAAGCGCTGGGATTTCATGGCCGTCGCCGCCGGCCGGGGTTAAGCAAATGATCCCTGAGCCAATCAAGTTCTCTACCACGTGCGGTAATATTCTTTGTCTAGGATTCGTTAGGGCGAAATATTCTGTAACGGCCCAATTGGGCGTTCTGGTGGACTGCTCCAAGGGCGCTACAAAACCTGACCAGTGCAAGTACCGTCCCAAGACGATCGCTATGTGGCCAAGCCACATGTGGGCCAAAACTGTATGGCCTTATGTTCTCTAACTGTCCAACGGGTTAGGGGGATCTAGACAGATGGGCACGTGAGTTATGTGTCCACCTGTCTAGATCAACGTTAATATATGTGAGGCTTGAAGTATGGCTGGTTCGGCAAGACGAGTTTACGGTCGATGGATTTTTTTTGTGCCGGCTGCGTGTATTTGCTACAATCGCTGGCGCGCTAGGCGGGTTCTATAAGCTGAAGCATCAATCGGCTGCCTTGGTAGAGATATATGAACCTGCAATGCAGATAGCTCATCCTGAATATCTAATTACCGTTGGACGGGTCACCGATTATCGCTTTCGGCGTTTGAAATGAGTTTGCCCTTCAATGCGAATTCGCTATACCCGCCTGTTATGCACACGCGTGCGCCGATTGGTGGTAGTCTCGATTTGGGTATATTCGGAGGATTGTCGGCAGCCAATCTTCCCTCCACTTGCATGAGCGGACGCCTTGATTCGATGCGTGCAGTCGATGTTGCCAGGCAAAACAAAATGGAGGCAGCCAGACAATTAAGAAACTTCCAGAAGGCGCGTTCAGTTCAGTCATCGTCGAGTTTGTGGCGCCGATAAGTGAGGATCGCTTGGGAGAAATAGTGGGGCGAGATGCTCTGAGTTCCGACGCGGTCTACCTCTTTCTTTCGCCACTGTCAAGTAAGAGGGATGGGCTTGTTTATTAGCGTCCGTGTGTTGTTTCTGAGGAGCTGTGCAGGCGGAGTTCCGCCGTCGCTCTTTATCATCGCTGGGCTGCCCAGCTGGGAGAGGCTGAACGGGGCAAACTAGGCCTACTTAGCCTGGACTTGAATTCTCTCAAGCTAGCAGCATCCAGATGACAAATATTTGCTGCCGTCGGCTACTCGTTTCCCAGCAGTTTGCTCCGAAAGATAATTGATGATCCTGCTGTGCGCGCGATTCGAGTCGTCGAAAGTACTTTTGGAGCCTAATTCGTGATGAAGCAGGTATTGAGAGTGCGAGGATCGCCTTGACGAGCTGACCTGCGAGAAGTGGGCAGCGGTGGAGTTTGCGCAGAATACACAAGGCCTTCAACTGTGCGTTAGAGCGTTAGCCCGGTCCGCGGAGTTTGGCGTGGGCGGCGTTGGTGGTCTTCTGTGAGGCCGGCTTTTGTGGCCCTTGTATGGCACGCGCACGTACTCATCGGCACTGATGTAGCCCTTGCCGGCGGGAGTGATCAGCCCTGAGTCCTTCAGGCCGCGCATGATGCCCCAGGTCCGGGCGGCCTTCAGATCGTGCACCTATCCGGGCAGTGAGTCCAAGGTCTACAGCAGCATGCGGGACTCTAAGAAGAACGGCTCTGGCGCGAAGTGGTGGTGACGCTCTGTGCGTGGTGCGGAAAGATGATCATGGTGTGACTCTGAGATTGTGAATGTCCTGCTGCCGTTGGCAGCAGTGGTGGTCGAGCAGCAGGCCAGCAGGGACGTGGGCGGATGCGGTCGAGTGCTCGGGAGTAATGTAATGCTGAAGGTCTACGCCAAGTACATCGACGGCCAACGTGACGTGGCCAGCCAGCGGATCCTGGATGCTCTCGCCGCGTGAGACATCGTAAGAACACCGAGTACACGAAGGGTCTCGGATCGCACCGGGACCCTTCGCGGTGCTTGGTGGTGATCATCCTCTGTGAAGGCGACGATGCCACCATCCGTCGGAGTACTGCGGGTAGCGACGTGGTCGGGGATCGGGGAGAGTTCGGCGATAGAACTCGTCATCCAGCCTCGACACGATCCGTGAGAGGTCTCGCCTCGCCGATCGGCTAAGACGCCGGAGCGCGTATTCCAGGGTGTCACGGGCTTGGATCGGATCGCAGCACGGGCAAGCCGCTTCGAGTACGTAGAGGTAGCGGCCGGGCTGCCGTAGGAACCCCTTGTATTCGGCGAAGGCCGCAGCAACGCCTCCGGGTCCTAAGTGCCGGTGCTGGCGTTCGATTCGTGCGATGGCTGCACAGGTCCGGCCGGAGACACCGGGGATCTGGATGGGTGAACGATGGCTTGGGAAGGCCGCCCACAGGTGCGCACGCAGGGCGCTCGGCCGTCTACGCGGCATCGGCCTTTCGGGTCGTCATGGACCGCATGGTGCCATACCTCGACATCGCGGACCACTCCGCGGCGTGCCCCGAAGGACTCGAAACCATCCCGCGGACCTCCGAAACCCTCGGCTCCACCTGGGGAAATGCGTCCAAGAGCATTCCGCGTATGTTCCGCGACCACTGGCATACGGTTGCATCTGACCGCCTGCGGCTGCGTGAGCCGTGCAGGCCGCACACATGCAAAAGACCAGGTCAACAGCTAGATGACCTGGTCTTGGTGGCGCGCCCTGCGGGATTCGAACCTAATGACTCCGTACGCCCCCGAGTTCACCGACTCGGGCACTCGCCCCTGATGCCTCGATTCGAACCGGAGCGTGACTCCTTACCGCAGGCCGTGCGCGATGGGGCGAGGAGGTCTGGCGGGTGGTGGTCGATGGGGACCGAGTAAACGCCTGAGTCGGTACCGGGCCCGGAGCCCTCTGCTAAGGCAGTGCGCCTCGGTCCCTCTCGATCACCGCCCGCCTTTCGGCCCCTTTTCGCCATGATCGTGGCGTGAGCCAGCCGCAGGAGACACCGCTTTTGTCTACCGGGGCCTTCGAGCCCTTGCGCAGCGTGCGGGCCTGCGGCCGGCTGGGGCCACGAACTGCTTATCGGATGTCGAGCCGTCGAGCTCTCTCATTAGGGCGTGGCGTGCCCCTGCGCGGCTCACCTGCCGCTACGACCGACGAAGGAGATGCTGTTGACGGTGACATGTGGGATCGACTGGGCGGAAAAGCACCACGACGTCGCCCTGGTCGACCAGGCCGGCAGGCTGGTGGCCAAACGACGCATCAGCGACGACGCCCGCGGCTGGCGGACGCTGGTCGAGCTGCTGGCCGAACACGGTGACCACCCCGATGAGCAGATCCCGGTGGCGATCGAGACCAGCCGTGGGCTGCTGGTGTCCTGCCTGCGCGCCACCGGCCGCAAGGTGTATGCGATCAACCCGCTGGCCGTGGCCCGCTACCGCGAACGCCACACCGTCGCCCGCGCCAAGTCCGACCACGCCGACGCCATAACCTTGACCAACATCCTGCGCGTCGACGCCGACCACCACCGGCCACTGCCACAGGACTCCGAGCTGGTGCAGGCGATCGCGGTGCTGGCTCGCGCGCAGCAGGACGCGGTGTGGAACCGCCAGCAGCTGGCCAACCAGCTGCGCTCGCTGCTGCGGGAGTACTTTCCCGCGACGTTGAAGGCCTTCCACGTCAAGAACATCGGCCTGACCTCCCGTGAGGCTCGTGCCGTCCTGCAGGCGGCACCTACGCCCACCGCGGCCGCCAAGCTCACCGCCCGCCGATTGCACGCCCTGCTGCGCGCCTCCGGTCGGCAGCGCAACATCGAGACCTGGGCCGACCGGCTGCAGGCGCTGTTTCGTGAAGAACACCTTCGCCGGCTCCCGTTGGTGGAGGAGGCGCTCGGCCGCCAGGCCCAGGCCCTGCTGCTGCAGTTGGACGCGGCCTGCCGCGCCGTCGACGATCTGGCCGAGGCCACCAGCGAGGCCTTCCATCAGCATCCCGACGCTGAGATCATCACCAGCTTTCCGGGTCTGGCGGACCTGACCGGTGCCCGCGTGCTGGCCGGGATCGGCGACGACCGCACCCGCTTCGCCGATGCCCGCGCGCTGAAGGCTTACGCCGGCGCGGCGCCCATCACCCGTGCCTCCGGCAAGAGCCTGGTCGTCCACCACCGCAAGGTGAAGAACCAGCGCCTGGCGGCCGCCGGGTACGTGTGGGCCTTCGCCTCTTTGAGAGCCGCAGGTCCCCGAGCGCACTACGACCGCCGGCGAGATGACGGCGACCGGCACTCCAGCGCGCTGCGCAACACCTTCAACCGGATGCTCGGCTGCCTGTTCCACTGCCTGCAGAAACGCAAGGAGTACGAAGAATCATCGGCGTTTCCAGTTCGCCGGAACGTCATAGCCTGACGCCTCGGGTGCGGACAATCAGGTCAAGAGCGCTGATTGTCCAGCAGGTGCCATGGCAAGACAACCGGCTCTGCCGGGAGGTCTCCGCCGATGAGACGTTCCATCAATGGAGCAAGTCCCGCTGGCACGACCAGTTCAGTTGCCGAGGCGAGCTCAGATGGCGTCCACCAGTGGAAACGATCGGTCACTGCGCGCTCTTCCTCGTCCATACCGGAGGTATCCACCTTCAGTCCGTGCACGCGCAGCACGAAGTAGGAGTCGTGCCCGGAAAAGACCTCGCCGTGCATGGACCATGTTCCTGCACACGTTGCCACGACCGCTCCAAGAGCCTCGGGGGCTGCAACATGACCAAGCTCCTCCCGTAGTTCTCTGGCGGCCGCCTGCTGCGGGGTTTCCCCGGGATCGATAGCGCCTCCCGGCGTGAACCATGCGTAGAAAGGGTTCTCCACCTGCAGCAATAAGCCGCGGTAGAGCAGAATCCGATCGAGGTGGTCGATCAGCAGCACCCGGGCTGATGACCGGAAGATCATCTTGTACATAGAAACGATCATATGGAGGGCGGAGACACCAGCCGGCACGCTCGGAAACCCGCTCGACAGAGGAAGCCGCGGGTTCAAATCTCATTCATATGGCGGCTACGGCTTGACGTCTTAGGCAGATCGGATGTCTGCGACCGTCGGATTAGAAGTGGATCGCCGTTTCTTGGCTTGGTAGCGCGATGAACTGCTGTCAATCCGTGTGATCTTGCAGGGGAGGGGTGGGTATTCCGCACATGTTCCGGATCTTGCTTCTGACCCCGGAGGGTTAGGGCTCGCCGAGGAATAAATCGTTGATTCACAGGTCATCCGCCCAGTTCAGAAGCATGTGAACCTGCGGGTTATTTAGCGGCGAGCCCTTAGTGGTGCGAGCGGCCGCTCATGGCACATGCCATGCATCCAGGACCACCGAGTGCCCTGTCCAGATCACACATGACCCTGGCGAGTCGTTCCGCGTCTTCCTGCGGGAACTGCTCGACGGGCGTGCCGGCCGCGAAGTGTTCACCGACCATGTAGATGTGGTCGCGCAGGACTGCTGCGGTCTCCCGATCCAGTCGGAGAATGATCTCGTCCACGCGGTCAGCCTACTGCCGACGGTTTTACAGAGGGCTGTGTTCCAGATGCTGACAGGATCTCTGACCTGGGCGGAAGTCTCTTCCTAGATCTCAACCGCAGAAGATCATCCCGCATATATCCCGCAGCGGCTATCGATCGAGCTCGGCGCGCCGGGCGCGCTCTCGCAGCCGACGTGGGCGGCGGTCGTACTGACCGGCGTATGACCTCTCAGCTCTGTCGATGAGCCGCGCCTGCGGGGCTGAGGCGTACTCGTAGAGCTCGACTTCGAACGGATCACGGTCATGCTCGATCAACCGGGCTAGCGCCTTACGGTCCTGCTCGATGGAACCTCGGCCCCGAACCTGTTCACGCCACTTCTCTGCGCTCACCCAGGCTTCGTCCATGCCCTCACCGTAGTCGCGGTGCCAGACGAGTGGAGTCCGAGAGCGTCGGAGTCTCCGCGAGACTCGGGTGGCTCAGCCTAATCACCCACCTTTGCCAGCCCATCCGCAGATGAAACATGCTGGATCCGAATCCAGACCTTCGGATTAAAAGATCCACTTCGAGTCGTTCTAGATAGTCCAATGCAGGTCAGAGGGCGTGGGTGGTCCATCCTGAACGCCTGTGAACGGCCTCGTATTGTAACCCGAACTGCAACCCAGGCGGCCTGGCTGGTCCTGATCCTTCGTGGCGGAGCAGCTACTCGACTTTTATGTGAATCGTTCGGCATTGACATGTACTGCGATCGGGATACTGGTATGCCCCAGTGCCATGTCCAATGACATTGCCTGATTTGTCCTTGAGTACCAGGTCTACGGTGCCCTCATGAACCTCAACACCGCTGATACCCAGCATTGCGAGCGCGCCCTCGTACGTTGGCGTGGAGTAGGCGGGATCGTCCAAGGGAAGGGTCACGCACGGATGTCCTTTCGAGCAAACATCCAGGGTCTGAGCGCGATTAGCCAGCGCGCGGGAAGCGTCAGCATAGAAGTAGTAGCCGGGGCAAGGCTTGCAATTGACGGTGTGCGAGCAACTGGTCAGCGCGATCATGAGGCCGAGCACATGCATTGCGCCGATCCGCCAGGAGAACCGGCGATTTACCCTCATGATTCCACCGTAGTTGGGATCGCTTCCTGGGACGAGAGTCAAGGATTCTGGGCTCTCGCGAGATTGATCCTCCAGCCGCTGCCTTTCTATGACCGAGTCAACGCTCGCGTGCCTGGCCACGCGATTTGAGGACCCCGCTATCCGGTGAGCCGGTGCTGAGGAACGAAGCGCCGGATCGTCGATCGCCCCGGACCACGAACGGAGACCAGCCATCGTCAGGCGATCGTAGGGCTGCATATGTGCGGCGGTGCGACGCCGGCGTCGGTGAGTTCGCTCAGTACGGCGGGTGCGGTGGTCGGCGGTGCGGCCCGAGCTGCCGCCGTTCGAGACCGGCGCCCACGCCGCACGCCCGGGCGACGGGCAGGCGGCGGGCCGGGTACGGCGGCGCGCCGCGCCGCCGCCTTGATACCCATGAGAACAATTCGGCAGTGATCCGGGATGAGCGGCGCTCGGTGTGTGGGCGGCTGGTAGAACGCTGGGTGTGGAGGATCGTCGGGATCGCCTGCGGGCGCTGGGTGAGCTGTTTCGGCAACTGCGCAAGGATGCCGGGCTGACCGGTAAGGATCTGGCGGTGCGGGCCGGGGTGGCGCAGCCGACGATCTCTCGGATTGAGACCGGGCGGCTGCTTCCGGTTCCGGAAACGGTGGATCGGCTCGTTGAGGCGCTGGGCCTGGACGAAGCAACCCGCGGGAAATTGGACACCCTACTCGTGCGGCTGCGCGATGAGGTCTCCCGCCTCAGAGGTGGGCTTGCGGGCCGGGAGGCGGCGAATGCTGCCCGGCTGCGGTCGGCTCGCCGGGTGGTGTCGTTTCAGTCGGCGATGATCCCGGCGTTGTTGCAGACGGGGGAGTACGCCCGGTTGGCGCTGGCGATTGGCCGGGACATGGATGAAGAGGATGCGGCGAGGGCTGCGGCGGTTCGGGTAGAGGCGCAGGTGGTCTTGTTCGAGTCCGGTCGGGAGTTCTCCTTTGTTCTGACTGAGGCGGCTGAACGCGCTGGCCACGGGGTGGACGTGATGCTGAGGGTCTACGCGAAGTGCATCGACGGACAGCGTGAGGTGGCCAACCGCCGGATAGAGGATGCGTTGACGGTGTGATCACGGGTTCCAGCATCGAACCGGACCAAGGGCCTCGGTCTCCCCGGGGTCCTTTGGTCCGGGTGCGGAGTCTGCCTTCAGCGCTCCGGAACCGCTTGCCCAACTGCGAAATGAGTCGTGGGGTATTTCACCCGTTCCGTTGGCTTTCCGGAGTGTGGATCTTTCGAGAACTGCGGTGTCTCGCTTTCACATGGTCTCGTTGTGCACGAGCAGCAGGAACGTCCGAGCGTAGGACAGGCCTTCGGCCGGCCGGGGCCAGTCCAGATCGGTCAGCATCTCCGAGGCCGCCTCGTGGCGGACGCCGTTGACCCGGATCTCGGCGGTCTCGGTGTCCTTGCTGCCGCCGAAGAACGCCTTGATGCCGATCAGGTGGTCGCGATCGAACGTGCCCTCCAGCACCGGGGCCAGGCGGGACAGAAGCGGATTGTTCACCGCCCAGTGCTGGACGGCCAGAAAGTCGTCACCGGTACCCCATCCGATGACACCGCCGTGGATGGCATGCCAGCCGGGGAATCCGTCGGGCGCATCGGAGGCGAAGTGCCCGGCGAAGGAGCCGTCCTGGCTGAGAAGTTCGAGAAGAGCGCTGCCGGTGGTGCCAAGCCAGAGCTGGATCGCGCGGTTCACAGCCTCTTCGGGGGTGCCGCCGTATCCCGCGACGCAGTCGCTGATCGTGGTGTCCTCGGGCCGGTCGACATTGAGAACGAAATCGAGATCGAGGCGGCCGGGATTGCCAGTGTGATCCTTGCCGAGAACGATGGCGACCGAGCCGGATTCTTTGACCATGCCATCCGTGACGTGCCAGGGCTTGTTTGTGGCATCGGACAAATGCCGGGCGACCATGCTCAACACGACCTCGTCCGGCAGCCGGTCACCGTCCATGACGACTCTTCCTTCGCGTTTCACCGTGATCGTTACAGAGCAGACCGTACCGCACGGCAGGCAGCCGCCACCGTTGTGTCTGATCATCTACTCCCTCTTCAAGCCGTATGGCGTGAGGCCGCCGACTTGTCCGTTCGCTGCCGCTCCAGCCATAGGCCGCTGAGCGGGCCGGTTAGGGCTCGGACGCGATGTTGCGGCCCCACATCGAGTGCATCGACGGGTAGTGGGAGGCGGATACCGAAGGGGGCGCGTCGGCAGTGTGATCACGGAATGCGGTGTCGGGTCGGATCAAGGGCCTCGGTCTCCCAGGACCCTTTCGGCGGGGGGACGGAATCCGTCCCCCGTCACTCCGGATCCGCTTGCCGACCTGGGGGAACGGGCTGCAGAGCATTCCGTGTATGTTCCGCGACCAGTGGCGTGCGGCTGCTCACGGCTGCCTCCGACTGCATGGGGGCGTCCATCCCGGAACATGAGAAAGACCAGGTCAGAGTGCAGATGACCTGGTCCTGGTTGCGCGCCCTGCAGGATTCGAACCTGCGACCGTCGGATTAGAAGTCCGGTGCTCTATCCAGCTGAGCTAAGGGCGCCTGATTTAGTTGTTTGACATGCGGTTTCGCCGACTGAGAGCTAGCGAACGGCAGACGCACGCTAAGGGTAGAGCATAGGATCCGCTCACGCCGCCACCCGGAAACAGGATAGATCACCGTGGCTGCTGGTCCTACTTGCTTCCTAGGCTCTCGTCCGGGAATCTGCTAATCGGCCCAACAGCACGATCATCTCCTGCACGCAGACGGGGTACCTGTCCTGCGCGTACCTAGAGCATCATTCCATGCCCGAGCGGGTGGATCGATATCCGTGTCTCCGGCCTGGCCGGACTGCGCTACACCAGCGACGTCCGTACAGGGTGGTGGCCGCGAGTCGGGCGTCAGCTTCCTCCTCGTCTCAGCGAGCGCGAAGGAACGCCATCAGATCGTCCATGCCGCTCATGCCCGCCGAGCCGTGTGATCGTCCGCAGGCGGACACGGAGACGCCCCCACCTGGACGGGGCAGGGGCGCCGTGCTGTTCATCTACCTGGTGGCGAGCTCCGGCCAGCCGTGCACGTCGATCCCGACGCCGCCGAGGTAGGCTGCGATGCCCGCCGCGGTGTACGGCACCGTGTTGTCCGGCAGCCGATCCGCCGGCACCCAGTCGACCCTGCCGCACTTGTGCGGTTCGGCGTTCACCACCTCGCCGTCCCATCTTGACGCAGCGAAGAACATCCCCACCCGGGGCTTGCCTTCGGGTGGCAGATGGTGGACGACAGTCGCTGGCTGCAGATCGGCCGGGTTGATGACGACGCCGACCTCTTCGTGAGCCTCGCGGATGGCGCACTCCACCACGGTCTCGCCCTCCTCCAGATGGCCGGACGGCAGGCAATACCAGCCGTCGCGATACCCGGTGCCCTCACGCAGGCACAGCAGGATCTGATCGCCGCGCTGCAGGATCACGTGGACATCGACGGTGACCTGATACCGCTCTGCCATAGTGGGCCTCCTGGTGGTGCGAGCGTTGCCCGCGTGACGATAGTCGACGGATGCGGTCGATGATGGCCGTAGCGGCGACTTGCGGTGGAGCCTCCCCGGTGTCGATGCGGTAGTACGGCGGGAACCCGTCCTCGGTGAGAGCCTCGGTAGTTCTTCGTACAGCTGGGCCTCGACCGCGCTGGATCCGTCGTACTCGAACCGCGAGTGCACCCCGCGGACGGTTAGCCGCGCCTCCAGCACGTCCGGTCATGCGAGTTGTGTGAGTCACGCAAGGTGCATGAAGTCGTGGAAATCATGAGAAATTCGAGCATGTGGAGAGATGTTCGGTTGCATCAGCCGTCCCTCCAGGCGCAGCCGGTTCATCAAACGCGTTTCCCCCACTGGTCGGACCGGTCTAGGCTCGGGTGGCATGTTCGCCGCCACGCTCCAAGAGGAGATTCCCCTGCTGGGCGGTGATGTGACCGACGGGGTGGTTCGGGTCGGTGACACCGTCCGCAGGCCCACCCGGTCTTCCACGCGTTCGGTGCACGCGTTGCTGCGGCATCTTGAGGCGGTCGGGTTCGACGGGGCGCCTCGGGTGGTGGGCCTGGACGACCTGGGCAGGGAGATCCTGACCTATGTCGACGGTGACTCCGCGGCCAGGCCGCTGCCGGCCTATGCGGTCACCGGCGAGTCGCTGGCCGCCCTGGCGACTCTGTTACGGCGTTTCCATGACGCCTCGGCGAGTTTCGTCCCGCCGCCGCACGCTGTCTGGGAGGCCGGGTCCAATGACGACGCGGCGCCGGAGCTGATCGGCCACTGCGACATCACCCTCGACAACGTGATCTTCCGCGATGGGACCCCCTCGGCGCTGATCGACTTCGACATGGCCCGGCCGACGACCCGGCTGTTCGACGTGGTGACCACCCTGCGGCACTGGGGCCCGATCGCCGATCCCGTCGATCTGGAGCCGCTCCAGCGTTCCCTGGAGATCGGCCCTCGGCTGCGCCTGTTCTGCGACGCGTACGGCCTGGCGCCACGGGATCGCCGCCGCCTCCTCGACCTCGCCAGGCTCCGCTTCGACCGCTCCTATCACGCCATGCGCGCCAAGGCAGTCACCGTCGGCGGCGGCTGGGCCCGCATGTGGGCGGGAGGCGCGGGGGAGCGCATCCGGCGGGCCTGCGCGTGGCTCGAAAACAACCAGGACGAGCTTCATGCCCATCTCATCTGACCGATCCTCGCCCAGGCGGGCCAAGGCTGACCGATCCTTCTCCGGGCGGGTCAAGGCTGACCGAGTCTCCTCCAGGCGGGCTGAGGCGCTGGGGATGCTCGCGGGGGTCGCGCTCGACGCCGTGCTCGCCGACCCGCAGCGCGGGCATCCGGTGGCGCTGTTCGGACGGGCCGCCGCCGCGCTGGAGAAGCGGGTGTACGGCGACGCCCGGCCCAACGGGGTCCTCTACGTGGGGTTGTGCGTCGCCCCGGCGGCCTTGCTGGGGTTTGTCACGACCCGGGTGGGGAACCCGGTGATGCGGGGCGCGTTGAGCGCCGTGGCGACCTGGTCGGTGCTGGGCGGCACGACTCTGGGGCGCGAGGGCGTGGCCATGGCGGAGCTTCTGGAGGCCGGTGACCTCGCCTCGGCGCGCGCGAGGTTGTCGCACCTGTGCGGGCGTGACCCCTCGCTGCTTGAGGAGCCCGAGCTGGCCAGGGCGACCGTCGAGTCGATCGCGGAGAACACGTCCGACGCCGTCGTGGCGCCGCTGTTCTGGGGTGCGGTGGCGGGGGTTCCGGGGCTGCTGGCCTACCGGGCGATCAACACGCTGGACGCGATGGTCGGTCACCGCAACGCCCGTTATGAGCGTTTCGGGTGGGCCGCGGCGCGGCTCGACGACGTGGCCAACTTCGTCCCGGCGCGGATCACCGGGTTGCTCACGGCTCTCAACGCCCCCGTGGTCGGCGGCTCGGTCCGCCGGTCGGCGGCCATGCTGGGAAGAGACGGCCACCGTCATCCTAGTCCCAACGCGGGCCGGTGCGAGGCGGCCTTCGCCGGGGCGCTGGACGTCACGCTCGGCGGCGCCAACGTCTACGGCGACCGGGTGGAGCACCGGCCCGAGATGGGTGACGGGCCCAAGCCGTCGGTCAAGGACATCCGCAGGTCCGTACGGCTGGCACGGGCGGTGGGTCTCACCGCCGCGGGCCTGGCCGTCCTCGCGGCCTTCCGGGGTTCGCGAAGGTAGTCCCGCCGACCGGCCGTGGCCCGCTCCGAGCGGAGGGGAGCCGCTCCGGCGGGGCTGTGGATGCGGGCGACCTGGGTGAGCGGCGCGGCAGGCCGCGCGTCATGCTGGTCACCATGATTTTCGATCCACTTGAGGAGCCGCTCGTGATCCCGGCCGGTCCCCGTGTCATGGACCAAACGGGCAAAACTGGTCAAGTTGTCACCGGTGCCGCTACCGGCGTCACGCACCAGGTCCCTCGGATGGACGCATGAGAGGCTCCCTGCTGGTCGCCGGGACCACCTCCGACGCGGGTAAGAGTGTCGTCACCGCCGGGATCTGCCGCTGGCTGGCCCGGCAGGGCGTGAAGGTCGCGCCGTACAAGGCGCAGAACATGTCGCTGAACTCCTTCGTCACCGCCGACGGCGCGGAGATCGGCAGGGCGCAGGCGATGCAGGCCGCCGCGTGTGGCCTGGAGCCGACCGCGGACATGAACCCGATCCTGCTCAAGCCGGGAAGCGACCGGCGCAGCCAGGTCGTGGTCATGGGCAGGCCGCTGGCCGATGTCGACGCGATGGAGTACTGGGACGTCAAGGACCGGCTCCGCCAGGTCGCCGTGGACGCGCTGGAGCGGCTGCGGGGCTCCTACGACGTGGTGATCTGCGAGGGGGCGGGCAGCCCGGCGGAGATCAACCTGCGCAGGGGCGACATCGCCAACATGGGCCTGGCCCGGGCCGCAGACCTGCCGGTCATCGTGGTGGGCGACATCGACCGGGGCGGGGTCTTCGCCTCGCTGTACGGGACGGTGGCCCTGCTGGAACCCGCCGACCAGGCGCTCGTCGCCGGTTTCGTGATCAACAAGTTCCGGGGGGCGCGTGAGCTCCTCGAACCCGGCCTCGACATGATCAGGAAGCTGACCGGCCGGGAGGTGTACGGCGTGCTGCCCTGGGCGGACGGCCTGTGGCTGGACGTCGAGGACTCCCTCGCCCTGGACAACCGGCCCGCGATCGGGGCACGCACGCCGTACGGCAGGCAGACCCTGCGGGTCGCGGTGGTCAGGCTGCCGCGCATCTCCAACTTCACCGACGTGGACGCCCTGGCCTCCGAGCCCGGTGTGGTGGTCCGTTTCGTGACCTCCCCGGCCGAGCTGGACGACGCCGACCTGGTGGTGCTGCCGGGTTCCCGCGCCACGATCTCCGACCTGGCCTGGCTGCGCGCCGGAGGCCTGGCCGAGGCCCTGCGCGACCGGGTGCTGGGCGAGGGCCGGGCCGTGCTGGGCATCTGCGGCGGCTACCAGATGCTGGCCCGGACCATCCATGACGACGTCGAGTCCGGGGCGGGCCGGGTCGAGGGGCTCGGGCTGCTGCCCGCGACCGTGGAGTTCGCGGCCGGTAAGACGCTGGGCCGCCCGGTCGGCACCGCGTACGGCTGCCGCGTCGCGGCCTACGAGATCCACCACGGCGTCGTGACGGCCGAAGGCGGCGACCCCTTCCTCGACGGCTGCCGGGTCGGGCCGGTCTGGGGCACCACCTGGCACGGGGCCCTGGAGAACGACGATTTCCGCCGCGCTTTCCTCGCCGACGTGGCGGCGGTCTCCGGCCGCGACTTCGTCCCCGCCCCGGACGTCTCCTTCGCCGCCCTGCGGCAGGAGCGGCTGGACGTCCTGGGGGATCTGGTGGAACGGCATGTGGACACCGAGGCCCTGTCCCGGCTCCTGGAGGGGGGCGCGCCGCGGAGCCTGCCCGTTCTGCCACCGGGCGAGGTTCTCCACGAGGCACCGGATTTCTCGCACAATAGAGGCGTGGGAGGTGAACGATGATCCGGATCTTGTTGATCCTCTTCATCCTGGCCCTGATCGCCGCGGTCGTTCTCGGCCTGGCCCTGATGCGCCGCGCGTCCAAGGCGCGCAATCCCGTCCTCGAAAACCCCCGTGAGATCCTCAAGCGCCGCTACGCGGCCGGTGAGATCGACGAGGACGAATACTTCCGCCGCATGTCCGGCCTTTCCCAAGACTGGTAGGAGACACGCCGTCGCCTCGGTCCCGGCCTCGCGGGTCCGGGGCGAGGCGGGCCGCCCGCCGATGATCGGATTTTTCGGCACCTCGCCGCTTTTTGGGTGATCCTTGAGGGTGAACTTCACCGCGCGCGAGGAGCAGGATGTCCGGACTGGAAGCCATCGTCGCCGCCGCCGGAAAGGCCGTCGCGGAACGTGCCATGCGGGAGGGACTCGCCACCCGGGCGGCCAGGGCCGAGCGGGGCGCGGAGCTCGCGACGCTGATCCAGAGCGGCTTTCCCGACCGCTTCGTACGGCGCAGCCTCGAACGGCAGCTGGACGCCATCGCCGACGGGGTGGAGCGGCGGCTCACGGTGCTCGTGGAGAAGGAGTACGGCGGGCTCGCCGAGAACGACCGGGCGGCGGTTCTCCACGAGGTCGTGGCGGCCCTCAAGGCAGCCGACCTCTCCGACAGGGCCGTCCTGGCCGCCGACATGGACGCGATCAAGATCGCGAAGGGCCTCCGGGCCGGACTGCCCGATCCCGCCAGGCAGCTCGGCGAGGCGGGGGCGCGGCTGTACGACGTGCTGCTGGACGAGTGTCTCGACTGCTTCGTCCGGATTCTCCAGCAGCTCCCGCAGTATCTGCCCCGGGCCGCCACCGAGGTCCTCGGCCGCATGTCGTCCGTCGAGGAACAGGTGGCCGCTCTCGGACAGCAGATCTCCTCGGCACTCGCCCGCCTCCCCGCCCGCTCGCTCGACGCGCCCTCCGGCACCCAGGACGACGACGAGTTCGAACGCCGCTACCTCGAACACCTCAGCCTCACCCTCGACGAGGTCGAGCTGTTCGGCGTCCGCGTGGAGAACTACCGTCCCCGCGCCACGCTGAGCGTCGCCTACATCAGCCTCAGCGTCTCCGCCGAGACGCTGGACCGGTACCAGCCTTCCACGCGGGCGTGTTTCGCCGAGCTGACCGAGGCCACGGCCCATGAGGAGGCCGGTACGCTGCGGGTCGAGAGCGCGCTCGGCCGGTCCCCGCGCGTTCTGCTCAGGGGCGAGGCCGGGACGGGCAAGAGCACGCTGCTGCGGTGGCTGTCGGTGACGGCCGCCCGTGGCGGCTTCTCCGGCGATCTCGCCGAGTGGAACGGCTCCGTCCCGTTCATCGTCAAACTCCGCAGCCATCCTTCCGGGGACCTTCCCGGTCCGGAAGACTTCCTCGCGGACGTCGCGGGGCCGGTGGCGGGGCGGATGCCGGACGGCTGGGCGCACCGGGTGCTCGACTCGGGACGGGCGCTGCTGCTGGTCGACGGGGTGGACGAGCTGGCCGTACGGCATCGCCCGGCGGTGCGGCAGTGGCTGGGCGGCCTGCTGGCCGCCTATCCCGGAACCCGGACCGTCGTCACCTCCCGCCCGGCGGCGGCCGACGCGCGCTGGCTCGGAGAAGAGGGCTTCTCGTCGGTGACGCTGGAGCCGATGACCCCGGCCGACCTGCGCGAGCTGGTGAGGCAGTGGCATGTGGCGATGCGCGGTTCCAAGAGCCTGCCGTGCGCGCCCGAAAAGCTGGACGAATACGAAGGCGCGCTGCTGGCCAGGTTCGAGAGCGGCCCGCACCTGCAGATGCTCGCCTCGACCCCGCTGCTCGCGGCGATGTTGTGCGCGCTCAACCTGGACCGGGGCAAGCAACTGCCACGTGACCGGATGGGGCTGTACGCGGCGGCGCTGGAACTCCTCCTCCAGCGCCGCGACCTCGAGAGGGGAATCGCCTCGGAGGTCACGCTGGAGGCCGAGCAGAAGGTGCGGGTCCTGCAGGACCTGGCGTGGCAGCTCGCGGTGTGGGGGCGGTCGGAGCTGTCGAGGACCACGGCGCTGAGGCGGGTGGAGGAGAAGATCCGGACCATGCCGCGAGTGGACTTCACGGCCGAGGCCGTACTGGACCACCTGCTCCAGCGCAGCGGTGTCATCCGGGAACCGGTTCCCGGCCGGATCGACTTCGTGCACCGGACCGTGCAGGAGTATCTGGCGGCCAAGCAGGCGGCCGACGACGCGGACGTCGAGCCACTGGTCGACCGGGCTCACCTCGACCAGTGGCGCGAGACCGTGGTGATGGCCGCGGGTCATGCCAACGCGCCCCTGCGCCGGGAACTGCTGAGGGGGCTGCTCGACCGCGCGGGTCAGGGAGGCAGGCATGCACGGCGGCTGCGCCTTCTGATGGCCGGTTGCCTGGAGACGATCCAGGAACTGCCGCGTGATCTCGCCGACGACGTCGAGAAGTGTCTCGCCGAAGTGATCCCGCCCAGGAACATGAACGAGGCCGGAGCGCTGGCGGCGGCGGGGGAGGAGGTGCTCCGGAGGCTGCCGGACGACGTGTCGGGGCTCTCCCCGGCGCGGGCGGCGGCGACGGTGCGGACCTGCTGGCTGATCAACGGCCAGGACGCGCTGGAGAAGCTCTCCCGCTACTCCGCCGACTCCCGTCTCGAAGTGCAGAACGAGCTGATCACGGGATGGAACTACTTCGACCCCGGAGAGTACGCCCGGCGGGTGATGGCCGACTCGCCCCTCCACGTCAGCATGATCGCTGGTTCGTTCTCCCCTCACGGCACGGTTCGCCGTGTGATGCGCGGATATGCGGATGTGGAGAATCCAAAGATTTTCCCGCATCTCAAACACCTGCGCAATCTGGAGGAACTGCGCGTCGCCTTCCCCGGTGAGGATCTGGGATTCCTCAGGGACGTCCGTCCCCTGCGCTCGCTGAGCGTCTTCCAACTCGTCACGCCGGGCTCGCTCGACGTGCTGGACCAGCATCCCGGCCTGGACCGGCTGTGGGTCCGGTTCAGGGAGAATCCGGTCGACTCGCCGTGGCCGGCCATGCCGCCCTCCCTCAGGACAGCGGCCATCCTGCGGAACGATCTGGTGTCCGATCTCGGGTTTCTCGATCGTTTCCGGTCCGTCGAAGACCTCACTCTGGACCAGCTCCGCAAGGTGACGGACTTCACTGTGCTGGCCTCGCTGCCGGGGTTGAGGGCGCTGCACCTGTGGGACTGCCTGAGGCTTCCCGACCCCGGGATATTCGACTCGCTTCCCCGCCTGACGGAGATCGAGCTGGAGAGCATCCGTTTCGACGACGGAGAGCTCGCCCGGCTTGTCGACAACTGCGCGAACGTCAGGCGGATCCGAATTCAGCGAGCACCCCGGCTCGAAGACCTCGCTCCCCTGGCGTCGCTCGCCCTCGAAGCGGTCAGCCTGCCGTTCTGCCGCGACCTCGTCGATCTCGCACCGCTCTCCGGATGCCGGGAGTTACGGGAGATCGACATCAGAGGCTGCGTGAAGATCCATGATCTCTCGCCTCTGGAGCCGCTGGAGAAGCTCCAGCGGGTCGATCTGCGGGGACTGGCCCACACGATCGACGTGGCGCCCCTCGAAGGAAAGTCTCACCTGGTCATCACCGTCGACCGCAATCAGAAGCTGCGGAACACGGACCTGCTCCACCCGACGGCGAGGATCAGGCGCCTGTGATCATGCGTCTGTAGTCATGTGCCCACGATCAGGCCCTGGCGGCGGGGGCGGGCCGATTCTCGGTGATCCAGGCGTCGATCTGCTCCCACTGGTCGAAGAGCCAGCGGATCTGGGTCTCGCGGTCACGGGGGACGTCGGCCGACTGGACGCGCCACCACTTGGCCTTGATCTCGGCGCGCATGGGCAGCTTGCGCCAGACGTCGCCGAGGGTGATGAGGTCGTCGAGGCCGGTGTGGGCGACGAAGATCACGTCCGCGGTGGGGCAGGCCTCGATGGCGGTGATGGCGCCGTTCGGGCGAGGGGCCAGGAGGTGCTCGAGCCCACGGGCCCGGACGGCCTCTTCGGCCAGGCCCTTCTCCTCCAGCCGGAGGATGGCGCGCCAGCGGCGCCTGGGGGTGAAGTTGCCCCCCTCAGGGAAGATCACGAGGGCGTCGTCGGCGTCCATGCCGGAGGCCAGGCGGCGGATCTCGGCGAGGATGGCCTCCGAGGTGACCTTGCGGGGGACGAAGGCGTTGGGGAGGCGGTTGATCACCACGTCCAGGGACGGGTCGAACTGCAGGGCCGCCTTCATCACGATCCTGGGGCGCCTGCCGTACAGGGTGAGAAGGTGGTGGACCAGCAGGAAGGAGTCGCCGGGGCCCGCGTGGCGGGACAGGACGATGATCGGACGGGTGAGGCGGCGGGAGAGCTCGTCAGAGGTGGGCGGCGGCTCGTCGATCTCGACGCTCAGGCGGAAGATCCGTACGGCCATCCCGTACACCTTGGCCAGGAACCACCGGATCAGGGTGTAGTGCCGCTCCTGATACTCGTCCCGGTGGAGCCGCCCGCCGAACCCGCCGGCCACCCAGAGGCCCAGGCAGGCGATCAGCGCCATCGACTCCAGGGTCAGCCACGCTACCGCGAACCAGACCAGCCGGATGCCGCGCCGCTGCGGTGGCGGCAGACGGAGCGAGGCCACGGCCATCACCGGCAGCCAGATCGGAAGCGTGACCACCGCGATCACGGTGAGCACGATGACGAGAGGGGCGAGGATCAGGCGGCGCAGGATGCGAGGAGGGAGCACGGTGGCCTCCTGCCTGTACGGCGGGCTCAGGTGGCCGACTGCTGAGCCAGGTAGCGGGACGAGGCGCGGTAAGCACGCTCGATATATCCAGATATATGCGATGAATCCCGGTAGCGCAGCTGGGAAAAATCCACCCCGGGGCGGGTGTCGCTGCCAGCGGGCATGACATGGACCTCGATGTCGGCGGGAAGGGCCGCCATCTCCTCGGCGAAGCGGTGGCGGCGGGCGATCTCGAAGGCGGTCAGGCCGACCTCCCACGGCCGGCGCGGGACGACCAGGGGCCGTTCGATCCGGCCGACATGCAGGACGTACACGCGGCGGGCGCCGAGGGCGACGGCACGGCCGACGGGGATGCTGTGGACCAGGCCGCCGTCGAGGAAGTGCTCGTCGCCGATGCGGATGGGCGGGAGCAGCCCGGGGACGGCGCAGGAGGCGAGGACCGCCTCGACCAGGGGGCCTTCGGTGAACCAGTGGGCGGCGGCGCGCTCGACGGAGGCCGCCACGCACTGGAACGGCACCGGCAGGTCCTCGATGCGGGAGACCGGCAGCGTCCTGGCCAGCAGGCCGCGCAGCGGGCCGGGGGAGTGCAGGTGGGTGCCGGTTTTCGCGAGGGTGGACAACCGGGTCATCCATGATCCGGCGAAAGCCGTCCGGACCACGTCGGAGCGCCACAGCGCGGTCAGGCCGGCGACCGCGTCGCCGGGGTCGGCCGCGAGCATGACGCCGTTCAGCGCGCCCACCGACGTGCCGACGATCACATCCGGTTTGATGCCCGCCTCGTCCAGTGCCCGCAGCATGCCCACCTCGTGGGCGCCGAGCACGCCTCCGCCGCCGAGCACGAAGGCCGTATGCACGCTCATGACCTCACCATAGGCACGCTCATGGCCTCACGATAGACCGCTCGTTCTGCAACGGCCCCGCGTGGTGGATGATCATTGTTGATCAATACGTACCGATATCACGATTTCTTCGCGGCGGACCGTAAGGACCGTAAAACGCCGCCGCGACCATGTGGAGGTGTCGATGACCCGCAGAGTCGGAGAACACGCGATCGTTCTGGGGGCGGGGGTCAGCGGGCTGCTCGCCGCGCGGGTGCTGGCGGACTTCTATGACCGGGTGACCCTCGTCGAACGCGACGCGCTGGGAGCGGGAGGCCCACGCAAGGGCGTGCCCCAGGGGTTTCACGCGCACTCGCTGCTGCCGCGTGGCCTGCAGATCCTGGAGGAGTTGTTCCCCGGGCTCACCGAGGAGATGGTGGCCGAGGGGGCCGTGCCGTACGAGATGATCGTGCACCTTCGGATGATCTTCGGCGGGCACGAGTTCGCGAGGATGCCGACGGGCGAGGTGGGGGTGTCCTCGACCCGGCCGTTCCTGGAAAGCCACATCCTGCGGCGGGTGCGGGAGCTGCGGAACGTGGTGACGGCGGACCGCAGCCAGGTC
Source organism: Streptosporangium sp. NPDC000396 (assembly GCF_042898655.1). Lineage (NCBI taxonomy): Bacteria > Bacillati > Actinomycetota > Actinomycetes > Streptosporangiales > Streptosporangiaceae > Streptosporangium > Streptosporangium sp. NPDC000396. Next base: position 31,891 of record NZ_JBIAZA010000023.1, read on the forward strand.
AGCGGGCTCATGACGCGGGACGGCAGGGTCGTGGGCGCGCGGATCGCCGATGACGACGGAGAGAGGGAACTGCCCGCCGATCTCGTCGTCGACGCGATGGGCCGGGGAGGGCGGACGCTCGCCTGGCTGGAGTCGATGGGATTCGACCGGCCGGAGGAGGAGACCATCAAGGTCGAGATCGCCTACGCGACGTGGTACCTCAGGCTCCCCAAGGGAGCCCTGGACAAGGATCGCATGATCATCCTGGGGACCTACCCCGGTCAGCCCAAGGGCGCCGCGCTCTGCGCGGTGGAGGGCGATCGCTGGCTGGTGACGCTGGGCGGCCACGACGGGATGCGCCCGCCCACCGACCCCGAGGGGTTCTTCGCCTGGCTCGACGAGGCGGCCCCGGCCGACGTGTCGGCCGCGGTGCGCGCGGCCGAACCCCTCGGCGAGATCGGCACGGCCAGGATCCCGACCAGCACGCGGCGCAGATACGAACGGCTGAGCCGTTTTCCCGAGGGGCTGCTCGTCACCGGCGACGCGATCTGCAGCTTCAACCCGGTCTACGGTCAGGGGATGGCGGTCGGCGGGCTGTACGCGATCGCCATGCGCGACTGCCTGCGCGACGGCACCGGCGACCTCGCCCGCCGCTACTTCGCCGCCGCCGCCAAGGCCCTCGACCCCGCCTGGCAGCTCTCCAGCGGCGCCGACCTGGCCCTCCGCCAGGCCGAGGCGGCACGAACCCCGATGGCCCGCATGCTCAACGCCTACATCGGCAGGCTGCAGCGGGTCGCCGCGCGTGACCCGCGGGTCGCGGTCGCCTTCACCCGGGTGAGCGGCCTGCTCGATCCGCCCGCGGCGCTCATGCGCCCGGCCGTGCTGTGGCGGGCCCTGCGGGGCTGACCCCGCTCCCTCCCGGAGGATCCCGGAGTCCCCGGAGGATCCCAGGGTTCCCGGAGGGCCCCGGAGGATCCCAGGGTTCCCGGAGGGCCCCGGAGGGCTCTCCGGGTCAGGGGAGGAGCAGGACCTTACCGGTCGTACGGCGGGCCTCAAGGTCCTCGTGGGCCCTGGCGGCCTCGGCCATGGGGTAGCGGTGGGAGATGTGCACCTTGAGCCGCCCCGAGGCCACCCAGCCGAAGATGTCGGAGGCCCGCCAGGCCAGCTCCTCACGGGTGGCGATGTAGTGGGTGAGCGTGGGCCGGGTCAGGAACAGGGAGCCGCGCTGGTTGAGAAGCTGCGGGTCGACGGGCGGGACCGGGCCGCTGGCCTGGCCGTACAGGGCCATCATGCCGCGCGGGCGCAGCGAGGAGAGACTCTCGTCGAAAGTGGTCGCGCCCACTCCGTCGTAGACGACGTGCACGCCGGAACCGGTGAGGTCGCGGACCGCGTCGGCGAAGCCGCTGTAGCGGAGGACCTCGTCGGCGCCCGCCTGGCGGGCCAGCTTCTCCTTCTCCTCGGTGGAGACCGTGCCGATCACCCGGGCGCCGCGCAGCTTGGCGATCTGGGTGAGCAGCAGGCCCATCCCCCCGGCTGCGGCGTGCACCAGCACGTCGTCGCCGGGTTTCACCTCGTAGGTGGAGTGGGTCAGATAGTGCGCGGTCAGTCCCTGGAGCGTGACGGCGGCCGCGACCTCCGCCGTGACCCCCTCGGGCACGGCGAGCAGCTGGGAGGCGGGCACCACGGCCTTCTCCGCGTAGCTGCCCATCACGCCGCTCCAGGCCACGGTGTCGCCGACGGAGACCCCCGTGACGTCCTCGCCGACCGCCGTGACGGTGCCCGCGCCCTCGTTGCCGGGGACGAACGGCAGGGGGAGCGGGTAGCGGCCCATCCGGTGGTAGACGTCGATGAAGTTCACGCCGCTGGCGGCGACGTCGACCGCCACCTCGCCGGGGTTCGGCACGGGATCCGGGTGGTCGGTGTAGGTGAGAACCTCGGGCCCGCCGGTGGCGGAGACGACTATGGCGCGCATATGCAGCTTCCTTCGCTCAGTTGTGTGCCTTGACCATCCTCAACTCCGTGCCGATCACACGTTGTTCCCGATTATTGGCTTTTGGAGGAAGAGGAGCCCTGTACGGCGCCGTGCATGGTGAAGTTGTCGAAGGAGGTTTTGAGCGAGGATTTGCTGTTCTCGCCGACCCGGGCGACCATGCCGACATTCCCGGGGGGCAGCGGACTGGAGTCCAGGATCGACTGGACCCGGTCACCGTTGACCCACATGGCGAGCTGCACGCCCTGGGAGCTGCCCGAGCACTCGGCCTGCAGGTGGACGGACTCGCCCTTCTCCAGGGTGACCGGGGTGGCCTTGGCGAGGTCGCCACCGGCGCTGTTGACGCTTTTACGGATGCGGGCGTTGCCCGCGGTGTCGAGCAGGAACTCGTACCGGGTCGCCCGGGTGCCGTCGTCACCCCGGCAGAACAGGCCGTACTCGCCCGTGCCGCCGGTACTGCTGCGGATCTTGATGTCGACGCCGAGCAGCAACCGGCCGGGAATGACCGGCGTGGGACTGGCCGAGGGGTCGGGGGTGGCGGGCGGGGCGGTCACGAAGGGGACCGGCGCCTCCTCCCGCAGGACGGAGTTGGAGCCGTCCACGTCCATGGCGTAGTAGCCCTCGGGGGCGTAGCCGTACCTGCTGTCGCCCTCGTAGGTGCCGCCGCTCCAGCCGTTCCCGCTCTGGGTGAAGTCGTCCTGGTAGACCAGGCGGAGGTCGCTGGGCGGCCCACCGGCGGAGAGCGCGAGATACAGGCCGACCCCGCCGGCCGTCGCGACCACGGCCGCCACCGCCGCTCCGGCGATCAGCTTCTTGCGCCTGGCCGGCTGCCCGGCGGCCGGAGCCGTGATCGTGCCCGGACCGGTGTGCCGCTCCGTCGGCCCGGCCTGCCACTGGGCGGTCGCGGTCGTCGCGGGCGGGCTCTGCTGCCAGGCCGTCTGGACCGAGGACGCGGCCTGCTCGGGCGCGGCCGCCCGGCCGACCAGGTGGTCGAGGACCTGCTGGGAGGTGGGCCGGTTTCTCGGGTCCTTGGCGATGGCGTACGCCACCAGCTCGCGCAGCGACGGCTCCATGCCCTCCAGCGACGGCTCGGTGTTGAGCACCTGATAGAGCACCGCGGGCAGCGCCTCCCCGCCGAACGGCGCGTGGCCGCTCGCCGCGAAGGCCACCAGGCAGCCCCAGGAGAACACGTCGCAGGCCGGGGAGACCGGCTCGCCGCGCAGCACCTCGGGCGCCATGTAGCGGGGCGTGCCGATGATCTCGCCGGTCCCGGTGATCCCGCTGAGCGTGTCCAGGGCGCGGGCGATGCCGAAGTCGATCACCCGGGGGCCGACCGGGGAGAGCAGCACGTTGGACGGCTTGAGGTCGCGGTGCACGACCCCGGCACCGTGGATCGCGGTGAGCGCGGTCGCCACGCCGACCGCCAGCGCGTCGAGGCTGGAGCCGCGGAGCGGCCCCTGCGACCGCACGGCCTCCTCCAGGTTCGGACCGGGCACGTATTCGGTGACCACGTAGAGCTGGTCGCCGTCGAGCGCGGCCTCGAGCACCGCGGCGGTGCAGAACCGGCGGACCCGCTGGGCCGCCTCCGCCTCCCGGCGGAAGCGCATCCGGAACTGCTCGTGCTGGCTGTATTCCGGATTGATCACCTTGATGGCGACGCGCTGCCCCTCGGGGGATTCACCGAGGTGGACCGTGCCCATTCCGCCCCGGCCCAGCTGGCCGAGCACGCGGTATCGCCCGATCTGGAGAGGATCACCCGGACTGAGGTTGTTCACCGTCATACCTAACCGCATGTGCCGTCATATGAGCGGCCTAGCTTACCGAGATCTCCCCGGCGGCCAGCAGCCGCAGCAGCATCAGGTTCACATCCTCCAGGCTGTCCACCACCAGCACGCCGTACGGCACCGCGGCGTCGCCCACAGCGCCGCCCGCAGCGCCGCCCGCAGTGCCGCCCGCAGTGCCCTCCATGGTGCCGCCCGGCACCGCCACCACCCGGCATCCCGCGGCCCGTGCCGCCGCGATGCCGGTGGGGCTGTCCTCCACGGCCACGCACTCGGCGGGATCCACGCCCAGCTCGGCGGCGGCCTTGAGGTACGGGTCCGGCAGCGGCTTGCCGCGCGCGGTGTCCTCGGCGGCCACGACCAGGCGGAACCGCTCCGCCCCGACCGTGCGGAGCACCATGTCCACGATCTGCCGGGGGGAGGCGCTGACCAGAGCCGTCGGCACGCCCGCCGCGCGCAGGTCGTCCAGCAGCCGGATCGCACCGGGCAGCGGGGTCACCCCGCCCTCGATCCGTTCCGCGAAGGCGTCGGTGAGCCGCCTGCCGATGCTCTCGACGGACGCCTCGACGGGGGAGATCCGGCCTTGCCGTACGAGATGGGCGGCGGTGTGCTCGACCGGGCGGCCGAGCACGTGTCCGGTGTCCGCCTCGGTCAGTTCCAGGCCGAGCTCCGCGGCCACCGCCGCGCACGCCTCCCACCACAGTCCCTCGGTGTCCACGAGCGTGCCGTCCATGTCGAACAGGACGGCGCGCGGTTCAGTTGACACCGGCGGGATCCTCCATCTCGGCGGGAAGGGTGGTGGCGGCGGTGCGCTCGGAGACGAGGACCGGCCGCTGGACGAGGCTGAGGGCCACCTGCGTGCCGGGGGCCAGCCGCACGGCGTCGTGGCCGGGCACGTCGCTGAGGACTTCCAGCTCGCCCAGCCGCACCCGCAGGCGCGCGGAGGCGCCGCGGAAGGACGACGCCACGATCGTCGCCTTGCCCTCCGGGTCGGGCGTGACGAGCACGGTCTCGGGCCGGATCAGCACGTCCACGTCGGAGGATGCGGGCAGCGCACCGTCGACGGGCAGCCGCTGGCCCAGGACCGTGACCTCGTTCCCCGAAAGGCGGCCGGGGACGTGGTTCATCGTGCCGACGAACTCCGCCACGAACGGCGTGGCCGGCCGGTCGTAGACCTCGGCGGGGGAGCCGCACTGCTCCAGCCGCCCGTCGCGGAGCACCGCGACGTGGTCGGCGACGGACAGCGCCTCCTCCTGATCATGGGTCACGAAGATGGTGGTGATGCCCAGGTCGAGCTGGAGGCGCCGGATCTCCTCCCGCAGCGTCACCCGGACCTTGGCGTCCAGCGCCGACAGCGGCTCGTCCAGCAACAGCACCCGGGGCTCCAGGGCCAGCGCCCTGGCCAGCGCGACACGCTGCTGCTGGCCACCGGAGAGCTCGTGCGGATAGCGCTCGGCGTGTGCGGGAAGGCCGACCAGCTCCAGCAGCTCGGCGGCCCTGGCGTGGCGCTTGGCGGCGGCCACCTTGCGGACCCGGAGCCCGAAGGCCACGTTGTCGCGGGCGTTCAGGTTGGGGAACAGCGAGTAGGACTGGAAGACCATGCCCGCGTCCCGCCGGTTGGCGGGCACCCGGGTGATGTCCTTTCCGTCCACCAGCACCGCGCCGGAGTCGGGGAACTCGAAACCGGCCACGCAGCGCAGGGCCGTGGTCTTGCCGCACCCCGACGGGCCGAGCAGGGCCATCAGCTCGCCCTGCCTGACGGTGAGGTCCAGGCCGTCCAGGGCGACCGTGTGGCCGAACGTGCGACGCAGCCCCCGGAGCTCGACTGTCATGAGCGCTTCCTTCCTGCTCCCGAGAGGGTGAGCAACAGCAGCCAGATGAGCAGCAGGCTGATGATTGACAGGGCCACCGACAGCTGTCCGTCGTTGCCGGAGATCGTCACGATCCAGACCGGGAACGTCTGGTAGCCGAGCAGGGCGGAGATGGTGTACTCGCCGAGCACCAGCGCGAGGGTGAGGAACGAGGCGCTGGCGATCGCGGAGCGGATGTTGGGGATGATCACCCGGAACAGCACGTGCGGCCATGAGGCGCCCAGGTTGCGGGCCGCCTCCACCAGGGTCCGCACGTCGATCACCCGCAGCCCGGCGTCCAGCGACCGGTAGACGAACGGCAGGGTGAGCACCACGTAGGCCAGGACGAGCACGATCGGGAAACTCTCGTCCTGGATCGCGATCAGCGTCGCCCAGAACGGCGTGGCGGCCAGCGCGTCGGTGCCGCCGCGCAGCGCCGTGCCGATGCCGACCACGTAGGTGATCGGCGGCACGACCAGGGGGAGCGTGGTGAGCAGCTCCAGCGCGGGCCGCAGCCGCGGCGCGCCGAGCCGTACGGCCAGCATCGCCGGCAGCGTCAGCAGCAGCACCGTCACGATCGTCGCGGCGGCCAGACCGAAGGAGAGCAGCAGGCTTGAGACGAACCCCGGCGCGGAGACGATCCGCGCGTAGGCGTCGAGCGAGAAACCCTTCGTCTCGGTGTGGACGGTGAACCAGAACGAGACGGCCATCGGAACGAGGAAGTAGAGCGCCGCGACGCCCAGCACGGCACCTCGCCAGGCCCGCACCCGCCGGGGGCGGGCGGACGGGGCGGGGGCGATCTCGGGCACGGCGGCTACCGCAGCCATCGGGAGCTCCTCTTCTGCAGCGGCAGGTAGACCGCCATCACCAGGATCGCGATGACGATCATGTCGAGGCTGAGCGCGAGCGCGATGTTCTCGTGGCCGATCAGCACGTCGCCGGTGAGCGCGTTCTCGATCTGCAGGGTGACCAGCGGGACCGTGCTGCCGACCATCGCCCGGGCGGTGGCGTAGGCGGCGAACGCGCCGCCGAACAGCAGCACCACCCCGCCGAGCAGCGCGGGGGCCAGCACCGGGATGCCGACGTGCCGCCAGAACTGCCAGGAGGTGGCGCCGCTGTTCTGCGCCGCCTCCCGCCACTGCGGGCGCAGGCCGTCCAGCGCGGGGGTCATGACCAGGACCATCAGCGGAATCGAGAAGTACAGGTAGACCATGGCCAGGCCCCAGAAGCTGTACAGGTTCCAGCCGGCCTCGCCCAGCCCCAGGGTCTTGGTGAGCACGCCCGAGTTGCCCAGCGTGGCGATCCAGATGAACGCCAGCGGGACGCCGCCGAAGTTCGCCAGCACGCCCGAGGCGGTCAGCACCGCCTCGCGCAGCACCCGGAACCGGGAGGTGACCACCGCCTGGGCCAGGAAGGCGCCCAGCACCGCGCCGAGCACCGCGACCACGGCCGACAGTTGCACGCTGCTCAGGATGGTGGCCAGGTAGTTGCCCTGGAGGCTGGCGGTCACGTTGGCGGTGCTGAAGGCGGAGACCTTGGTCTGCGGGTCCTTGACCGTGAACGCGCCGATCAGCAGCGTGACCGCCGGGATTCCGAAGGTCAGCGCCATGAAACCGAACAGGGGCAGGGTGGCGGCCCACCCCTTGGACCGGGTGCGGCCGCCGCCTCGGGTGGCCGCACTCTTGTCGATCGTCGTCATGGATCAGCCCGCGACGGCTGCGTCCCAGCCGGCGGCCAGGGCTTCCTTGGCCTTGTTCACCTGTGCCTCGGTCGGGAAGGTGGGCTCACCGTCGACCGGGGGCAGGTTGGACTCGGCGGCCTTGTCGATCGAGCCGTCGGCCTTCATGGCGGGCAGCAGCACCGGGCGGGCGAAGCCGCCGAGGTAGAGGTTCTGGCCCTCGGGGCTGTAGAGGAACTCCTGCCACAGCCGGGCGGCGGCCGGGTGCGGGGCGTCCTTGTTGATGGCCTGCGCGTAGAGCTGGAAGTATTTGCCGTCCGACGGGATGACCGTCTTCCAGTCCAGGCCCTTCTCGGCCATCTTGGGGGCGTAGGCGGCGTTGTTGTAGTCCCAGTCGATGCTGATCTGGGTCTCGCCCTTCTCGATGGTGGCGGGGGTGGTCTCCACCGGGTTGAAGTTGCCCGCGGCCTTGAGCTTCTTGAAGAACTCCAGGCCGGGCTGGACGTCGTCGAAGGAGCCGCCGTTGGCGAGGGACGCCGCGTACACGCCCGCGAACGCCGAACCGGACTTGGTGGGGTTGCCGTTCAGCGCGACCTTGCCCTTGTACTCGGGCTTGAGCAGGTCGGCGAAGCTCTCCGGGCACTTGGCGATCTTCTTGGCGTCGCAGCCGATCGACACGTAGCCGCCGTAGTCGTTGAACCAGAGGCCGCTGGGCTCCTTCTGATTGGCGGGGATCTTGTCCCACGTCTGGACCTTGTAGGGCGCGAACAGGCCTTCGCCGGCGCCGCTGATGGCGAAGCTCTGGCTGACGTCGACCACGTCGGGGGCGCGGTCCTGGCCCTTGCGGGTCTTCAGCGCGTTGATCTCGTCGGCGCTGGCGGCGTCGGGGGTCTCGCTCTCGATCTCGATGCCGTACTTCGCCTTGAACGCTTCGATGATCTTTCCGTAGTTGGCCCAGTCGGGCGGCAGGGCGATGACGTGGAGCTTGCCCTCCTTCTTCGCGGCCTCGACGAGCTTGTCCAGCCCGCCGAAGTCGGCCGCGGAGGCGGCGGTCCGGGCGTCCACGCCGGCCGAGGAGCCGCCGCCCGAGGTGGTCGCGGTGGTCGGGGCCGCTCCACACGCAGCGGCTCCCACCAGGAGGAACGCGGTCATGCCTGCGAAGCGAACTCGGGATGAGAACACGATGTCTCCCAAGGGGGGTGCGCAATAAGCACTGAAGGTAGAGGAACTTGTACAAACAAGCTAGACCCAGTGCATCGGTAATTGGTTTCCGTTCGGTTAACCCCAGGAGTACGTCAGCGGAATGCGAGAGCTGGGGCTTCATGAGTGGTTCATCCTTGTTTAGGGTGTAGACGGATCGGCCGCCGGTGCGCGCAGTGCGCACATGGCGGAGGCCGGTCCGGGGCGAAGGGCGAGCTTGAGAAGCGAGGCGGGCTTGGATCCTGGGGCGAGATCGCGCGTCCGGCGGGCTCGGATGAGTGCGATCATGTCGGCATGCTTGTGGGGCAGGACAAGGCCGGGCCGCGAGGCGAGATCGCGCGACCGGCGAGCGTCAGGGTGGGGGCGTCCATGACGGCGCGCTACGTGCGGATCGCCGGCGAGTTGCGCGACGAGATCATGCGCGGTGAGTACGCCGTGGGCGCCCAGCTGCCCTCCGAGGCCGAGCTCGCCGCCCGCTTCGCGGCATCGCGCGGCACGATCCGCCAGGCGGTGGCCGTGCTCGCCACCGAGGGTCTGGTCGGGTCCCGGCAGGGGGCCCGGCGCATCGTGCTCGGCCGCGAGCGCAGTCAGAGCTTCGCCGAGCTGCACAGCTTCGCCCAGTGGGCGCGGGCGATGGGTTACCGGGTCAGCGGGCAGGTGCTGGAGCAGCGCCGCCGGGGCGCCAGCGCCACGGATGCGGTACGGCTGGCGCTCCAGCCGGGAGAGCCCGTGCTGTCGGTCGTGCGGCTCCGCTCGCTCGAAGGCGAGCCGGTGATGCTGGAACGGACCGTTTACGCCGGGTGGATCGCCCCCGCCGTCGAGCGGATCGCCCCCGACTGCGAGTCGATCACCCAGGCCCTTTACGACAGCGTCGGCCTTGTCTTCGCCTACGGTGAGCACCTCATCGACGCGGTCCCGGCCGGGATGGAGGACGCCCGGTTGCTGGCCGTACGGCGAGGCAGCCCGCTGCTGCGCCAGCGCCGGATCACCACCACCCACGAGGGCCGCCCGGTGGAGTGGTCCGACGACCGCTACCGCGCGGGCAGCGTGACGTTCAGCATCCGTAACTCCGTGGACGCCAATCCACTGGTGCGGCAGGTGGGGGACTTGCGTTCCACCCCATGAGAACGTAAGTTCGACAAGCAAGGCCCGTCTTCCCCCGGGTGACCATCTGAAGGCCACGGGGAGAAGCGTCGTGAGCAGACTTTACGGTGATCCGATCGATGTGTGGACCCGCGACGGGCGGCCGGTCCAGTTCGTCTGGCGGGACCGGCTCCACGCCGTCCGCCGAGTGCTCGACCACTGGGTGATCTCGCGAGAGTGGTGGAAGACCTCCGACAGCGATCCGGGTGAACGCCGCTTCTGGCGGGTCGAGGCCGACCCCGGCAGCCGGATCGGCACCTACGAGCTTCGCTTCGACACCGCAAGTGAGGGCTGGCTGCTGGTCAGAGCGTGGGAGTGACCGCCCGTCTCGTCCCGTCCGGGTCGCCGTCCCCGGCGTGCGCGCTCCGGGGAGGCCGCGGCACGCCTGTCCGGGAGCCGGAAATCCACGGCGGGGAATCCGCGGCGGGGAATCCGCGGCCGTGGATTCACACGGTCACCGCTCGGCGGAACGAGCCTGTTGCGACGGGATCGGCCCCGCGAGGACCTGCGAGACGATCTCCGGCGTGGTCTGGCCCGCCGGGAACCGGGCGAGGCGGCGGGAACCCGCGGCCTGGATCTCGGTGATCTCCCGGACGGTCGCCGCGCACAGCAGGGCGGAGATCGCGATGGCGGCCAGTTCGACCGGGCCGAGGCCGGTCAGGTCCGCGTTCCCCGGGGCGGTGTCGAGCGGCAGCCGCACCGGGATCAGGGCGAGCACGGCCAGCCAGCTCAGCCACCAGGCGCCGAGCAGCGCCGGCCAGCGGCCATGGCGGTCCGCCGGTGGGTGCGAGGCCTGCCAGAGACGGTGCGTCAACACCGGCGGGACGACCAGATTGACCACCGGGACGAACCATCCGGCCAGGACCGCGGACGTCGGCGAAGCGAAGGGGGAGACGTTCCGCCAGGCCCGGATCAGCCAGGTCAGGTAGGCGGCGGCGGCCGCGATCGTGGCCGCGGCGACGAACATGATCAGGACGGCGAAGACGGTGACCGCGCCGACGACCGCCTGTGCGCCGGGGGAGTGGGGATCACCGCCGAGCGCCGAGATCTCCCGGGCCAGCCGCCGGCCGCGAACCTGCTCGAAGATCACCAGGGCGGTGGTCGCGATCACCTGAATGGCGAGGGCTAGATAGACGGCTGAAGATGATTTTTTCTGTAGAAGTGGGGCAAAGCGCATGTATATCTCCCCCCGGCATGCGCTGAATGACTTGCCCTTCTTCTATCCCGTCCGCCCCTTTGCTAATCAGCTGACCACCCGGGACTCCCAGGCCCAGGCCGCGATCTCCACCCGGTTCCTGGCCCCGAGCTTCGACTGGATGCTTCCCAGATGCGTCTTGATCGTGGACAGCGAGACGAACAGCTCGGCGGCGACCTCCTGGTTGGTCCGTCCCCTGGCCACCAGGCGGACGACGTCCAGCTCGCGCTCGGTGAGCGGCTCGGCGGGCGGCCGGGCGCCGTCGTTGCGAGGGTGGGCCAGATGCTCCAGCAGGCGCACGGTCACCGACGGCGACACGAGCGCGTCTCCGGCCGCCGCCGCCCGGATCGCCTCGATCAGCAGCGTCGGCCCACTGTCCTTGAGCAGGAACCCCGTCGCCCCCGCGCGCAGCGCCCCGTAGACGTATTCGTCGAGGTCGAAGGTCGTGACGATGACCACCCGCATCGGATCGGGCACCCCCGGCCCGGCCAGGATCCGGGTGGCCTCCAGTCCGTCCAGCTTGGGCATCCGGATGTCGAGCAGGCACACGTCGGGCCGGAGTCTCCGCGCGTGCTCGACGGCGTCGGCGCCGTTCGCGGCGGTCGCCACGACCTCGATGTCCTCCTGGGAGTCCAGAATCATCTGGAATCCGGTACGGACCAGTTCCTGATCGTCAGCGATGAGCACCCGAATCGTCACCTGATGGATTCTGCCAGCTCGACACGCGCCATCGGACTTTCGGACGATGCCATGACAGGGGAATCGAACGGTCGGCTGATCCCCTGTGACCCCTCCGCGGGGGAGGGTCTGTGTCATGAGCGTTGTTCTTGAAGGAATCAACCTGGTCAAGCGGTTCGGTCCGACCGTGGCACTGGGGGGCGTCGGGCTGGCCGTGCAGGGCGGCGAGGCCGTGGCGATCATGGGACCGAGTGGGTCGGGCAAGTCGACCCTGCTGCACTGCCTCGCCGGGATCATGAAGCCGGACGCGGGGGAGGTGCACCTGCTCGGCCAGCGCATCGACGCGATGGGCGAGCGCGGGCGCAGCGCCCTGCGCCGCACCCGGTTCGGGTTCGTGTTCCAGTTCGGCCAGCTCCTGCCCGAGCTTCCGGCCGAGGAGAACGTCGCCCTGCCGCTCATGCTCGGCAACGTGTCCCGGGCGGAGGCCGTACGGCAGGCCCGCGAGTGGTTCGGCCCGCTCGGCCTCGGCGGCATGGAGGGCCGCCGTCCCGGCGAGCTCTCCGGAGGCCAGGCGCAGCGGGTGGCGATCGCCCGCGCGCTGGTGATCCGGCCCGCGGTGATCTTCGCCGACGAGCCGACCGGCGCGCTCGACCAGAGCACCGGTCAGGACACGATGCGGCTGCTGGTGGAGGCGACCAAGCACAACGGGGCCTCGCTGGTGGTCGTCACCCACGACCCGCAGGTGGCCCGCTGGTGCGACCGCGTGGTCGAGGTCCGCGACGGCCAGATCATTCCCGGCGGGTACGGCGCGCAGCCTTCTCCCGCCTCTCACGAAGACGACCCGCGGGCCGTTCCCGGCCGGTACGGCGCGCAGTCCTCTCCCGAGTTCTCTCCCGGGTCCTCTCCCGGTCACGACTTCCGGGAGCCGATGACCCAGATCCTTCCCGGGGTGAACGGATGAGCGGGCTGATGGGCCTGACCTGGCGGCTGCTGCGCGGCGGCGGCCGTCGTGGCCTGCTGGGCGCGGGGCTGACCGCGGGCGCGGTGGCGATCTCCACCGCGCTGCTGCTCTTCGCCGTGGCGGTCAACTTCGCCTTCCAGGGCCGGGCCGACCGGGGGGCGTGGCGTAACCCGGTCGCGGCCAAGGGGGCGGCCGTGGCGGTCGAGGCCGTCCGCAAGGACTACGTGCGCGACCGGGAGATCACCGTCGTGGACGTGGCGGCGCTGAAGCCGGGGGCGACCCCGCCGCCCGGCCTGGACCGCTTCCCCGCGCCGGGCGAGGTCTGGCTGTCTCCCGCGCTGGCCGAACTCGCCCGGAAGCTCCCGGCCGACCAGCTCGCCGGCCGGTTCCCCAAGAAGATCGGCGGAACGGTCGGTGACGAGGCACTCGTCTACCCCGGGGAGCTCGTCGCGGTCCGCGGCCAGGCGCCGGACTCGCCGACGATGAGCGCCAAGCCGTCGAACGGTCCGCGCGCCGGTGCCGCGCCCACGAAGATCTCCGGTTTCGCCGGGCATCCGACGGACGACGCGGTGGGTTACCAGGCGCTCGGGCTGATCGCCAGCGTACTCATGGTCGTGCCTCTGCTGGTGTTCGGCGGTGCGGCGGCCAGGCTCACCGTGGCCCGCCGCGACCAGCGTCTGGCCGCGCTCCGGCTGGTGGGCGCGACCCCAGGCCAGGTGGTCACGATGACCGTCGCGGAGGCGGTGATCACCGCATTCGGCGGGGCGATGCTGGGTCTGGCGCTCTACGGCCTGTCCGCGCCGATGCTCGCCGGGGTCGAGATCGCGGGTGGTCCCTGGTTCGCCTCCGACGTGTGGCCCGGCGTGCTCGTCGTGCTGGCCGTCCTGGTGGCCGTGCCGCTGCTCGTGGGCCTGTCGGCGGTGGCCGGCCTGCGCCGGGTCGTGGTCAGCCCGCTCGGCGTCGCCAAGCGGGAGACACCCCCGGCGATGCGCTTCGTCCGGGTCGCCGCGCTGCTGGCGACCCTTGCCATGGTGCCCGCGCTCGGGCTCGGAGCCAGTGCCGGGGTGGTCGCCGTCGTCCTGGGCCTGGCCTTCCTGGCCATCAACCTGGCCGGCCCGTGGGTGGTCGGCATGATCGGCCGGGTCGTCGCGAGCACGGCCAGGCGCCCGGCCCGCCTGCTGGCCGGGCGCCGCCTGGTGGACGATCCCAAAGCCGCCTGGCGGACCGTGAGCGGCGTCGCCCTGACGGGGTTCGTGGCCGGGTTCATCGGCCTGCTCAGCCCGGACAGTGGCCTGTTCGCCGGTGAGAACGCCACCGACCTGCGTCTTTCCGTCCCCTCGGCGAAGGTGGCCGAGGTCACCGCCGAGGCCCGCGAGCGCCTGTCCGCGGCGGGTCTGCCCGTGAAGGTCAAAGTCAGCGGCGACGGCGGAACCAAGCTGCTCAGCGCCTCCGTCGACGAGGGCGGAGTCGAGGCCGTCGACCGGGCCCGCACCGCGCTCGACGGTCTGGTCCCGGGGCGAGCCGCCACCTCGGCCGCCGACGAGGAGTACTCCGGCATCCAGGTCCTCGGCGACATCCGCACCGGCACGGTCACCGTGCTCACGGTCTCGTTCCTGGTCGCGATCGCCAGCGCCGGGATCACCGCGGCCTCCTCGATCCTGGACCGCAGGCAGACCTACGCCCTGCTCCGCCTGGCGGGCACCCCGCTGGAGGTGCTGAACAAGGCCCGCCGCGCCGAGACGCTCATCCCGCTGACGGTCATGGGCGGTGGCGCCATCGCGGTCGGCATGTTCTGCGCGCTCCCGTTCGTGATCACCTCGATGAACGTCACCGGCGTGAGCATCCTCCTGGGCTGCGTGGCGTTTGGTTTCGCCGGGGTGATCGGTGCCGGAGCGGCGAGCGCCCCGCTCCTGCGCTCCGTCACCGCCGACCTCGCGCCCCGCCCGGACTGAGTATACATATTAAACAAGTAGGAAATATTGCAAATATGGCGACGGGTCGTTACCTTCGGAGACGGGAACCCCGGCCGCCGGAGGCGGCGTGGGGCCGGAGCCACGGTGGGCAGTCCTCCCGGCCGGGTGTTTCCCGCAGGCGGGGTCAGCCCAGGACGAGGTCGCGGATCGTCCGCAGCGAGGCCTCGTCGCGGGGGCCCATCACCAGCAGGCTGGTGACCGGGCTCTTGCGCCACAGCTCCAGGCGCTCGCGGATCCGGCCCACCGGGCCGACCAGGGAGATGCCGTCGGCCAGCTCGTCGGGGATCGCGTTGAACGCCTCGTCCTTGCGCCCGGCCAGATAGAGCGCCTGGATCCTCTCCGCGGCCTCGGCGTAGCCCATCCTGCCGATGATGTCGGCGTGGAAGTTGCGGCTTTTGGCTCCCATGCCGCCGATGTAGAGGGTCAGCATCATCTTCACGCCGTCCAGCGCCGCCCTGACGTCGTCGGTGATCAGCGTCATGACCATGGCGGCGATGTCGAAGCCCGGCTTGGCCCCGGCCAGCGACGGGCCGTACATCTGCTCCACCTTCTCCGGGAACACGAACAGCGGCAGCCAGCCGTCGGCGATCTCGCCGGCCAGCGCGACGTTTCTGGGACCCTCGGCGCCCAGATAGAGCGGGATGTCCGCGCGCAGCGGACGGGTGATCAGCTTCAGCGGTTTGCCGAGGTTCGCCCCGCCCGGGTAGGGGAGCGGGTAGTGCTCGCCGTCACTGGTCACCGGCTCCTCGCGGCGCCAGATCTTGCGCATGATCTCGACATACTCGCGGGTGCGGGCGAGCGGCTTGGGGAACGGCCTGCCGTACCAGCCCTCGACCACCTGGGGCCCGGACGCGCCGATGCCCAGCAGCAGCCGCCCGCCGGTCAGGTGGTCCAGCGTCATCGCGGTCATCGCGGTCGCCGCCGGGGTCCTGGCCGAGATCTGCACCACGGAGGTGCCCAGCTTGATCCGGGACGTTTGCGCGCCGTACCAGGCCAGCGGGGTGAAGGCGTCGCTGCCGTAGGCTTCCGCGGTCCAGACGGACTCATAGCCCAGATGTTCCGCAATCTGGACGAGTTCGGTGGCGTCATCGGGGTTACGCTGCCAGTAACCGAGATTCAGACCAAGCTTGAGATCAGTGCTCATGGAGGCCTCCTGCGAATATGCGCCTCGTGATTAGAACACGTTCTAGCTTGGTCGGTCGAGGGCCAGGTGTCGATATTCAATCTTCTGGGAAACGTGTGTTTGTGCTAAACGGTGTCCGCAAGCTTCTGTGTCTGCTGCTGCTGTTCGGCCTCGGTGCCTCGGGGGTGGCTGTGTCTTCTGCTGCACAAGCGGCCGGTCAGCCGAACATTGTATTCATTCTCGCGGACGATTTAGAATCGGGCGATCTGCAGAAATTTCCGAATATTTGGAACCAGCTTGTCCGTGGTGGCTCCAGTTTCGACCACTTCTTCGTGACGAACTCCTGGTGCTGTCCCTCGCGCTCGTCGATCCTGAGGTCCCAATACGTCCACAGTCACGGTGTGCTGACCAACACGGCGCCCGAAGGCGGCTTCACCAAGTTCCACAACTCCGACCTGGAACGTTCCACGGTCGGCACGTGGATGCAGGCGGCCGGCTACCGCACCGGCCTGATGGGCAAATACCTCAACCACTATCCCGGCGGCGCCGCCGAGCCCACCTACGTGCCGCCGGGCTGGAACGAGTGGGACGTGCCGGTGCGCAACCTCTACAAGGAGTTCGACTACACGCTCAACGAGAACGGCGTGCTGAAGGACTACGGCTCGGCGCCCGAGGACTACCTGGCCGACGTGCTCAGCCAGAAGGCCAACGCGTTCGTCTCCCAGGGCACCGATCCGTTCTTCCTCTACCTCGCCCCGATCGCCCCGCACAATCCGGCCAACTGCGCGCCCCGGCATCGCGAGGCGTTCCTCGACGCCACGGCCCCGCGGCCCCCGTCGTTCGACCAGGAGGACGTGAGCGCCGAGCCCCGCTGGCTGAGCTCGCGCGAGAGGTTCAGCGAGAAGAAGATCGCGGCCATCGACGAGCGCTACCGCCGCCGGCTCCGGGCGATGCTCGGCGTGGACGACATGGTGGGTGCTCTGATCGAGACCCTCAGGGCCTCGGGGAAGCTGGACAACACCTACATATTCTTTGGTTCCGATAACGGGTTCCACTTGGGGCAGCACCGGCTCGCCCAGGGCAAGACGACCCCGTTCGACGAGTCGATCAAAGTGCCTCTCGTGGCCCGCGGGCCAGGCATCCAGGCCGGGGGCGTCATCAGCGCCATGGGTGCCAACGTGGACCTCGCCCCGACCTTCGCCCAGCTCGGCGGGGCCCAGTTGCCGAGCTTCGCCGAGGGCCGCTCCCTGCTCCCGCTCCTGCGCGGCCAGACTCCCTCCCCCTGGCGCCAGAACGTCCTGATGGAGTTCAACCGACCGCTCGACCAGAGTTCGGCCCGCCAGACCCCGGTTCCCGCCTACCAGGGCATGCGAACCGCCCAGCACACCTTCGTCCGCTACGCGACCGGCGAGTACCAGCTCTACGACAACGCCGCCGACCCCTACCAGCTTCACAACCTCGCCGCCAGGGTTTCGCCCGAGGTGATCTCCGAGTTCAACCGGCAGCTCGACGCCCTGGTGGCCTGTTCCGGCGCGACCTGCCGGTCAGCCGACTCCGTCCCGCCGCCCTCGTTCGCCAACCCGGCCGGGTCTTCCGGCGCGGGGGGTTCGTGAGGCGTCCGGATAGGCGCGCCGGAGGTGGGTCTCGACGGCGGCCGTCGCCTCCGCCGGATCCCCGGAGGTGATGGCCCGGTGGATCCGGTGGTGGTCGGCCATCAGCCCGGCCGTCTCGCCGAGACGCTCGACCGCCTCGACGGCGTAGCGGCGGACCGAGTCGCGCAGGGAACGCATCATGGCGGCGATCAGGCGATTTCCCGAGGCCTCGGCGATGGCGACGTGAAAGGCGGTGTCGTGCTCGACGAACTCCTCGGCCGTCGCCGCGCGGTCCATCCCCTCCAGGGCGTCCGTCAGGGCCGACAGGTCGGCCCCGCGGGCGGCGGCGCGCGCGGCGGACCACTGCTCGATCATCAGCCGGGCGTCGATGACCTCCTCAAGCGACAGGCTCGACAGCCCCAGGTGGAGCCGGAGCAGGTCGGTCAGGGCGCCGGCGGGCCTGGAGGTGAGCACGGCTCCCGCGTCGGGACCCCGCCCGACCTGGGACGAGACCACGCCCAACGTCTCCAGCACGCGCATCGCCTCGCGCACCGACGACCGGCTGACCCGCAGCTGCTCGGCGAGCTGGCGTTCGCCGGGCAGGCGGTCGCCCACCGTGAGCCCGTCACTCGTGATGCGCTCCTCGATCCGGGCGATCACATCCTCGAACGCCCGGGTGCGCCGGACCGGCTGCCATCCGCTCAAGGGTCCTCCTCTTGTGGCGCGATATGGTCAGACCATACTGTGGTCTGACCATATCGTGAGAGGAGCGCCGTGCGCGTCGCCCTGTTCGTCACGTGTGTGAACGACACGCTGTTCCCCGGCACCGGGCGGGCGGTCGTGACGCTGCTGCGCCGCCTCGGATGCGACGTCGAGTTCCCCCGGGCCCAGACCTGCTGCGGCCAGATGCACGTCAACACCGGATATCCCGAGGAGGGCGAGCGGCTGGCGCGGCACTTCGTGAACGTCTTCGCCGGATACGACGCGGTCGTCGCGCCGTCGGGGTCGTGCGCCGCGACGGTTCGCGAGCAGTACCCGAGACTGGCCCGCGCCGCCGCCCCGGCGGGCGGGGCGGCCTCCTTCGCCGACGCGGTCGCCGAGACGGTCCCGAAGGTCCATGAGCTGTCCGAGTTCCTGGTCGACGTCCTCGGCGTCACCGACGTCGGCGCCTACTTCCCCCACCGGGTGACCTACCACCCGACCTGCCACTCCCTGCGCGCTCTCCACCTGGGCGAGCGTCCCGTCCGCCTGCTGGGGCAGGTCAGGGGCCTGGATCTGGTCCCGCTGCCCGCCGCCGAGGAGTGCTGCGGGTTCGGCGGCACCTTCGCGGTGAAGAATCCGGCGATCTCCGCGGCCATGTGCGCCGACAAGACGCGCAACGTCATGACCACCGGCGCCGAGGTGCTCTGCGCCGCCGACAACTCCTGCCTGACGCACATCGGAGGCGCCCTCAGGCGCCAGCGCACCGGAGTCCGGATCATGCATCTCGCCGAGATCCTCGCCGCCACGGAGACCACCCGATGACCGGCGCCACGCGAACGCCGGTGTTTCGCGGACACCGGGTGCCTCGCGACCGCGAGACACCGGCATTCGAGGGAGGAGACAGGCATTGAGCGGGAACAGCGCCTTTCTCGGCATGCCCGCGTTCCCCCGGAACGCCGCGGCCGCCGTACAGGACTCTCAGCTCAGGTTCAACCTCCGCAAGGCCACGCACACGATCCGCGGCAAGCGGGCCGCCGCGGTCGCCGAACTGCCCGACTGGACGGAGCTCAGGGCGGCGGGCAGGGAGATCAAGGACCACACCCTGCGCCACCTGGACCGCTACCTGATCCAGCTGGAGGAGGCGGTCACGGCGGCCGGAGGCCACGTCCACTGGGCGGCCGACGCCGAAGAGGCCAACCGGATCGTCACGGACCTGGTCAGGGCGACCGGCGAGACCAGCGTGGTCAAGGTCAAGTCGATGGCCACCCAGGAGATCGGTCTCAACGAGGCCCTCCGGCGGCAGGGGATCACCGCCTACGAGACCGACCTCGCCGAGCTGATCGTGCAGCTCGGCGACGACTGGCCCTCGCACATCCTGGTCCCCGCGATCCACCGCAACCGTTCGGAGATCCGGGAGATCTTCCGGGAGAAGATGGCCGACTGGGGGCGCCCGGCACCCGTAGAGCTGACCGACGAGCCTCGCGCCCTGGCCGAGGCCGCCCGGCTTCACCTGCGAGAACGCTTCCTTTCCAGCAAGGTCGCGATCTCCGGTGCCAACTTCATGATCGCTGAGACCGGGACGCTCGTCGTGCTGGAGTCCGAGGGCAACGGCCGGATGTGCCTCACCCTGCCGGAGACGCTGATCAGCGTGGTCGGCATCGAGAAGCTGCTGCCGGCCTGGCGGGACCTGGAGGTCTTCCTCCAGCTGCTGCCCAGGAGCTCCACGGGGGAGCGGATGAACCCCTACACCTCCACCTGGACCGGCTCGGTGGAGGGCCAGGAATTCCACCTGGTCCTGCTCGACAACGGCCGCACCCGGGTCCTCGCCGACGAGGTCGGCCGCCAGGCGCTGCGCTGCATCCGCTGCTCGGCCTGCCTGAACGTCTGCCCGGTCTACGAGCGTGCGGGCGGTCACGCCTACGGCTCGGTCTACCCCGGGCCGATCGGCGCGATCCTCACCCCGCAACTGCGTGGCATGAGCTCGGAGCTGGACGCCTCCCTGCCTTACGCCTCCACGCTCTGCGGTGCCTGCTTCGAGGCCTGCCCGGTGGCGATCGACATCCCCGAGGTCCTGGTCCACCTGCGTGCCAAGGCCCGTCACTCGCGCGCCGAGCGCCTGGGGATGCGCGTCGCCGGGTGGGTGCTCGACCACCCGGTACGGCTGGCCCGCGCCCAGCGCCTCGGCAGCCGCCTGCGCGGGCTCGTCCCCGGACGCCTGCCCGGCCCGCTGTCGGCCTGGACCGACACGCGCGACATCCCCGACATCCCCGCCGAGTCCTTCCGCGACTGGTGGAACCGTACCGACGGAGGAACCCGATGAGCGACGGAGCGGGGGCGGACCCGGGAGCGCGCGCGAGAGCGGCGAGGCCTGCCCCGCAGGGGCCCGGGGCAGACGCGGCCGCGGGGAGCCGGGAGCTGATCCTGTCGAGGATCCGGCGCGCCGTGGCGGGGGCGCCGGATACCGGGATCACCCGCGCCTACCGCACGTCGACGGCCTCCTCCGGCGCGGTGGAACTGTTCGCCGAGAGGGTGGCCGACTACCGGGCCGTCGTGCACGTGGTGAGCGAGGACGAGGTGGCCGAGGTGATCGCGGCGGCGCTGGCGCGGCGGGGTGTCACCCGGCCGGTCGTCCCGGAAGGGCTGCCACCGGAGTGGGTGCCGCGGGGGTCGGTCGCCGACGACCCGATGCTGACCGCGGTGGAGCTCGACATGACAGACGGGGTGATCACCGGATGCGCGGTGGGGATCGCGGAGACCGGCACGATCGTGCTGGACGCCGGACCTGGGCAGGGCCGGCGGGCGCTGACCCTGGTTCCGGACTACCACCTGTGCGTGGTGCGGGCCGGGCAGATCGTGGCGAGCGTTCCCGAGGCTCTCGGACGGCTCGACCCCGCCCAGCCGCTGACCTGGATCAGTGGTCCCTCGGCGACCAGCGACATCGAGCTGAACCGCGTCGAGGGTGTGCACGGTCCGCGCACGCTGGAGGTCGTGGTGGTCCGCTGACCGGGGCACCCGGGAGGCAGGGATGTCAGGGACATCGGAGGTCCGGGGCCGGGGACATCGGGGAGGCCGACGGCGCTAGGAGATTGGGAAAATCAGAGACACCAGTGACGTAAGGGATGCATTGGGATATTGGGAATTAATCCAGTGGCGAGAAAACGCTGGAAGGGCACATCGCCCCGGCGTCTCAGGTACTGTCCTCAACGTCCCCCGTTCGTGCGTGACCTGGCACACTTTGCGGATCCGTTACCTGTCCACGTTGCGGTGTTATCGGATATCCTCGCGAGTCGCGTCTGCGTAATCCCAGGTCAAGGTCATTGGAGTCCTGTTTCTATGAAGCCGCCGCTGCTGCTCATCGGGCAGGGCTCACACGATGACAACGGGTCCGTTGAATTCGGCAGGTTCGTCCATCGGCTCCGCTGCCGTCTGGATCAGACGGCGGCCGACGTGTCCGGCGGATACATCTCCAAGGCCAGGCCACGCCTCAGCGACTCGATCGCCTCGCTGGTCGCGCGCGGACACCATCGCATGGTGGCGCTGCCGCTGAGCCTCACCGGGGACATGCGGCTCGGCGCCGACATCCCCGCCGCGATGGCCCGCGAGCAGGAGCGGCACCCCATGCTCACCTGCGACTACGGCCGCCCCCTGGGATCGGATCCCCGTGTCCTGGCGCTGCTCGCCGAGCGCCTGGCGGACGCCGCCGCAGAGGTCGCCAGCCTTCGCCTGGTCTCCGTGGCCGCCGGGCCGCTGGACGACGAGCCCGAGCGCATCGAGACCGGCGAGACCGCCGTGGTCCTGGTGGGCGACGGCTCCACCGACCCCGCCGCCAACGCGGACGTGCACCGGGTCTCCCGCCTGTTCTGGGAGACCCACGCCCACGAATACATGACCGTGGAGACCGCCTTCGTCTCCCTGACCCCGCCCGGTGTCCCGGGCGGCATCGAGCGCTGCCGCCGTCTCGGCGCCAAGCGCGTGATCGTCGTGCCCTATCTGCTGTTCGCCGGCGGCGTGCTGGACCGCGTCTGGGCCCAGGCCATGGCCTACGCCGCGGGCCACCCCGACCTGGACGTCCGCTGCGCCGATGTCATCGGCGACTGCGAGGGGCTGGCCGATGTGGTGGTCGAACGCTACGAAGAGGCGCTCAGCGGCGTCACCTGGTGACCTTTCCAAAAAGAAGCCGTTTCCGGGGACACTGGGTGGCATGACCATCCTTGAGCAGACCGTGGCCGCGATCCGGCCCGCCGATCCGGTGGCCCTCGCCGAAGCGCGGGCCCACCAAGACCGCCTGACCAAGCCCCGGGGCGCGCTCGGAGCGCTGGAGGAGGTGGCGGTACGGCTGGCGGGAGCCGCGGCCGTCAGCCCGCCGCCGCTGCCGGCCCCGGCGGCCCTGGCGATTTTCGCGGCCGATCACGGCGTGCACGCCCAGGGCGTGACCCCGTGGCCACAAGAGGTCACCTTGCAGATGGTCGGCAACTTCCTCGCGGGCGGCGCGGTGGCCAACGCCTTCGCGGCCCAGGTCGGCGCGTCGGTGACGGTCGTGGACGTCGGCGTGGCCGCCGACCTCGCCCCCGCGCCGGGCCTGACGATCAGCAAGATCGCGTACGGCACGGCCGACCTGTCCATCGGCCCGGCGATGACCGCCGAACAGGCGGTCGCGGCCCTGGAAACCGGGATCGCGGTGGCCCGCGAACTCGTGGACCGGGGCGCCCGCTGCCTGATCACCGGCGACATGGGCATCGCCAACACCACCGCCTCGGCCGCCCTGATCTGCGCCTTCACCGGAAAGGACGCGGCCGGCGTGACCGGCAGGGGGACCGGGGTCGACGACGAGACCTTGGCCCGCAAGGTCGAGATCGTCCGGCGGGCTCTGCGGGTGAACGGCCTGGCGTCGGCGCCGGGGAGCGGCTCCGGGACGCCGGGTTCGGGTGGCGTGTCGGGAGGGAGAACCGGGACGCCGGGACCGGACGGCGTTCGTGAAGGCGACCCCGGGGCATCGGCGCTGGAGACGCTGGCCGCGGTCGGCGGGCTGGAACACGCGGCGATCGCCGGATTCATCCTGGGCGGGGCGGCTCTGAAGGTGCCGGTCATCCTCGACGGCGTCATCGCGGGATCGGCCGCGCTGGTGGCGGCCGCGCTGGCCCCCCACGCGGTGGACCACTGCGTGGCCGGGCACCGTTCGGCCGAACCCGGCCACGCGGCCGCACTCGACCACCTCGGTCTGCGCCCCCTGGTCGACCTGGAGCTTCGTCTCGGAGAGGGCACCGGCGGCCTGCTCGCTCATCCGCTCGTCTGCGCGGCCGTCAGGGTGATGCACGAGGTGGCGACCTTCGATTCGGCCGGGGTCACCGACAAGGAGGCCTGACCTGCGAAAGGCTGAGGGGCTCGTGGGGAACCGGGGTCAGCCCGTTCTTTACGCTGTTAACACGGGTGCAGCAAACGGCGGGTCCCTAGCCGGTAGGTTTACCTCTTAACACGCCATGCTTCACAATTAATCGTGAACGGGAGATCTTTCACCATGTCGCCCTACCTGCTCGGCCTGCAACTTTCCGGGCGGCGGGTGCTCGTCGTGGGTGGGGGACGCGTCGCCCAGCGGCGGGTTCCGGCGCTGCTTGACGCGGGTGCCCTGGTCACCATCGTTTCGACGAGTGTCACGCACGCCCTCGACGATCTCATCGCGACCGGCCGCGTGACCTGGGAGGCAAGGCCGTACCAGGTTGGTGATGTGGACGGAGCCTGGCTGGTTCACGCCTGCACCGACGACCGCGCGGTGAACACCGCGGTGGCCGCCGAGGCCGAGGCCAAGCGGATCTGGTGCGTGCGCGCGGACGACAAGGACGCCTCGGCCGCCTGGACGCCCGCCAGCGGGCGGGTGGATGAGATCAGCGTGGCCGTCACCGCGGGCGGTGACCCGCGGCGGGCGGCCGGGATCAGGGACGCCGTCGTGGGGGCGCTCCGCGACGGCACGGTCGACGCCCGCCGCAACCGCACCAAGCCGGTCGGCGTCGCCCTGGTCGGTGGCGGTCCCGGTGATCCGGGCCTGATCACGGTCCGCGGGCGGCAGCTGCTCGCTCAGGCCGACGTGGTCATCGCCGACCGCCTCGCCCCGCAGCCCCTGCTCGACGAGCTCTCCCCGGACGTCGAGCTGATCGACGCGGCGAAGATCCCTTACGGCCGATACATGGCCCAGGAGAAGATCAACGAGCTGCTGATCACACATGCGAAGCAGGGCAAGTTCGTGGTCCGGCTCAAGGGCGGCGACCCGTTCGTCTTCGGCCGGGGCGGAGAGGAGATGCTCGCCTGCGCCCGCGAGGGCATACCGGTCACCGTCGTTCCCGGGATCACCAGCCCGGTCGCGGTTCCCGCCGCGGCCAACGTGCCGGTGACGCACCGCGGTGTCAGCCAGGAGTTCCACGTGATCTCCGTACACGTCCCGCCCGGAGACCCCAAGTCCACCGTCGACTGGCCGAATCTGGCGAAATCCGGTGGAACCCTGGTGCTCATGATGGCCGTCGAACGGATCAGCACGATCGCTGAAACATTGATACGAGACGGACGTTCGCCAGAAACTCCCGTAATGGTGGTACAGGACGGTACTCTTCCCACCCAGCGAACTCTTTACGCCACGTTGGCCACCGTGGCGGAGCGCGTGACCACGGCTGGGATTCGGCCACCCGCGATCGTGATCGTGGGCGATGTCGTGAAGGTCGGGCAGGAGGTCGAGATGGTTCGAGCGGAGCGAGTACCGTGAAGCCGGCTGCGAACAAGCCCACCCATCAGAGCGAGCGCGACCGACGTCTCGCCGGCACCTCCCAGGACCCGCCCGACGACGCCTCGCCGGACGACGCCGAGTCCCCGGGCGAGCAGACGGTCGCCTTCGGCGCCATCCGCCCCGACGATGACGAAGCGTCGATCCGCGCCCGCGGCTTCCGCTCTCCGGGCACCGGCGGGGAAAAGCCGGGTGGCACCGCCGCCTCGCCCGCGGATGATCCTTTGGCTGCTTTTCGTGCGGCTGCCGCGGCTGCTGAGGCGACCATCTCGTCTTTGACGGGCGGGGGTTCTCGCGGGGGTGGCGGGGGTGCGTCTGTTCCGCCCGTCGATGATCCTTTGGCTGCTTTTCGTGCGGCTGCCGCGGCTGCTGAGGCGACCATCTCGTCTCTGACGGGCGGGGGTTCTCGCGGGGGTGGCGGCGCGGCCTCGTCCACGGGCGGTGCTCACGGGGTTTCCGGGGGCGCTGCCGTTCCGCCTTCCGATGATGCCGGGGGCGCCTCCCGCAGTGGTGCTCCCGTTCCTCCCGTGGGTGTTGTCTCGTCTCCTGGTGTGGAGGGTGTTTCCCGCGGGGGTGCGTCTGTTCCGCCCGTCGATGATCCTTTGGCTGCTTTTCGTGCGGCTGCCGCGGCTGCTGAGGCGACCATCTCGTCTCTGACGGGCGGGGGTTCTCGCGGGAGTGGCGGCGCGGCCTCGTCCACGGGCGGGGCCTTCGGCGGTTTCCCCGGAGACGTCACGTCTCCTCAACCGGAAAGCGGCGAAGGCGAAGGGGCATCCGGCGCGGAAACCCATGAATCCGGCGCGAGCCTCACCACTTCGTCTCCGGACGACGCGGCGATCCCCTCACACACCGGTGACGACGCTTTTTCTCTTCGCGCTGAGAGGCGCGAAGAGCCCGGAACAGGCATGCTGGAGCCGGAGCCCGTCCCCGGCACGGACGCGGCCGCCGCCCTGGACGAGACCGGACTCATCGACCCGGACGGCCACGCGGCCGGAGACGAAGACGAGGCGGACGGCGACACTCACGGAGCCGGGGAACCGCATGGCGACCGGGTGCGGGAGGAGCCGCTGCCGGACGTCGTCTCCGAAGCCCTGACCAGGGCGCTCACCGCCCTGCGCGACGGTGTCACCAGCCTCCGCTTCGGTCTGAATCTCCCCGGAGCCGAGGAGGCCAGGCGGACTCAGAACGAGATCCTGGCCCAGCTCGACGACTACGTGATTCCCCGGGTCCGGATGAGCACCGCGCCGGCGCTCATCGTCGTCGCGGGTTCCACCGGCGCGGGCAAGTCCACGCTCCTCAACACCATGGCCGGTGCCAAGGTCAGCGCCATCGGTGTGCGCCGCCCGACCACCGGCACCCCGGTCCTCGCCTGCCACCCCGACGACCACGAGTGGTTCGTCGAAGGCGACCTGCTCGGCAGCCTGCGGAGACAGGACGCGCCCAGCCCCAGGGCGGAGCCCGGCGGTCTCGTGCTCGCCTCCTCCGAGCGCCTGCCCCCGGGCGTGGCCCTGCTCGACACCCCCGACATCGACTCGGTCGTCGAAGAGCACCACGAGATCGCCCATCGCATGCTCGACGTGGCTGATTTATGGATCTTCGTCACCACCGCCGCCCGCTACGCCGACGCCCCCGCCTGGCGGCTGCTCCGCCTGGCCAAGGAACGCGGGGCCCGGCTGGCCATCGTGCTCTCCCGGGTGCCGCCCAAGTCCCGGGAGGTCGTCACCAAGCACTTCGTCCGGATGCTCACCGAGTACGGCCTCGGCGAGGTCGACCGGTTCGTCATCAACGAGAGCAAGGTCACCGACGGCATGCTCCCCGACCACGAGGTCGCCGAGCTCAGGCTCTGGCTGACCGAGCTGTCGGTGGACGACCAGCGCCGGACGCGGGCCGTACAGGCGACCCTGTCCGGGGTGCTGGACAGCTTCCGCAGCCGGATCCCGGCCCTGGCCAAGCAGCTTGAGGCCCAGGTGCTCTTCAGGAGCGAGCTTCGCGGCGATGTGAACGCCGCTTACGCCGGTGCGCTGGCCGAGATCGAGGAGGCGACGAGGAACGGCTCGTTGCTGCATGGAGAGGTGCTCGCCCGGTGGCAGGATTTCGCGGGGTCGGGTGATCTGATGCGGACCCTGCACCTGCGCAGGCCGGGCCGGTTCGCGGGGAAGGCGAGCAAACAGGCCCCCGAGCGGCTCAGCGCGCTGAAATCCGCGCTCCGGGCAGGGCTGGAGTCCGTCATCGCCTCCGCCGCGCAGCGGGCCGCTGAGGAGTCCGTTTCGCGCTGGCTGCAGCGCCCCGGCGTGGGGGAGAGCCTGGCCGCCGCCCCAGGCCTCGGCCACGCCTCCGACGAGCTGTTGCGCAGGGCCGGCAAGACCATCGGCGGCTGGCAGGAGCACATCATCGAGCTGATCCGCACCGAGGGCGTGACCAAGCGGTCGGTGGCCAAGCTCGTCTCGTTCGACGTCGAATCCCTGTCGTTGATCTTCACGATCGGGTTGTTCGGCTACGGCTCAGCCGAGGCCGAGAAGGCGGCCGATGCCGGCGGGCTGCCGCAGCGGCTGGTGCACGCGCTGCTGGGCGCCGAGTCCCTGCGCACCATCGGCGCCAAGGCCCGCAGCGATCTGCGCGCCCGGATCGGCATGCTGTTCGACGACGAGACGTCGCGCTACTTCCAGGTCCTCGACGGCGCGGGCATCCCGGACGAGTCAGCTGCCACCCATCTCTACCAGGCAACGTACAACCTTGAGGTCGCTCGATGACGCCGAGCGAGGAGCGGTGAGCGACCAGTGAGACCGAGCGAATCCGACGCAGTGAGCGGAGCGGCCCGCGAGGTACGAGTGGTCCGCGAAGCGAGCGAGGAGCGGTGAGCGACCAATGAGACCGAGCGAATCCGACGCAGTGAGCACAGTGTTTCCTGAGCGCGCCTCCGGCACGACGGCCCGCGAGGTACGAGCGGTCCGCGAAGCGAACGAGGAACGGTAAGCGAGCAATGACCACTGTTGGCACCACCCAGACGCGCCAGGGCCTTGACAGCCGATTCGCCGCACTGTCAAGGCTCGTGGAACTGGGACCGGGCAGAGTCGACCCCAAGCTCCTCGCCGAATCAGGACAGCTGCTGCTGCGCGCCGGTGACAGGCTCAAACTCTCCTCCGACCACACCGTGGTCGCGCTCGCCGGAGGCACCGGGAGCGGCAAGTCGACGCTGTTCAACTCGATCTCCGGGCTTGAGCTGTCGCCCACCGGGGTTCGCCGCCCGACCACGGCACGCACTCACGCCTGCGTCTGGGGCCTGGACGGCGCGGGCCCGCTGCTCGACTGGCTGCAGATTCAGTGGCGTCACCGCTTCGCCAGGGCGAGCGCTCTGGACAAGGGTGAGAGCCAGCTCCACGGGCTGATCCTGCTCGACCTGCCCGACCACGACTCCATCAGAGCGCTCACCGACACCGAGGCCGACCGGCTGATCCAGATCGCCGATCTTGTCGTGTGGGTGCTCGACCCGCAGAAATACGCCGACGCCTCCACACACCGCCGTTATGTGACAGACCTGGCCGGGCACGAGGCGGTGATGGTCTTCGTGCTCAACCAGGCCGACCGGCTGGAGCCGGAGGAATTGGCCGAGTGCGTCGCGGATCTGGACGGCCTGCTTCGCCGCGAGGGCGTCGGCACCCCCGTCATCGTTCCCACCTCCGCGATCACCGGTAAGGGGGTGGACAACCTCAAGGCCGTTCTCGCCGAGACCGTCGCCGGCCGCAGGGCGGCCATCCAGCGTCTGGAGGCCGACCTCGACCGGCTCACGCTCCGCCTGACGAAGGCGATGCCCGTCGGCGGGGTTCCGGCTCCCTCTCCCTCCATCGACGACGCCCGCCGGATCGGCCTCACGGACGCGCTTTGCGACGCGGTCGGCGTGCCCGCCGTCGGTGAGGCGATGGAGAACGTGTACGGCGTGCGGTCCGTCGAGTGGGTCGGCTGGCCGTACACCCGCTGGGCCGCGAAACTCCGCCCCGACCCGCTGAACAGCCTGCGCCTGGGAGACCTCAAGGAGGAGATCCGGGGCCTGGCCGGAGGCTCGGTCAGCGCGCAGTCGGCCGAGGTCGACAACGCGGTGCAGGCTCTGGCCGACGGGCTGACCTCCGGCATGCACGAGGCCTGGCAGAGCGGGATCAGGGAGTCCGCGCGTTCTCGTTCGGCCCAGCTGCCCCAGGTGCTCTCCGAGGAGCTGTCGGAGGTGGCACCGCGCCTGGACCGGGTCCCCGGCTGGTGGAGGCTGCTTTTCGTCTGGCAGTACCTGCTCGTCCTGCTGTTCCTCGCGGGGCTCGCATGGTTCGGTACGGCTCTCGCCTTCGGCGTGTTCGGCCTCGGGAAGCTGCCGGCCGGTTTGGCGATGTTCGGCGAGGCGGCGTCGTTGCCGTGGGTCGGGCTGATGATGCTCTCGGTTCTCGGGCTCGGCCTGCTCACCGCCGTGGCCAGCCGTAACTTCGTCGCGCTCGACGCGGGCAACGAGCGTGACCGGCTCGAACGGGAGATGCGTCGCAGAGTCGCCAAGGTCGCCGAGGAGATGGTGATCGAGCCGGTGGAACGCGAGCTGACCAGATACAACGAGTTCTACTCGGCCATGCGGGGCGTGCAGGGCTGAGCCCACGCCGTCCACAGCTCCTCGGCGCAGGCATGGGGTAATCCACAGAGCGCGGCTCGGTCACCCGTACCGGAAACGGCACGGGCCATCGTGTTTTCCACGCCGCGGGCAGCCCGCCCGCTCTCACGGGAGACACGATGAACGACATCTACGTCACGCTGACCGGTAACGTCGCGGCCCCACCGCGCCAGCACACCTTCCCCGACGGGACTCGGGTCACCTCGCTCAGGGTCGCCTCGACGAACCGTTACTTCGACAGGGAGAACCAGCAGTGGTGCAACGGCGACACGACATACTTCGGCGTCCGGTGCTTCCGCGGACTGGCTGACAACGTCGCCCAGTCGGTCCGCGTGGGCCAGCCGGTCGTCGTCCAGGGGCGGCTGCGGATTCGCGAGTTCGTCCACGAGGGCGAGCGTCGCTTCATGCCGGAGGTGGAGGCCAACTCGCTCGGGCACGACCTGCGCTGGGGGCTGGGGAGCTTCAGCAGGCCACAGAGAGGCGGAGCCGTCCCGTCACTGGGTCACGGCGAGCGGACCGAGCTCGACCGCGAGACACATGACTGGGCCATGGGCGGCGTCCCGGCCACGACGGGTGCCTCCGGTGTTCTCACCCTGGTGAGGAGTGAGACGGGCGATGACACGGCCGGAGCGGAGAACGGCCTGGTGCGGGAGGGCGACACCGGCGGCAGGCACGACACGTATGACACGTACGGCACGGCGGGTCACGGCATGACCGAGGAGGAGCCGGAGGAGGGGGAGGAGAGGCTGACCGCCGGAGAGACGGAGAACGAGACGCCCTGGCCCGTGGAAACGCGCATGGCGGCCTGAGACGGTTTCACGACAGGACCTCGGTGGACCTCGGCCGGAGGCCGTGCGTTCTGAGGAAGGGGTCCGAAGGGGAGGGGGCATCGGCCGAGCATGGTCGGTGCCCCGCCACAGGAGCGCGGTGGCGCCGAGAGCCGGGCCGACGGTCTTGCCCGTGTCAGATACTGGAGCACCTGTTAGGTCCAGGTGATGCCCAGCAGCATGGCTGCTCCTTTCCCACACGGCCCGCTCATGGAGAGAGCGGTTCCAAGTCGTGAGTCACCTGTGAGTAGACCCACTGTGCCAAGGTAGCGGTTCCCGTCGCGCGGCGCACACTCCGCAACTATCGTGTTACACATCGTTAGTCGGAGAAGGGGACGACATGACGGCACCCAGTCACACCTCGGTCAAACCACGCGACGGCGTGACGACCTTGGCCGATCGGTGGCCCCTGCTTGGGCAGCACCGTTCGCTGGTTGTCTACCTTTGCGGGATCGTAGCGCTGGATTTGGTTGCTATTGGGTTTTTCGCTGTACTGAGTGATTTTCGCTGGCATGACCTGTTCACTTTCGTCGCCCTGATGGCCTGTGGTGCCGTTTGCATCGAAGCCACCCGTAGGCTCGGCATGCCCGCCGGTGTCTCCCGTGACCTCCTGTCTGCCTGGTGGCTGCCGGCCGCGTTGCTCCTCCCGCCCATCTATGCGCTTCTCGCGCCCATTCCGCTCCAGATCCTCCTGCAGAAACGGGTCCGGGAGACGGTCGTCTACCGAAGGGTGTTCAGCTCAGCCGCGATCGGCCTGGCCGGATGCGCGGCCTCGGTGTTGTTCCACGCCGTCGTCGGCGACCTGACCGCCCTGACCACCGGCACCGGCGGGCCGATCCTCGTCGCCGTCGGCTGCGCCGCCCTGTTCACCGTGCTCAACACCGCGCTGATCGCCGTCGCCGCGCACGCCGCCGCTCCCGACAGCCGCTGGCGGGAGGTGCTGTGGAACAGGGAGAGCCTGCTGCTCGACGTGGTCGAGCTCTGCCTCGGGCTCATCGTCGCCATCACCTGCGGGCTGAACCTGGCGCTGCTGGTGCTGGCGCTGCCGCCGGTGGTGCTGCTCCAGCGCAGCCTGCTCCACGCCCAGCTACAGGCGGCGGCTCGCACCGACCTCAAGACCGGTCTGCTCAACGCCTCGGCCTGGCAGCGCGAGGCGGACACCGAGATCGTCAGGGCTCGCCGCACCGGCGAGACGCTCGCCCTGCTGATCGTCGACATCGATCACTTCAAACGAGTCAACGACACCTACGGTCACCTGATCGGCGACCAGGTTCTGATCGGGGTGGCCACCACCATCCGCAGTCAGCTGCGTGACTACGACGTGGTGGGCCGGTTCGGCGGCGAGGAGTTCGTCGTCCTGCTTCCCCGGGCCGACGTGACCGAGGCCCGCAGGGTCGCCGAGCGGCTACGGTCCCGCATCGGGCGGATGGCGGTTCCGGCCGACGAGAACATGGTCACCGTGACCATCTCGGCCGGTGTCGCGATCATGAGCATGCACGGTGACGACCTGATCGAACTGCTCGCGGCCGCCGACCTGGCCCTCTACCGGGCCAAGGAGCTGGGGCGCGACCGGGTCTGTCTGCCGGCCACCACCGTTCCCCCGGTGCATCGGCCGGGTTCCGAGGCCGCCCCTAGCTAAGCTTGACAGGCCCTAAGCTAGAGGGCATGCCGGAGTACATCTACACACTGCAGCGTGTGCGCAAGGCGCACGGTGACAAGGTCGTCCTCGACGACGTGACGCTGTCGTTCCTGCCTGGCGCCAAGATCGGTGTTTTGGGGCCCAACGGCACCGGAAAGTCGACGCTGCTGAGGATGATGGCGGGTCTGGAGCAGCCGTCCAACGGTGACGCCCGCCTCATGCCCGGCTTCACCGTCGGCATGCTCCAGCAGGAGCCCCCCCTCAACGAGTCCAAGACCGTGCTCGGCAACGTCGAAGAGGGCGTCGCCGAGACCAAGGGCATGCTCGACCGGTTCAAC
Organism: Streptosporangium sp. NPDC000396; assembly: GCF_042898655.1. Lineage (NCBI taxonomy): Bacteria > Bacillati > Actinomycetota > Actinomycetes > Streptosporangiales > Streptosporangiaceae > Streptosporangium > Streptosporangium sp. NPDC000396. The sequence goes on from NZ_JBIAZA010000023.1 coordinate 63,948, forward strand.
GAGATCGCCGAGCTGATGGCCACCGACTACAGCGACGAGCTGCTGGAAGAGATGGGCAAGCTGCAAGACGCCCTTGACCACCGCAACGGGTGGGACCTCGACAGCCAGCTTGAGCAGGCGATGGACGCACTCCGTTGCCCGCCGCCCGACGCCGACGTCACCCAGCTCTCGGGTGGTGAGCGCCGCCGGGTCGCGCTGTGCAAGCTGCTGCTCGAGCAGCCCGATCTCCTGCTGCTCGACGAGCCCACCAACCACCTGGACGCCGAGAGCGTCCAGTGGCTTGAGTCCCACCTGGAGAAATACCCCGGGACCGTCCTGGCCGTCACCCACGACCGTTACTTCCTAGACAACGTGGCCAACTGGATCCTGGAGCTCGACCGCGGCCGTTGCCACCCCTACGAGGGCAACTACTCCACCTACCTGGAGGCCAAGGCGGCGCGGCTCAAGCTTGAGGGCCAGAAGGACGCCAAGCGTAAGAAGCGCCTGGAGGAGGAGCTGCAGTGGGTCCGCTCCAACGCCCGGGCCCGCCAGACCAAGAGCCGGGCCCGTCTCCAGCGTTATGAGGAGATGGCCGCCGAGGCCGACAAATACCGCAAGCTCGACTTCGAGGAGATCCAGATTCCGCCGGGCCCGCGTCTGGGCACCACGGTCATCCGGGCCGAGAAGCTCACCAAGGGCTTCGAGGACCGCGTCCTCATGGACAGCCTGTCGTTCGACCTGCCGCGCAACGGCATCGTCGGCGTCATCGGCCCGAACGGCGTCGGCAAGACCACGCTGTTCCGGATGATCACCGGCGGTGAGACGCCCGACGACGGCGGGATCGTCGTCGGCGATACCGTCAAGATCTCCTACGCCGACCAGAGCCGGGGTGGCATCGACCCGTCCAAGAACGTCTGGGAGGTCGTCTCCGACGGGCTCGACCACATCAAGGTCGGCCAGGTCGAGATGCCGTCGCGCGCCTACATCGCCGCGTTCGGGTTCAAGGGCCCGGACCAGCAGAAGAAGTCGGGCGTCCTGTCCGGTGGCGAGCGCAACCGGCTCAACCTGGCGCTGACCCTCAAGCAGGGCGGCAACGTGCTCCTGCTCGACGAGCCCACCAACGACCTCGACACCGAGACGCTCTCCAGCCTGGAGAACGCCCTGCTGGACTTCCCGGGCTGCGCGGTCATCACCTCGCACGACCGGTGGTTCCTCGACCGCATCGCCACCCACATCCTCGCGTGGGAGGAAGGCTCGAACTGGTTCTGGTTCGAGGGCAACTTCGCCGACTACGAGAAGAACAAGATCGAGCGTCTGGGTGCCGAAGCGGCCCGTCCGCACCGCGTCACCTACCGCAAGCTCACCCGCGACTGACGCGAACCGCCGACGGCCTTCCGGAAAGGCCGTCGTGCGGTGGCGCGGAGGCTCGCCACGAAGCGGGCGGTTCCCCCATGGGAACCGCCCGCTGTCGTTTTCCCCGCCTTCCCCGCAGGAAGGCCCTAACCGGTTCCTGCCGGAAAGGCCCTAACCGGTTTGAAGCCAGGCCGCCGTGTCAGGGGGGAGCAGGTAGCCGTCCACGGGAGCGCTGCCGATCAGGACGCGATCGTGTGGCGGAAGCGGTACCGAATCGGAGCCGCAGTTGATGACACAGGTCAGGAAGCCGCGGTTGAAGAAGAGCGCGCCCTCGGGGGAGTCCAGCCAGGTGATCTCATCGGGGAGCGAGCCGCGCAACGCGCGGCGGGCGCGTAGGGCCTCCTGGTAGAAGCTCAGGGTCGAGCCCGGGTCGTTCGCCTGGCGTTCGGCGGTCAGCGCGGCCCACTCGACCGGCTGGGGCAGCCAGGGCCGGGCGCCGTCGGGCGAGAAGCCGTACGGCTCGGCGATGCCGGACCACGGGATGGGGACCCGGCAGCCGTCCCGGCCGGCCAGCTTGCCCTCGGAACGGGCGAAGATGGGGTCCTGGCGCGTCTCCGGAGGAAGATTCTTCACCTCGGGCAGGCCGAGTTCCTCTCCCTGGTACAGGTACGCCGAGCCCGGGAGGGCGAGCATGGCCAGCAACGCCGCGCGGGCACGGGCGAGGCCCGTCGTGGAGTTGGGCAGGCCCTCGCCGTACCGGGTGACGTGGCGGACCACGTCGTGGTTGGAGAGCACCCAGGTGGGGGCGGTCATGGCGGCCAGGGTGTCGCCGATGACCTTCCGGAACGCCTCCTCCGACCAGGGTGCCTCCAGCCAAGCGAAGTTGAAGCTCTGGTGCAGCTCGTCGGGGCGGACGTAGAGGGCGAGGTCTTCGGCCGAGTCGGTCCAGACCTCGCCGATGGCCATCCGCTCCCCCGGGTAGGAGTCGAGCACCATGCGCCATTCCCGATAGACCTGGTGCACCTCGGGCCGTCCCCAGATCGGCGACTCGGCCTTGAACGCCTGATCGTCCGGTGGGCTGTCGGGCAGGTTCTCGGCCTTGTAGAGACCCATCGCCACGTCGATCCTGAACCCGTCCACCCCCCGATCCAGCCAGAACCTCAGCACGTCGAGGAACTCCTCGTGCACCTCGGGGTTGCGCCAGTTGAAGTCCGGCTGCTCCGGGGCGAACAGGTGCAGATACCACTGCCCGTCGGGCGCCTGGGTCCAGGCGGGGCCGCTGAAGGTGGACTGCCAGTTGTTGGGCGGAAGCTCCCCGCCGTCGCGGAAGATGTAGCGGTCGCGGCCTTCGCCCTGCAGCGCCGCCTTGAACCACTCGTGGTCGGAGGAGCTGTGGTTGGGCACGATGTCCACGACCACCCGCAGCCCGAGAGCGTGGGCCTCGGCGACGAGCGCGTCGAAGTCGGCCAGGGAACCGAACAGCGGGTCGACGTCGCGGTAGTCGGCCACGTCGTAGCCGCCGTCGGCCATGGGAGAGCGGTAGAAGGGGGTCAGCCAGACCGCGTCCACGCCGAGTTCGGCGAGGTAGGGCAGACGCTGACGGATACCGGTGAGATCGCCGACGCCGTCTCCTGAGGCGTCGGCGAAGCTGCGAACGTAGATTTCGTAGACGACGGCATCACGCCACCAGGGGGTTTCCATGTGCATGGATTGCCCCTGCCTGTGGGGGTTTATGCGTCAGGGGCGTTGACCATGCTGTGCGCCGCGTAGACGAGGTAGTCCCACAGGCGCTTCTCCAGGTCGTCGGGGAGCTCCAGCGAGACCACCGCGTCGTGCATGTGCTTCAGCCAGGCGTCGCGTTCGGCCGAGCCGATGACGAACGGGTTGTGCCGCATCCGCAGGCGCGGATGCCCGCGCTGCTGGCTGTAGGTGCTCGGCCCGCCCCAGTATTGGATCAGGAAGAGGCGCAGCCGTTCCTCGGCCCCGACGAGGTCGTCTTCGGGGTAGAGCGGTCGTAGCAACGGGTCGTCCACGACACCCTGGTAGAAGCGGTGGACGAGACGCCGAAAGGCCTCCTCGCCGCCGACGGCGTCGTAGAAGGTCAGGGGTTCCTCGGGGATAGCTGACACGTCTCCAAGCCTAAGCGACGTCAGCCGGCGATCGGGATGGAAGCCCGGTCAAGGGCGGACTTGATCCGGACGCGGAGCTCGCGGGCGATCTCCGCCTGCCTGGCCGGAATGGTCTTGGCGCTGATCCGGAAGACGATGGCCGTGTCGGAGATCTGCTCGATCCCCCAGACCTGGGGCTCCTCCACCATGACGGTGTCACGGTAGGAGGGGTCGTTCCACATCTCCTCGACCACGGTCTTGAGCAGGTCGCGGACCGCCGGGATGTCGGAGGCGTAGGACACCGGCACGTCCACGGTGGCGCGGGACCACCCCTGGGACTCGTTGCCGATGCGGGTGATGGTGCCGTTGCGGACGTACCAGACCCGGCCGTCGGCGTCGCGCAGGCGGGTGATCCGCAGGGTGACGGCCTCGACGGTGCCCACCGCGGCGCCCGCGTCGATCACGTCGCCCACGCCGTACTGGTCCTCCAGGAGCATGAACATGCCGGCGATGAAGTCCTTGACGAGCTCCTGGGCGCCGAAACCGATGGCCACGCCGACGATGCCGACGCTGGTCAGCAGGGGGGCGATGGGGACCGAGAGCCGTTCCAGGACGGTCAGGGCCGCGGTGCCGAGGATGACGATCGAGGCGACGGGCCGCAGCACCGAGCCGATGGTCTCCGCGCGCTGCCTGCGGCGTTCGGCGGCGACCGCGTCGAGCCCCTCCAGCGCCACCGCCTGCTTGCCGCGCAGCCGCCCGGCGATCGAGCCGCCGTTGGACGAGGAGGCGCGCTTGACCACCCGGGTGATCAGCCTGTGGGCTATGTTGCGCAGCACCATCGCGACGACCACGATGAGCACGATGGCGATCGCGCCCGCGATCACGGGGGCCCAGGCGGCGTTGGGCAGGACGGACTGCACGAGGCCGCAGAATACATCACCGTCGCCGCCCCCAGCTGTGCATACGTTGCTGAACGCCTTGCCCAACTCGGCCACGTCCAGGACCGAGGATGAAGGGCTCGCTGAGGGCGCCGGGCTGGGGGAGAGCAGTAACACGGAGTGGATCCCTCTCGGATCGGTTCGTTCGGCAACGGGGGCAAGTCAATGACACTACCCATATTGCCGACCGGACCGGCCGCCGTCACATCACGCCGGGGAAGACGGGCACGTCCGGACCTGGGGCCGCGGAGGGCGGGTTCGGACGTTCCGGTGACGGGCGGCTCGGACGGGGCACGCACCCGGAAGCGTGTCCCGAGCCGTTTCCGAGGGGATCCCTCCGATCACCGTCCGGGTGGGACCGGACGGCAGCCTGCGCTGTCTGGGTTTCGGAGCCGGCGGGGTGTCCAGCGTCCGAGGACGCTCCGCACCGGTCACCCCGCCGGCTCCGTTGAGCCGCGGTGGGCGCGGTGGATCCGGATGGCTGCGACTCCATCGGGGTCCACCGCCTGCTTCAGTCCCCCACCGCGGCGAGTACGCGTGCGACCTTGGTCGCTGCACCGGCCGGGTCTTGCACCGTGTGCATCCGCTCCCCCCAGGACCACCAGTAGTACAGGTCCCGGTGGCTGGGGGCGGCCTGTGCTCGGCAGGTGACGTTCTCCGCCAGGCTGGTCGCGTTCGGGTTGATCACGCGTACGAACGCGCGGCCCGACTGGGTCCGTACCACCCGGGCGTGCAACCCGCGAGAGTCAAGTTCTGACACCAGCCGCTCCAGGTGCTCGAAGTCGTCTTCCCCCACCTCGTCCTCCTCCTGGTCATGTCTGCCCTGCACCGAATCGTGTTCGTTTGGTCACGCTCATCAGTGCTGGTTGGCCAAAGATGACTCACCTTGCTTGACGGGTCAACGCGGGAAAATCAAGATCGGGATATGCCTTCTCCCAACTAGGTTGAAAGAAACATTCCAGTGGAGGACGATCCTTAGCCGATTGCTCTATTCATGCGTTCCGGATGAGTCAAACGTGGTCCATTATTCTCTGTAGGCGCAGTGCGACAGTAAGGTTACGCTGCGTCAGCGTGGAGAGGACCGGTCGGGATTAGTGCGCCAGTCAAGCCCAGCTGGGCACGAGAGAGGGGCCGGAATGTCCGGCAGGCAGCACAGGGAGACAGAGTTAGCGCGGCAGATCCGGGCGCGAGGCCTGGCGGCGGGGCGCGGCTCCGCCCAGATCGCCGAGGAGATCTACGACAGGTGTGGTCCCCAGTTCGGGACCACGCGCATCAAGGGTCATCGTCTCGCGCACGGCGTCGCCCTCGCCGACGTGATCGAACAGATACGGGCGTTGTTCGAACGCGACGGCAAGTCGGCGCCGGGGATCGGGGAGACGCTTCTGTCCGCCTATGAGAGCGGGCTGAAGCGGCCGGGCCCCGAATACCTTCATTACCTGTGTTCCGCCTACCGGGTCGAGCCGATCTCTCTCGGCTACGACGGCCCGTGCATCTGTGGTCACGGCCACAAGATGCAGGGTGTCGTCCGAGGTGATCTCCAGGATGGAAGACCCGACACTTCCCCTGGCCCGCGCGAACCGTTGATCGAGCAGATTGGCGGTGATTCTTCCGCGGACGGGGGCGAGGAGGACGAGAACGTGTTGAGGAGAACACTTTTGCAGCTTCTGGCCGGCAGCAGCGTGGCGCTGGACGGGCAGGTGCTTGGATCTGTGGAGAACATTCGCAGGAGGATGGACGAGACCCTGGTCTCGGCCACCGTCTCGCCTGCGATGCTGGATCAGTGGGAGGAAGCCACCATCGGCTTCGGCCGCCAATACATGAACACGCCGCCGCTCCGGCTGCTCTGTGACGTGCTGCTGGAGTTCAGCGCCGTGCGCAAGGCCATGGAGCGACGCCAGCCGGTGGACCTGCAGGAGCGGTTGTGCCGCATGGCGGCCCAGCTCGCCGGCCTCAGCGGCATGATCATGGTCAATCTCGGTGATCACCGGATGGCCCGATCCTTCTTCAGGACCGGCAGGACGGCCGCCGACGACACCGGCGACCGCGCGCTGAGGGCCTGGGTCATCGCCAGGGAGGCCCTGGTCCCGCTCTACTACGGGGACCCGCGCGAGGCCCTCAACCTCGCCAGGAAGAGCCGCGATCTGGCCGGCCAGACGCCGTGCGCGGCCCAGGCCATGGCTCCGGTCTTCGAGGCCCGCGCGCTTGCGATGCTGTCGGGGGCGGGCAAGAAAGACGTGGTCGACCAGGCCAAGCGTGCGCTGTCCCGGGCCAGGGCGGCGTTCTCCCAGATGACCGCGGCCGATCAGGAAGACGCGACCTTCGGTTACACCGAGCGCCAGCTCTATTTCCACCAGGGCGACGCGCTGGTGAGGCTCGGGCAGGCGATGGAGGCCGATCTCATCCTGGAACAGGCCCTCACCAAATACGGTCCGGCGGACTGGCTTGATCCCACCATCATCAAGTTCGACCGAGCCAAGTGCAAGCTTCTCGAAGGCGAGGTGGAAGAGGCGCTGGAGATAGCGAAAACCGCACTCATGGGCCTGGGTGAGGGCTGCAGGCCGGACATCCTCATGCAGCGGGCCTACGAGGTGGCCAAGGCCGTGGAGGCCAAAGACCCCGAGCACCCCGAACTCAAGGTCTACCTGGAGGCGCTGCGCGCCACGCCCGCGGTGAACCTGGGCACGGGCAGCGTTACATGAGGCTTCGGCGTTATCGCTGGTCTGACCTCGAAACGGTCTGGGCGCTGCATCGGATCTGCCTCGCCCAGGTCGGCCTCGCGCCGGGAGACGGCGTCTACTATGAAGACGACTTCCCGCGGATCAACGAGATCTACATCGCTGACCGGGGGGAGTTTCTCGTGGGTGAGACCCCCGACGGGCGTGTCGTCGCCATGGGAGGCCTTCGCCGTGTCGACGACCAGACTGCCGAGATGTGCCGCATACGGGTGCATCCGGAGTTCCAGCGGCGTGGATTCGGGGCTCAGATGGTCGTGGCGCTGGAGGACCGGGCGCTTGAACTGGGTTACGCACGGCTCTGCGGAGACACCACGCTGAACCAGCCTGCCGCGATCGAGCTCTACCGGAAGTACGGCTGGTGCGAGACCGGCAGGGAAGAGCGTGGTGGATGCGTCGTGGTTTATATGGAGAAAAGGATCGGTTCCAGGTTGCGTCCGCCTTCCACCTTGCTCCATTAAGGTGAAATTAAGACTGATTCCTCGTTGAGCATTGCGATCTGGCGAAATGCCAGAATACTTATTCTTCGTACCTGTAGTGATTTCCAGTGGGGGGTACGATGAAAAAGATCATTGTTCGCAAGCCGGGCACTGCCAAACTGAGTGGTTCTTCCAGCGTCATTCACAAAGGGTGACGGAACACCTCTGGCTGACCGAGCCGTTCCCGGGTGCCCGTCCGGGTCCGTCGCACCTCGTGGTGAACGGACATCGGCGGTCACGCGGACCGTACACGGTCGGTGGTGCGATCTTGCGCGCGGTCGTCCCCGAGGCATTGGAGAGCGCCCCCGCGCACGTGGCGGTTCACGACATCGAAATCCGTAGTGTGGCCCCCGATCTGCGGGATCGGGTGGCCGCACGACGGGAGACCATAGACGCGTGGATCGCCGACGACGAGCGGATCCTCGTGCCCGCGCTCCGCCGTACCCTGCGGCTCGCCAACGGGGTGGCGGAGTTCCTCGGCGCGTGCCTGGACAGGCCTCGCACGCTGGTCGTGAAGAACGTTCAGGAGGTCGATCCGACCGACCGCGAGCTGCTCGCCGTCCTGGTCAGGCGGCTGGACCCCGCGTTGTTCACGGTGATGCTCTGCTCGCCGGAGCCGCCGCCGAGCTGGTTCCGCGGTCGCGTGGTGAGCTCCGGCCCGTCGCCGTTCACGAGGGTGCGCAAGGGCTCGGGCCGGACACGGGCGCCGGGCACCGACGGTGCGGCCCATGTGGCCTCCGACTGCACGGAGGAGGGGTCGCGCGCCGCCTACGAGGCGCTGGATCCGGCCGAGCGGGCCAGGCTGCACGACCTGCGGGCCGGCGAACTGGAGGCGACGGGTGAGTTCTCCCTGCGCCTGGGTGCCATCCCCTTCCACCGGGAACACGGCGCCGACCCCCACGGCCGCGGAGCCGAGGCGCTCTGGACCGCCGTCGACCACTGCGTCAGGGAGGGCTTCCTGGACGCGGTGGTCGAGCTGGGACTGCGCGGGTTACGGCTGACGGAGCCCGGATCGGACCTCTGGTGGCGGTTCACGCAGCGTACGGCCACCGCCCTGGGCGCCCTGTCCCGGCAGGACGAGGCCCGGGAACTCTACGAGCGGGCCCGCCGCGGTAGCCAGGACCCCGCCGTGCACGCGGCGTCGGCGTACGGCACGGCCATGCTCGACGCCCGTCACCCCGACCCCGCCCAGCGGGACCTGGATCGCGCCACGGGCTGGATCAACCAGGCCGTCGCCATCTCCACGCTGCTGCCCGACCGGCGGGAACGCGCCTTCAAGCTCGGCTTCGACCGCAACGGCCAGGCTCTCATCGAGACGCGCCGGGGCAATCCGCGAAAGGCGCTCGCCCTGGTCGACTCGGCCGTCGAGCTGGCCGAGGAGGACCTGCCGTCGGGGCGGCACCCGGTGCACCGGATGGTGCTGTACGCCAACCGGGGCCGGCTGCTCGCCGAGCTGGGCCGGGCCAAGGAGGCTCTGGAGGAGTACGCCGCGGCGATCGCCGTCGACCCGTTCTTCGCCGACCACTACCTGGAGCGGGGCAACCTGTTCTTCCAGCTCGGGTCGACTGAGGAGGCCCTGGCGGACTACGAGACCGCGATCCGGGTCAGCCCGCCGATGCCCGAGGCGTACTACAACCGGGCCGAGCTCCGGCTGGCGCTGGGCGATCTGGAGGGGGGCCGGGCCGACCTGGACCACGTGCTGGAGCTGGACCCCGACTATCTGGACGCCTACATCAACCGGGCGGGGGTGCGGGCCGTACTCGGGCTGGAGGCCGAGGCGTGGGCCGACGTCGAGACCGGACTGGCGCTCATGCCGGGCAACCCCCACCTGCTGACCGTGAAGGGACAGCTGGACACCGCGGCCAGGCGGTTCGAGGACGCAGGGCGGGCCTTCGACGCGGCTCTGGACAAGGCACCTCATCTTGGCGCGGCCTGGGCGAACCGCGGCGTTCTCCGCTACGAGACGGGCGACGCGGAGGGCGCGGTGGCCGACCTGTCCAGGGCGATCGAGATCGAGGAAAGCCCGGAGCTGCACTTCAACCGGGCGATCGCCCTGAGGGCCCTGGGCAGGGAGGAGGAGGCGCGGGAGGATCTGCGCCGAGCCCTGAGGCTCGCTCCCGGCGATCCCGACGTCCGCGAGGCCCTCGGGCTCTGACGCGCACCGCCCGGTGCCTCGTCAGGCCCGGCCGAGCCGGACGGGCCGATCGTCAACGGCCGGCGTCCTGCCGTCCGGGCACATGCCTGGCCTGGGGCTCGGATCGGGACGTACGGCGATACTCGGCCGGCGTCATGCCGGACCAACGGCGGAAGGCCAGGTGGAAGCCGACCGGCGTGCCGTAGCCGACCAGCTCCGGGATGGTGGCCTGGGGGACCGAGGTGTGCCTGAGCAGGTGCGCCGCCTCGCTCATCCGCCGTCCCGCCAGGTGCCGGCCGGGAGAGTCACCCACCAGCTCATGGAAGGCCGCGCTGAAGACCGACCGGGACATGCCGGCCTCCCTGGCCAGGGACTCGATCGTCCAGGACTCGTGGTAGCGGGTGTACATGGCGAACAGGGCGCGGCTCACACCGGGATGCCGGAGCGCCCGCGCCGTCGGCACGTCCAGGTTGCGCAGGGCGGTGCGCAGGGCGAGGACGAAGACCATTTCGAACGCGCGCAGGGCGACCAGCCCGGCGCCCGGCTCCTCGTCCTGTCCTTCCGCGGCCAGGCCACGCAGCGTGTGGTCCAGCAGGGGCTCGGCGCGCAGCATGTCCCGGTCAAGAATGATCATCGCAGGCAGCGCCCGGTAGAGAGGGGAGTCGCCGAGCTCGTCGTAGTGCAGTCCCGCGCACAGGAACACGACCGCCGCTCCCGGGCCGGTGATCTCCCGAACGGTGTGCGTTCCCGCTTTCCGGTCGGGAATCACCTGGTCCAGGAGAACGGTGGGAGTGCCGGGGGCGTCGGCCAGGGCGTGCGCCGCGCCCCGGGGAAAGACCGCCAGGTCTCCCGCGCGGAGGACGACCGAGCCGCCGCCGGGCAGCAGCACCTGGCATTCGCCGCCGACCACGTAGTGCAGGACGGCACAGTGCTCGTCCTCGCTTCGCACGCCCCAGGGAGCTCGCGCCGACCACCTGCTGAAGAACACCCCCTGGAGCCGGAGGGGAGCGAGCAGCTCGCCGAGAAGATCGGGCACGGACGATTCCTTAATAAATCCAGCTCTTGATTAATTGATCGTACCCCTGCCGTCCAACAAGCTGGATCGCATGAAATCGCTGCTGGTGCTGGGCGCGAACGGCGCCCAAGGCGGTGCCGTCGCGCGACGGCTGACCGCGAAGGGATATCAGGTACGCGGCTTCGGCCGCGCGACGGGAGACCTCGGTTCGGCTTCGGACGTGCGCAGGGCGTTCGACGGCGTCACCCACGCCTCGGTGGTCCTGCCGATGGTCCACGAGGAGAAGATCGTGACCGGCTACGTGGACAACGTCATCGACGCGGCCCGCCGGGCCGGGGTCGAGCGGTTGGTGTTCAACGCCAACACGACCATCCCGAAGGAGCCGACCTCGCTGCCGGCTTTCGAGACCAGGCGCGCCGCCCAGGAGGCGTTCCTTTCCAGCGGTGTCCCCACGGTCGTGCTTCGGCCGCCGGCCTATCTGGAGAACCTGCTCATGCCGGGACTGCTGGACGGGAACGCGGTGTCGTACCCGCTGCCGCCGGATGTGCCGGTGTCGTGGCTGGCCCAGGCGGATCTGGCGGCGGCCACCGAGGTCGCCCTGACCGCGCCAGGCCTGGAGGGCATGGCACTCGACCTCGGCGGTCCCGCCGCCCTGACAGGTCCCGAGCTCGCCGCCGCCCTCGGTGTCGGCTCGTACCGCCCGCTGCCGCTGGAAGTCTTCGAATCGGCGGTCGGTACGGCCATCGCCGACATCTACCGATATCTGGCAACCGAGGAAGGCCGACAGGTGTACGCACCCGTCACCCATCCCGTGCTTGGCATCAACCTCACCAACGTGTCCGAGTGGATGGAGACCCGGCGGTGACCCCGGCCCAGCTCTGCGAGCAAGAAGTACGCGAAATGCACCAGGTCATCGCCGCACGGCTCGGCGGTGGAGACGTGGAGCCGGCGCGGTTCGCCGATCCTCTGGCACCGGACTTCACCATGATCGACCCCTCCGGCGCGCTGACCCGGAAACACGACGTGGTGGACAGGTTCGGTGACATGCGCGGGACCGCACCCGGAATCGACATCACGATCAAGAATTTCCGGCTCGTGGCCGCCGAGGCCGGGCTCGCCGTCGCCGTCTACGAGGAATGGCAGACCTCGGAGCTGGGGGCGAACAGCAGGGTCAGCACGGTGGTGTTCACCGCCGATCCGTCCGCCCGGAACGGCTATCGCTGGAGTCATCTCCACGAGACCTGGTTGCCCGGACAGCCCGGACAGCCCGGCCGTCCCGGGTGAAAAGGCGAAGCCCTCAGGCGGGGAAGATCTGGACGTGGCCGGGGTCCACGCTGAGCCGTACCGCGTCGCCGGGGGAGAGCCGGGCGGCGGCGCGGGAGGGCAGGTCGGCGAAGACGGTGGCGGGGGAGCCGTCGATCTCGGCCTGGACGTAGACGCGGGTGGTGGCGCCGAGGAAGACCGTCACGTCGACGACCGCGCGGGCGCCGGGACCGTCAAGGGTCACCGACACGTCCTCGGGACGGAACATGCACAGCACCCGATCCCAGGGGGCCTCGACGTCGAAGGCGCCGCCCGCCGTCACGCGGGCGCCGCTCGCGCGCAGCTCAAGGGTGTTGCGGTTACCCACGAAGCCCGCCGTGAACCGGGTGGAGGGGGCGGTGTATATCTCCGCGGGAGCCGCGCACTGCTCGATGCTCCCGGCGTTCATCACCGCGACCCGGTCCGAGACGGCCAGTGCCTCGGCCTGGTCGTGGGTGACGAATACCGTGGTGATGCCGATCTGATGCTGGATGCGGCGGACCTCGTCGCGCAGGCGGTGGCGTACCTGGGCGTCCAGTGCGGACAGCGGCTCGTCCAGCAGCAGCACCTCCGGCTGGGGCGCGAGCGCGCGGGCCAGCGCGACCCGCTGCTGCTGGCCGCCGGAGAGCTGGTTGGGCAGCCGGTCGCCCTGCCGTGAGAGGCCGACGAGCTCCAGCATCTCCTCCACCCGTGCGGAGACCCGGGCCTTGGCCTCCCGGCGCACGGTCAGGGGGAAGCCGATGTTGCCGCGCACGGTCAGGTTGGGGAACAGCGCGTAGGACTGGAAGACCATGCCGATCGGGCGCTTGCGCGCCGGAACTCCCCTCATGTCGGCGCCGCCGATGGTCAGCCGCCCGGCATCGAACTCGGTGAGACCGGCGATGCAACGCAGCAGGGTGGTCTTGCCGCAACCGGACGGGCCGAGCAGGGCCAGCATCTCCCCCTGCTCCACGCTGACGTCCACTCCGGCCAGCGCGACATGACCGGCGTAGCGCTTGGTGACGCCCTCAAGGACGACGTGACTCAACGCAGGGTCCTTCCGATAGTGCTCACCCGGCCGCGCCCGAGACGGACGACCAGGGCGGAAAGCGCGAACAGGAAACCGAAGGTGAAGATCGTGACGACGGCGAGCGCGTTGGGGTCGCCGAGGGTCCGGGAGACGAACTGACGGGCCGACCAGATCGGCAGCGTCTCGAACTTGGCTCCGACCAGGATCTTGGCGAGCGCGAACTCGTTCATCGCGGTGGCCACGACCAGCAGCGCGCCGGACACGACGCCGCCGCGGATCGCCGGGAAGATCACCCGGCTCAGGGTCTGGGCGGGGTTCGCGCCGCAGGTGGCGGCGGCCTCGCTGAGCCGTACGGCTCCCGCCGCGATGAGCGATCCTTCCACCGCCCAGTACATGAACGGGAAGGCGATGGCCGCCGTCGCCGCCGCGAGCAGCCAGAACGTGCCGAACAGCCCCGGGGCGAAGGTCGCGGTGACGAGCTGGACACCGGCCCCGATGACGATCCATGGGACGGCGAACGGGATCACCGCGATGGTCTGCACGACCGAGCCGATTCCGGGGTTGCGCACCACCGACCAGTAGGCGGCGGGCACCACGAGCAGCACGTCGACGACCACGACCACGGCCGACAGCGACAGGGAGCGGAGCAGCGCGAAGGTCACATCCGGCCTGCCGAACACGCCGAGCCAGTGGTCCAGGGTGTACCCGTCGGGCAACGGTGTGTCGGTCCAGCGCGTCGCGACCGAGTACAGCAGGGCAGCCAGCAGGGGCAGCGCGAAGTAGACGCCGAGCAGACCCAGGAAGATTCGCCTTTTCAACTCACAGCCACTTCTGCGCTCGCTTCAGCGAGAGCCGGTAGAGGACGGTCGCCCCTATGGCGAGGAGCATGAGCAGCACCGACAGCACGGCCGCGCGCTCCAGGCCGAACACCGAGGACTCCAGCGTGGTTCCGATCTGCAGGGTGATGAGCTTCTGGCTGCCGGGGCCGGCCGCGACCGCGTAGGCCACCGCGTAGACACCGATGGTCCAGGTGAAGATGAGCAGCCAGCCGGCGACCACGAACGGCGACAGCACGGGAAGGCCGACGTGGCGCCAGAACTGCCACCGGGTCGCGTGGCAGACCGCGGCGGCCTCCTGCCAGTCGTCCTTGAGCACGCTCAGCGCGGGGAGGGTGAGCAGCACGAACATCGGCACGTTGAAATACAGGTAGACGAGGTTCATCCCGGTGAACGAGCCGACCGGGGGAAAGGCGGCGTCGACGCCGAAGACGCCGCCGAGGATCAGGGTCAGCATGCCGGTGGAACCGATCAGCGCGACGAAACCGAAGGCCAGGCCGATGCCGGCGAAGTTGGAGGCCACGTTCATCAGCGACAGCCAGAAGGCTCGGCCGCCCAGACGCATCCGGGTGATGAGCCAGGCGGCGGGGGCGCCCAGCGCGGTGGCGAAGGTCGCCTGGACCGCGCCGAGCGCGAGCGAGCCGGCGATGGCCTGCCGGTCCACGGGATTGCCGATCACCCGCAGGACATGGTCGAGGCCGTAGCCGCCGCCACGCAGCGCGAACGTGTCGTGGATCAGCCGAGCCGCGGGGAGGACGAGCATCGCGAACGTGAACACCAGCAGGGGGAGCGCGGGCGCCCATTCCGTGAGGACCTTCCCGGTACGGCCCGCACCTCGCCGTGGCGGCCGGGGCATCTGGGAGGAGGCCGTCCTCGGAGAGGGGGAGCCGGGCAAGGAGGCATCCGGGGAGGAGGGCGAGTTCGGGGAGGGGGAGTCAGGGAAAGGCGCATCCGGGGAGGTGGGCTGAGGGGACGCGTCCGGGGAGGCGGGCTGGGGAGAAGGTGCGCCCGGGGAGGTGGACTGAGGGGATGGTGTGCCTGAGGAGGTGGAGAAGAGCTCTACCGGGGGTGGGGTCAGCTCCTCCTGGAGGGATATTTTTCCCCCGGATGTGGTGCGGGTATTGATTTTTCCCCTAAAAGTGGATTTATCTACACCGGTTCGATTCGGGGTGGAGGATTCTTCTCCCAAAGACGAGGTGTTTCCCTTCTGGGGGGATAAGTCTTGCCCTGAGGCAAGGGTCGTCTCGGCATCCGCCTGCGACGGGAGAATTCCTCCCGCCGCGGGCCTGGGAATGTGCTGGGTCACGCGAGAACCTTGGCCTCCCAGTCGGCGACGATCCGCTCGGGGTCGATCTTGGTGATCTCGATCTCCTTGACGGGTGCGTAGGCGGCGTCCGGCAGCCAGTTGGCCCTGGCGTCGGCGGGGAGTCGCAGGTCGCCGTTGAGGAACCGGATGGGGCGGGCGCCGAACTTGGCGAACAGGATCTGGGCTTCGTCGGAGAGGACGTAATCCAGGAAGCTCTTGAGGAAGTCGCCCTTGGCGGTGTTGTACTTGTTGATGATCAGCCCGGACGGGGACCAGACCGAGCCGTCGGCAGGGATGATCACTTCCACGTTGACGTTCTTGGTCTTGAGCGCGTTCTTCTGGGACAGGCCGTTGAAGTCGTAGTTGATCTGGATCGGGGCCTCGCCTTTCTCCAGGCTCTCCTCACTCATCTTGACGTCGCTGAGATTGCCGGAGTCCTTGAGCTTCCTGAAGTAGTCGTAGGCCGGAGCCAGATCGTCCGCCGAGCCGCCGTTGGCGATCGCGGCGGCGGCGACCATGGCCTGCCCGGTTCCCGAGGAGGCCGGGTTCTTTGTGGCGATCATGCCTTTGTACTCGGGCTTGAGCAGGTCGGCCCAGCTCTTGGGCGGGTTGACGACCTTGTCGGTGTTGACGACGAACGCCGGAACGCCGACGAAGGTGGCGATCCAGCCGCCTCGCCCGGCCTTCTGCCAGTTCTTGAGCTTGCTCGCCGAGGGTGGGAGGTAGGAGGGGACGACGTCCTTGGCCTCCGCGACCGGGCCCCACATCAGGCCGATGTCGCCGGCGGTGCCGACCGGGTTGCTCTTCTCCGCGTCGATCCGCTGGATCTCCTCGGCCGAGGACATGTCGGTGTCGGTGTGCTTGCAGGTGCCGCCGTGCTTGGCGCAGAAGGCCTTGATGACCTCGCCGTAGTTCGCCCAGTCGGGCGCCAGGCCGTAGGTCGGCAGGTCGGCGCCCTGGGCCGCGATCTTGCTGGTGTCCGGGGCGGCGCTCCAGTCATAGCCGCCGCTCGCGCCGGAGGCGCCGCAGGCGCTGAGGGAGAGCATGGCCAGTACGGTCGCCGATGCCGCGCTCAAGTAGAGATTTTTCATGAAAAATACCCTTCTGGGAGCTTTGCGCATCGAACCATGGCGTTTGTCGGCTTTCCCTGATTGACGATCAGCCCACCGGGCAGTTTCGATCGGATGAATTCGGGGTTAACGGCATCTGCCGGCGAAGGACCACGCGTTTTCCGAATGTCTAGCCCAGTACCGGGGCCGGGCCAACGCATCATTTGTTGATCCGGGCCATAGGCAAAGCGGTATAGCTCCTGCCTATCGAGGGCATCGGGTAATCCCCCCTTGTGAGGGCGGGGAGCGTGCGGTGAGGCTGGCCGATGGCAGCCGCACGGTGGAAAGGAACCCGATGGAGAGTCGCTACCTGCTCAACCACATAGGTGGCGAGTGGCGCCCGCCGGAGAGCGGGCAGACCCGGCCCAACATCAATCCGGGCGACCTGTCGGATCGCATCGGCGACTTCGCCGAGTCCGGCGGCGCCGACGTGGACCTCGCCGTCGAGGCCGCCGCGGCGGCGTTTCCCGGGTGGAAGGCGCTGGGTCCGATCAGGAGGGCCGAATATCTGCGGACCGCCGAGCGGCTCATCGAGGAGCGGGCCGAGGACTTCGCCCAGGCGATCACCCGCGAGCAGGGCAAGCTGCTGAAAGAGTCACGCGGCGAGGTCAGGCGCGCGCTGGCCGTCCTCGACTTCACCGCGGGCGAGGCCCGGCGGCTGAACGGGGAGACGACCCCGGCCGAGGAGCCGCGGACCTTCTCCTACACCTTCCGTTCGCCGCTGGGCGTGGTGGGCCTGATCACGCCGTGGAACTTCCCGCTGGCGATCCCCATGTGGAAGGTGGCCCCGGCCCTGCTGTCGGGCTGTACCGCGGTCTTCAAGCCGTCGCCGTTCACCCCGCTGAGCGGTGCGCTGCTCACCGAGGTCTTCGCCGACGCGGGCCTGCCCGCCGGGGTGCTCAACCTCGTCCAGGGTGACATCGCCGCGGGTGAGGCGCTGGTGGCCGACGAGCGCGTGGCCGGGATCAGCTTCACCGGCTCCCTCCCGGTCGGCCTGGCCATCCACACCTCGGGCGCGCCCCGGCTGCTGCGCACGCAACTGGAGCTGGGTGGCAAGAACGCCGTCCTCGTCCTCGCCGACGCCGATCTCGACAGAGCCGTCCAGGCGACGGTGTTCGGGGCGTTCGGCCAGTCCGGACAGCGCTGCAGCGCCACCTCCCGGGTGGTCGTGGACGTGCGCGTCAAAGAGGAGTTCCTGGAGCGTCTGATCGAGCGGGTCTCCGCGCTGAAGGTCGGCGTCGGCACCGACGCGGGCGCCGACATCGGCCCGGTGGTCAACGAGGCGCGGATGCGGGCCTGCCTGGAGGCTGTCAGATCCGCGCAGGAGGCCGGGGCCAAGATCGCCACGGGCGGCGGACGCCACACCGACGGTGTGCCCGAAGGGTGCTACGTCCAGCCGACCGTGCTGCGCGACGTGCCGTGGGACAGCGAGATCGCCCAGGAGGAGATCTTCGGCCCGGTGCTCTCGGTGATCGACTGCGACGGCTTCGACGACGCGATGCGCATCTCCAACTCCGTCAAGTACGGCATGAGCGGCACGATCTTCACCTCGGACATGTCCAAGGCGTTCGAGGCGCTGGAGCGGTTCGAGGCGGGCATGCTGCACGTCAACCGGCCCGGCGTCGGCGCCTACGCGCACCTGCCGCACATGGGCTCGAAGCTGTCGCAGTTCGGCCCGCCGGAGTGCTCCCCCCAGGTCTGGGACTTCTACACCGAATGGAAATCCGCGTGCATAAGTTACTGAGCGCGCCGACGGCGGTGACGACCGCGAGAAAGGCGGTGGGAGGACGATGACGGGGGGAAAGGTGTTCACGGCCGCCGAGGCCGTCGCGCGGTTCGTCGCACCCGGCGCGGTCGTGGGCATGGGCGGGCAGAACATCAACCGCTGCCCGATGGTCCTGGTCCACGAGGTGATCCGGCAGCGGATCGGCGGGCTGACCGTGGTCGGCTGCAACCTTTCGTTGCCGCTGGACATGCTGGTGGCGGCCGGGCTGGTGGCCAGGACCGAGCAGGGCACCGGCAACCTGGAGCGGTACGGCACGCTGTTCGCCTGGCGGCGGGCGGTGGAGCGGGGCGAGGTGAGTGTGGGGGACCACAGCCATCTGGCCATGGCCACCAGGTTCGCGGCCGGTGCGCTCGGCCTGCCGTACCTGCCCACGCGCAGCCTGCTCGGCACCGACCTGCTCGCCGACATGGTGGCGGCCGGATATGCCCGGCAGGACGTGGACCCGTGGAGCGGGAATCCGCTGGTGCTGCTGAAGGCGATGACTCCGGACGTGGCGATCATCCACGCGAACCGTGCTGATATTTCGGGAAATATCGTTATTGAGGGTGTTACCTCGCACGAGGTGGACATGGTCCGGGCAGCCCGGGTGGCGATCGTCTCTGTCGAGGAGATCGTCCCGGCGGGATCGTTCGCGGACCGGCCCGAGCAGGTCACGATCCCGGAGGCCTACGTCGCGGCCGTGGTCGAGCAGCCGTTCGGCGCCTTCCCCACCTCGGTCTACCGCGCCTACGACTTCGCCGAGTCGGAGATCAAGGAGTATCAGGCCCTCGGCCGGGCCGGCGAGGAACTGCGTGACTGGCTCGCCGTGAACGTGTGCGCCACGGCCGACTTCGACGCCTTCCTGGCCACTCGCGATCCCAGCGGTTCGCTCCGGTCGAGGCTGGCCGACCAGATGAGGAGTCTCGTATGAGCGAGCCGAGCGAGGCCTCCTTCCCAGGAGCCTCTGAACCGGGAGCCTCTGAACCGGGAGTCTCCGGACCGAGAGCCTCTGGACCGAAAGTCTCCGACATGGAGGGGGCATGATGGTCCAGGCTCCCGGGGTTCTTCCGCGCGAACTGCTCGTGGTCGAGGGAGCACGGCAGATCGGAGACGGCGACCTGGTGATCGTCGGAACCGGGCTGCCGCTGCTCGCCGCGACGCTGGCCCAGCGCACCCACGCACCCGGAGCCAAGCTCGTCATCGAGTCCGGCGTGATGTTCCCCCAGGTCGTGCCGACCCCGGTCTCGGTGGTCGACCCCCGGCTGATGCACGGCGCCTCCCGCCACGGCTCGCTGTTCGAGGCCCTCGGAGGCCTGGTCCAGCGGGGCCTGGTGCGAACGGGCTTCCTCGGCGGAGCCCAGGTGGACGAGTACGGCAACATCAACTCCACCTGGGTGCCCCGCGCCGGAGGGGAGCGGATCCGGCTGCCCGGCAGTGGGGGAGCCAACGACATCGCCAGCCACTGCGGCCAGGTCGTCATCCTCACCGACCACGAGCGGCGGCGCTTCCCCCGGCGCTGTGACTACGTCACCAGTCCCGGCTTCCTGTCGGGCCCCGGCGCCCGTGCCGCGGCCGGGCTGCCACCCCTGGCCGTCAAGGTCGTGACCGACCTGTGCGTGATGGAGGCCGAAGACTCGGCCCTCACCGTGACCGCGCTGATGCCCGGCGCCACGGCGCGGGCCGTACTCGACAACACCGGCTTCACCCCGGAGTTCTCCCCGGAGCTCACCACCGTCGTCCCGCCGGACCCCGAAGACCTGCGCCTGCTGCGCGAGGAACTCGACCCCGCGGGTGTCTACTTTCCCGAAAGGAAATCCCGTTGACCGACAAGAAGCCGTTCGCCTGGGAAACGGCCATCGCCTGGAAGAACAAGGACCGCATCGTCGTGCGCGGGTACGACGTCAACGAGCTGACCGGCAACATCACCTTCGGCGAGCACTTCCACCTGGTGCTCAGGGGCGAACTGCCGACGCCCGAGGTCGGCAGGATGACCGAGGCCATCATGGTGAACATGGCGGAGCACGCCATGTCGCCCTCCTCGGCCACCGTCCGTTTCGCCACCGCGGGCGGTGCCGAGCTCAACGCCGCGGTCGCCGCGGGCGTCGCCGGAATCGGGCGCCTGCACGGCACCGCCGACCGGCCCGCCGAACTGTTCCTCGCCGTCGCCGAGCGCGCTCGCCGTGACGGGCTGAGCGATCAGGAGGCCGCGGCCAAGGTCGTCACCGAAATGCGCGAGCGCCGTGAGCGGATGCCCGGATTCCACCACGCCCAGCACATCCGCGACCCGCGTACGGCCCGCCTGCTGGGCCTCGCCGACGAACTGGGCATCACCGGCCGCTACGTCGCCATCGCCCGCGCGATGGAAGACGCCACCGAGGACGTCTTCGGCCGCCGCGTCTGGATCAACGGCCCCGGTGCCATGGGCTGCATCGGCCTGGACATGGGCTACGAACCGCTCCAGCTCAAGGCCCTGTTCATCGTCTGCCGCTCGCTCTCGCTCTGCGCCCACTCCATCGAGGAGGCCACCCGCGAGAAGGGCTGGCGCGCCTCGTCCAATTCCCCCATGGTCCAGCCGCTGGACCTGGCCATGCAGGGCCCGGACAACTACGACGGCCCCGCCGACCGCTCACTGCCCTAGGTCTGGCCTCACAGGCCTTTCCGCCCACCGCGGTCGCCCAGGCGCATGACCCGGGAGACGACCTCCGGCAGGTCCGGGGGCTCCAGGGCGTCGGGCAGCTCGGCCATCTCCGGCGGGGAGAACCAGCCGAATCCCAGGTAGGTGCCGCTCTCCTCGGCGGTGAGCGCGCCGGGGGTCACCTCGGGCGTGTCATCGAACCCGGCCAGGTAGAACCGTTCGGTCTTGGCGTAGTGGACGCCGAGCCAGTCGAACTCCCGGCGCACCGGCACCCAGCGGTTCAGCACCGCCTCGCCCGGTAGCCCGGTCTCCTCGGCCAGCTCCCGCCGGGCGGCCTCGAAGGCTGTCTCGCCCGGGTCGATCCCACCACCGGGCGGCTCCCACAGGGTCCTGCCGCTGACCGTGTCGTGCCAGTGCATCAGCAGCACCCGGCCGTCACCGTCCACGCAAATCACTCGCGCCGCCGGCCGGTCGCTCACCTGAAAATCGCCCATACGCCCGGGACGTTATCACCATCTATCAATTCAATACGCCTATAACGGCTCCCGCAGTTGCCATTGAAAAGCCGGATGACCTGCGAAGACGCCATTAATCCTGGCAGCCTTTACGCGATTACCCGTCACGGAGACCTCGCGCAGAGCCGGAGTTCTCCGGTCCTGCGCGAGAGGATGTACATGCGCCTACGCAACACGGTGGTGGCGACGGCGGTCGTGGTCGCGGTCCTGATTCCGGCGACGGTGGCTCTGGCCGTGGCCGAACCCGACACCCCCGCGCCCGCGGCGGCCGTCCCGAGCCCCCGGCCCGAGAAGGTCCTGAACACCACGACCGCCACGGCGGCGCCCGTCCCCGTGCCGGACGTCCCCGACGGCATCAGCGCCGACAAAGTCCTGGTCATCGGGCTGGACGGCCTGCGGCACGACCGTATCGCCGCGGCCCACGCGCCCAACCTCGACTCCCTGACCGCCCGCGGAACCTTCGGCACCAGCCTGCTCTACACCAGCCCGATGGCCGTCACATCCAGCGGCCCCGGCTGGTCCACGATCGCCACCGGGACATGGCCGGACAAGCACAAGGTGAAGGACAACACCTTCGCGGGCAAGCGCTACGACCTCTATCCGGACTTCCTCACCAGGCTTGAGGGGATCGACCCGGGCTATTCGACCTACGCCGCCACGGACTGGAAGTCCCTCGGCGACCAGGGCACCTTCGGCGCCGGCGTCGACGCGCGGATCGTCCTCAACGGCGACTCCGACGGATACCCAGCCGAGGACGAGCGGATCACCCGGGTCTCCGAGCGGGTGCTGCGCAACCGCAACCCGGACGTGGCCTTCGTCTACCTGGGCAGCATCGACATCGCCGGGCACGGCAGCGGTGCCGGCAGCCGCGCCTACCTGAACGCGATCTCCACCGTCGACGCACAGATCGGCCGCCTTCTCGCGGCGGTCCGGGCTCGCTCCACCTACACGCGCGAGCGATGGACCGTGATCGTCACCACCGACCACGGCCACACCGACGCGGGGGGCCACGGCGGCTCCACCGTCGAGGAGCGCCGCACTTTCGTCCTCGCCACCGGTCCCGGCATCGCGGCCGGAGCCACTCCTTCCGACACCCGCATGGTCGACGTGGCGGCCACGGTCTTCGGCCAGCTGGGCCTTCCGCTCCCGGCGGAGCTGGACGGAAAGTCCATCGCCCGCAGATCCACTGACCCCTTCGACTACCTGTCCCTCGGCAAGCGGGTGCACGAGCTCCGGACTCCGGCCACGGTCAAGGGTTTCACCCACACCGCGCCCATCGGCTGGTCGGTGGACAACAGAGGACTGCCCGCCGGGGGTGTCAGGGAGTGGCGCGGCTGGTCGTTCACAACGGATGAGTTCTGGTCCCGCGCCCAGCGCAACCAGTGGCGCGAGTTGTTCGTCCGGGGCCGCGGGGTGTTCGCCGTGGCCGACTCCGACGAGTGGGACGACCGTTTCCACGGCACCGGCACCTTCAACTCCACCCTCGTCAGCCCGCCGTACCTCGTCTCCGGGCGCGACACGGTGAAGATCGGCTTCCTCACCCACTACCGGCAGGCAGGTGCCCAGAAGGCGCAGGTCCTGGTCTCCTTCGACGGCGGTCCTCGCACGGTCGTGAAGACCTACACCGCCGACGCCGTCGCCAAGGCCGAGTCCGTCCCGGTCGCCGTCCCGGCGGGCGCCCTCAACATGACCGTTCGTTTCCGCTACTCCGACGCGGGCAACGACTGGTACTGGGCCATCGACGATCTGCGCATCACCTGATCGGCCACGCTGATCCTCCCGCCGGGAGGATCAGCGTTTCATCGCGCCGTCGGCTATGGCGTCGGCGGCCTCGCCGATCGCCTTGCCGACGATCTCCAGGCGGCGGACCAGCTCGCGTTCCTTCATGGTCTCGGCGCTGATCTCGCCGGAGAAGATGCGGGCGATCTCGTACTGGTACATGCGCCGGAGGGTCCCGCTGGCCTTCTTGGCCTCCAGCGCGCCCCGGACGACCGCGGAGGGGCGGGAGGCCAGGTCATGGACCGCGGTCTCCAGGGCCTCGATGCCGACGATCGCCTGGTCGAGCATGGGAACGAAACGGCGCTGGTCGCCGATGCGGTAGAGGTGCGACTCGCGGACGAAGTCGCGAAGGGAGTCGAGCACGTCGTCGATCGAGCGGGACAGCCGGAACAGGTCCTCGCGATCGATCGGCGTCACCAGGGAACCGGACAGCTCCTCCACCAGGGTGGCCCGTTCGGTGTCGCCGCGATGCTCGATGGCGCGCATCTGCTCGTGGGCGTCGGTGCGGCCGGTGTCACCGCCGATCATGGCCATGGCCAGCCAGGCCCCCTCCTTGGTGGCCTCCAGCTGACCGATCAGCGCCTTGGCGATCGCGCCGTCCATGCGGCCGGTCATCAGATCGCGCACACGTCGTAACCGCTTCACGCGACCACCCCTCGAACGATGAGCGCCATCGCCGCGGCCAGCAGCCCGCTCACCGGCAGCGTCAGCGTCCAGGCTAAAATGATCTTCGTGGCGGCATGCCAGCGCACCCGGCCGACGCTTTCGGCCACCGCGGACCCGATCAGGGCACCGGCGATCGTCTGGGTCATGCTCACCGGCGCGCCGATGGCGGCGCACCCGATGACGGCGGTGCCGCTGGCCAGCTCGGCGGTCACGCCGTGCAGCGGGCGCGAGGCGATGATCTCCCTGCTGAGGGTACGGCCGGCACGGGGCAGGCCGTACAGGGCGCCGGCCCCGAACAGCACCGCAACGATCAGGCAGACGGGCAGCGGGGCGCCATGGAAGCCGAGGGCGAGCATGAAGATCGCCAGCATCTTCTGCCCGTCGTTGGCCGCGTAGGCCAGGCACTGCAGGGCGAACCCGGCGCGGTGCCACTGCCGCAGGGTGCGGCCGTGCGCCAGCCGCGTGAGCAGGCTGCTCATCGTGATCGCCAGCAGGCCTCCCACGAACGGTGCCGCCAGGGCGACCACGAGCACGAGCAGCACCGCGCCGCCCGAGACCGGCAGGCCCCATCCCAGGCCCGCGCCGGTGAGGGCGCCCACGATGGCGAGGGTCAGGCTGGTGGGCCGCCCCCGGTTGCTGAGGGTGATCACTACGGCCAGCGCGGACAGCACCGCGATGGCCAGGGCGATCTGACCGCCGGGACCGTACATGTTCGCCAGCCGGGTGGTGAAGGTCACAGCGACCTGGTAGGTCACCAGGGGGACCATGGCGACCGCGATCATCATGGCGATCAGGCCCGTCAGCGGCCGGATGCTGGGGATCTTCAAACCGGTCGCCAGTAGCGCGCCGCCGTCGTTCATCCCGGTGACGACCGAGAACAGCCCGGCGAGCGACGTCAAGGCGATCAGGCTCACGTTCCCCCATTCCCATCGATGAACGAATGCCCGTTCCTGTTGAATAGACGATGAACGGTAGGGCAGGTTCGCCTATGAGGTCTATAGGCGAATGACGGCTGCCTCTGTCCGAGCTCCCCGGGTAGCGTCCAGTTCATCGATACGGACATACCTACCCAGACGGTGAGTGGATGATGGACGAGGAGCTTGTTCTGCTCAACCCCGGACCGGCGTGCACCTCGCAGCGGGTCAAGGACGCCCTGCTCCGAGGGGACCTGTGCCACCGCGAGCCGGAGTTCGGCGAGCTGCTGTCCCGCATCCGCGAGGGGCTGCCGCGCTGCCTGAACCTGGCGGGCACGCACGAGGCGCTGCTGGTCACCGGATCGGGCACGGCCGCGATGGAGATGGCGGTGATCAGCTCGATCCGTGAGGGCCGGTCCGCGCTGATCGTGAACAACGGCGTCTACGGCGAGCGCATGATCAAGATCGCGGCCGCGCACGGCATCCCGTTCCACGAGATCCGCGGCGAATGGACGGTTCCGGCCGACCCCGAGGCCGTCCGGCGGGCGCTGGCCGAGCACGACGACGTGGACGCCGTCATCTGCGTCCATCACGAGACCACCACCGGCCTGATCAACCCGATCAGGGAGATCGGTGAGATCGTGGCCGGCACCGAGGCGCTGTTCCTGATCGACGCGATCAGCGGCACCGCGATCGAGGACCAGGATCTGGCCGAGGTCGCCGGCGACGTCATCTGCGGCACCGCGAACAAGGGGCTGCACGGCCAGCCCGGTGTGTCGTTCATCCTGTGCAGCGGCAAGTCCCTCCGGCGCGTCGAGGAGGTTCCGGTCCGGTCGCTCTACCTGAACGCGGCGAGCTACCTGCGGGGCCAGCGCGCCGGTGACGTGCCGTTCACCCCGGCGGTGCAGGTCTGCTACGCCCTGGACGAGGCCATCGCCGAGTTCGAGGAGGGCGGCGGTTTCGCGGCCAGGACCAAGCTCTACCGGGAGCGGGCGGCCCTGGTCCGTGGCCAGTTCGCCCGCCTGGGCCTGAAGGTGCTCGTGGACGAGCCCTACCGTTCAAATACCGTCACGATGATTCATCTTCCCGACAACGTGTCGTATGCCGCCCTTCATGACGAGCTGAAGAAGCGCGGCTACGTTATCTACGCCGGTCAGGGCCGTCTTTCCGCGGACTTCTTTCGCATCTGCACGATGGGGGAGATTCCCTGGCACCGCCTGGAGCGGCTCGAAGAGGCGCTTCGCGAGTCGATCGAGGCCGCTCGCGGCATATGAGAGGCCCGCGCCGGGCTTCCCGCACCGGGGTTCCGCGAAGGCCTCCGTGTCCGAAGGTGTCGTGAAGAGGGCCGTGAAAAGAGGGTCGTGGATAAGGCCGTGGAGAAGGCCGTGAAGAGGCGATGAAGGGTAGGGACCGACGTTGCAGCTCAACCTGCACCGCCTGTGGATCTTCATGACCGTGGTGGAGTGCGGAGGCTTCTCGGCCGCCGCGCAGAAGCTCTATCTCAGCCAGCCGTCGGTGTCCCACCAGGTCAGGCAGCTTGAGCAGTCGCTGCGTGCCACCCTGATCGACCGCAGCGGCGCGCGGATCCGGCTGACCCCCGAGGGGGAGGTCATGCTGGCCTACGCCAAGCGGGTCTTCCTCCTCGCGGACGAGGCGGTCACCGCGAT
The DNA here is from genome assembly GCF_042898655.1 of Streptosporangium sp. NPDC000396. NCBI lineage: Bacteria > Bacillati > Actinomycetota > Actinomycetes > Streptosporangiales > Streptosporangiaceae > Streptosporangium > Streptosporangium sp. NPDC000396. The sequence continues at coordinate 90,189 of NZ_JBIAZA010000023.1, forward strand.
CCGGCAGGTCTCCGGCCTGCACACCGGAACCCTGGTCGCGGGCGGCACCACCACGGTCGGCACCTACCTGCTGCCGCCCTTGCTGGCCGCCTTCCGCGACCAGCACCCCGGCATCGAGGTCGGCATCTATGTGGGCAACGGCCAGCAGGTCGAGAAGCAGCTCGTCGACGGTGAGATCGGCGTCGCCGTGCTCGCCGGCGAGCCCGGCGCGGCCCAGCTGGTGAGCGAGCCGATCCTGCGGGACCGGCTCGTGCTCATCACCGAACCCGGACACCGCCTCGCCCAGGCCGGTACGGCGGAGCCCGGTGAGCTGGCCGGGGAGCGGTTCCTGCTCCGCGAACCCGGCTCGTCCACCAGGGAACTCCAGGAGCAGGCCCTGGAGACGTGGATGCTGGACGAGGCCCGCCGTACCGAGATCTGGGGGCCCGAGACGATCAAGCAGGCGGTCGCCTCCGGGCTCGGTGTCTCCCTGGTCTCCGAGCACTGCGTCGAGCGGGAGCTCGCCGACGGCCGGCTGGCCGCGCTGGAGGTCACTCCGGCGCCCAGGCCCAGGCCGATCGTGCTCGCCCACCGAAGGGACCGCCTGCTGGCCCCGGCGGAACAGGCCTTCATCGCCCTCCTGCGCGGTGTGCGCAGCTGGCCGGGACAGAATCGCCTGAGAAGCATCTCCTGATCGGGGCTCCGGCCACGGCATCTCCGGATCTGAGCGGGATCCGGGAGAGGTCCGGCTGGATCGAAGCGGGTCCGGGCGGTCCGGTGGTGACCACACTGTGGACATGATGCGGAGAGAAGTGGGTCACGCGCTGTACTCTGCCCAGGTCAGGCTGAAGGCACCGTACGATCCGACCTCTCGAGGGTGAAGGCATGAGCGAGCGAGTCAACAAGACCAGCGCGCGAGCCGGCGCGCGCTCCGAGCGGCCGGGGAAGGAGGTCAGATGAGCTCTATGGCCGAGTTCGTGCTGACGTTGTCCTGTCCCGACCGTCCCGGGGTGGTCGCGGCGGTCTCCGGTCTCCTGGCCGGGCAGGGATGCAACATCATCGAGAGCCAGCAGTTCGGAGACCCCGTCTCCGAGCGGTTCTTCATGCGGGTGCAGTTCTCCTCCCCGATCTCCGGCAACGAGCTCCGTGCGGCCTTCGCCGCCCTCGCCACCGACTTCGGCATGGACGTCAAGCTGCGCGATGTGGCCGTCAAGCCCCGCGTGCTGGTGATGGTCAGCAAGTTCGGGCACTGCCTCAACGACCTGCTCTACCGGATGCGCTCCGGCCTGCTCGACATCGAGATCGTCGCGGTGGTCTCCAACCATCCCGACATGCGGCCGCTGACCCAGTCCTACGGCATCGACTACCACCACCTGCCGGTCACGGCCGAGACCAAGCCGAGGCAGGAGGCGGAGATCCTGACCCTGGTCGACCACTACCAGGCCGATCTGGTGGTGCTCGCACGCTACATGCAGGTGCTGTCCGAGGACCTCTGCGGCAAGCTCGCGGGTAACGTGATCAACATTCACCACTCGTTCCTGCCGTCGTTCAAGGGGGCCAAGCCGTACCACCAGGCTCATTCCCGCGGCGTGAAGCTGATCGGCGCGACCGCGCACTACGTGACCGCCGACCTCGACGAGGGGCCGATCATCGAGCAGGAGGTCGCCCGGGTCAACCACACCCACTCCGCGGAGGACCTGGCCGCCATCGGCCGTGACGTCGAGTGCCAGGCCCTGGCCCGCGCTGTCCGCTGGCACACCGAGCAGCGTGTCCTCCTCGACGGCCACAAGACCATCGTCTTCCCGCGCTGAGCGGCGGGACACACCCGCGGCCCCGGGGCCGTTTCTGCCCAGACGGCCCCGGGGCGGATCCCCGGCGGAGACGGCCCCGGTAGTCGTCTCCGCCGAAGTGACCGCCGAGCCCGGACCGAGATCGGCGGTCACCCGAACTCCGGTGGCCCCCCGGGACCGGACCGAGATCGTTCGGTCTCACCGCGGGCCCGCGGGCATCGTCATGGCCCGTATGTCCCGAAGAACCACTCGTTGCCCTCCAGGTCCTTGCACGCGTAGTCGCGTGACCCGTAGGACTGGTCGGCGAGCTCTCTGGTGACCTCCGCGCCGGCCGCGACGGCCCGGGCATGGTGGGCATCCGGGTCGTCCACCACGACGTAGATTCCGGGACCTCCCGGCTCTCCTGTCCCGGTCATGATCATCCCGGTTCCGACGGTCAGCTCGGCGTGGCCGACGACCCCGTCATCGTCCTTGTGGATCGCGTGGACCTCGAACCCGAACGCCTGGACCAGCCAGTCGATGCCTTTCACCGGGTTCCGGTAGCGGACCAGCGGATACACCGTTCGCATGGTTTCTCCCTCCTGTACGGCTACCGCCAGCATGCTCGGGGGCCGGCCGTACCGTATTGGAGGAATCTGACCTCGCCGGGCGAGACCCGCGGAACCCGGTCTAGCCCGAGACGGTGGCCGGGCCCTGCGGCCGCGCAGCCAGCTCTCGGGGAGTTGTTCCGGCCATGGCCTTGAAGTCGCGGTTCATGTGGGCCTGGTCGTAGTAACCGCAGGTCAGGGCGGCGTCGGCCAGGGGTGTGCCGGTCCGTAACCGGCCGAGGGCGTGCTCGAAACGCAGGACCCTCGCCACCGCCTTCGGGGCCAGGCCGATCTGGTCGTGGAAACGGGAGACCAGGTGGCGATGGCTCCAGCCCAGTTCCTCGGCGAGCGACGCTATGCCGATCGTTCCCCTGGTGGCGACGAGCCGGCTCCAGGCATGGCAGACCCGCCGGTCGGGGGCGGGCGCGGAGTGGATCCGCCGGGTGAGCAACTCGTCGAGAAGGGTGAGCCGGGCGCGCCGGTCAGGTGCTTCGGCCAGCCGTTCGACCGCCGTGCTCGCCCATGAGCCGAGCACGGCGTCCAGGGAGACCACCCGGTTGGCCAGCTCGCTCATCGGCATCCCGAGCAGCCGCCGCGCCCCGATCGGCGTGAGGTCGACCTGCACCCCCTCGGCGATCCCCGTGGTGGAGGTGTCCACATAGGTGTCGTGGAGACCTCCGGCGAACGAGGCCAGACGCTGCGGCGCGTCCGAGCCCGGCCCGTCCAGCGTGAGCGGCTCGCCGAACCCGAAGATCATCACTATCCCCGCGAAGGGAGGCTGCCTGCGCGGCAGCGGCTCCCGGTAACGCTCGGTGTAGGCCGACAGATGGGTGACGTAGGGGCGGAGGGGAACGCTCGGGTCTCCCCTGAGAAAAACGAGGCCATCGGCCACCGCGGCATCCTCCACGTCTCGACCTTAGACACCGCGACCGACAGTCGCCGGCCGGACGTCGGCTCCCCGGGACCGGGAAACGGCCCCGGGGACACGCGTCGTCGCCTACGAGGTCAGGCCCGTGTGGTAGGCGAGGAAGGTGAGCTGGTCGGCGGCGAGTTCGACGCTCTTGCTCACCGCGCGGGCGCCGTGGCCGACCTCGGTCTCGTTGCGGAGCAGGATCGGCCTGCCGGAAGACTGGGCGTGCTGCAGGGCGGCGCACATCTTCCAGGCGTGCAGCGGGTGAACCCGGGTGTCGGACCCGAAGACGGTGAACAGCGTCGCCGGGTAGGAAACGCCCTCTCGGACGTGGTGGTAGGGCGAGTAGGCGTGGAGCCAGGCGAACTCCTCGGGCTTCTCGGCGGAGCCGTACTCGACGTTCCATGTGGCCCCGAGGCCGAACCGCTCGTAACGGATCATGTCGAGCAGCGGCGCCGAGCAGACCACGGCCGCGTACAGGTCGGGGCGCTGGGTGAGGGCCGCACCGACCAGGAGGCCGCCGTTGGAGCCACCGGAGATGGCGAGCTGGGAGGCGGTGGTGACGCCGGTGGAGATCAGGTGCTCGGCCGCCGCGTGCAGGTCGTCGTAGACGTTCTGCTTGTTGGCGAGCATTCCGGCCCGGTGCCACTCCTCGCCCTGCTCGCCACCACCGCGCAGCTGGGCGATGGCGTAGACGCCGCCCGACTCGACCCAGGTCAGGATCGACGCCGAGTAGCCGGGGGTCATCGAGATGCCGAAGCCGCCGTAGCCGTACAGGATGGTCGGCCGCGGGCCGTCGGCCCCGGGCTTGGAGATCACCAGCATGTGGACCTCGGTGCCGTCGGCCGAGCGGTAGGTCACCTGCTCGGTGTCGACGGCGGGCACCTCGACGGCGCCGGGGGAGGCGGCCCAGAGGGTCGTCTCGCCGGTGCGGGCGTCGTAACGCTGGATGGTGGGCGGTGTGGTGTTGTCGGTGTAGCCGAACCAGGCCTCGTAGCCCCCCTCGGGGCGCTCGTTGATGCCGCCGATCGTGCCCAGGCCGGGCGTCGGAACCTCGCCGAGGCGCTCGCCGGTGCCCAGGTCGTGGACGGAGATCTCGCTGATCGCGTGGCGGGTCCAGCCGACGAGCATGACCGGCCGGTCCAGGTCGTCGAGGATCGCGAAGTCGCTCAGCACGGCCTCGGGGTCCTGCGGGATCAGATCACGCCAGTGCTCGGCCTGAGGGGTGGACGGGTCGGTCACGCAGATCCGGGCGCGCGGCGCGTCGCGGTCGGTGAAGACGTAAAGCCTGCCGTCGCGGCCGAAGTGCAGGGAACTCTGGGCGTCCACGTCCTCCTGGACGACGACCAGCTCCGGCGACTCGGGGGAGGATGCCGAAAGGTCGGCCACCCACAGGTCGTTGCGCGGCGCGGTTCCCCGGGAGGCGGAGATCTGCAGCCAGCGGCCGTCGCGGGAGACCGCGACGCCGTAGTAGTTGGTCTTCTCCATGCCGTCACCGAAGATCAGGACGTCGTCCTCGGTGGAGGTGCCGACCCGGTGCAGGTAGACCCGGCGGTGGAACTGGTCCTCGCCTTCGGGCACCTCGGTGGAGGGAAGCCTGCGCACGTAGTAGAACGCCTCCCCGCCGGGGAGCCAGGCCACGGGGGAGTAGCGGCAGCGGTCGATCGGCCCCTCGATCCGGTCACCGACCAGCACGTCCATCAGGTAGAGGCTGGACTCCTCGTCGCCCCCCACCGAGACCTGGTAGGCGAGCAGGCGGCCCTCCTTGTCGGGCTGCCAGGCGTCGAGCGTGGTGAGCCCGGTGGGGTCGAGCGCCGTGGGGTCGAGGAGCGCCCGCTCGGTGCCGTCGGGATCGACGGTGTAGAGCACCGCGTGCTCCTGCTCCGGGGTGCGCCGCATGAAGAACCGCCGTTCACCGCGCCAGACCGGTGCGCCGATCGAACCGGACTTGAGCAACTCGGCGATCCGCGATTTGAACGCGTCACGCCCGGGAAGCGCTCCCATCTCGGCTGCGAACAACTCCTCCTGCGCCGTCAGCCACTCCTTGGTCGCCGGATCATCAGGCTCTTCCAGCCACCTGTAGGGGTCGGGGACAGGGACGCCGTGGAGTTCTTCGACGAGTTCATCACGGCTGGCTGGCGGGTATGGCTGTCGCGTCATGGCAGGAACCCTACGACTTCGGGACGGTGCCGCGAGTCTATTGCGCGACGGGCGTAGTCGATCTGTCGCGGGAGGAGTTAAAAACTGGTAATGCGGGCATAAAACGTATCAGGCGTCCCTCCAGTCATTTATGGGTGGCGGGAACGACGATGCAGAAGCCAAACTTGGTGGAGGACGGTGCCGTGGTGACCATCCGCTGGGCCGTCCGGCGGAGGTCCCTGTGACGGAAGCATCCGGGCCCCAAGAGGGGCCGCCAACCGGGGTACGCCACGGCGTACCCCCTCAGTTGACGCGTCATTCGGCGGGGAAGGCACGCTGATGCGCCAAGTCCTGCTGTTGAACGCCACCTACGAACCCCTGACCACTCTTTCCCTGCACCGTGCGGTCGTGCTCGTGCTGAGGGAGAAGGCGGACGTCGTGCATCGTGACGGGCGGGGCGCCGTGTTGCGCTCGGCCAGCCGCACGCTTGACGTTCCTTCGGTGATCAGGCTTCGCCGATATGTCCGCATCCCCTACCGGTCGCGGATACCGCTGACCCGAACCGCGTTGATGCGCCGGGACGACTACCGGTGCGCCTACTGCGGCCAGCGGGCCGAGACCATCGACCACGTGATCCCTCGATCGAGGGGCGGCCTTCACACATGGGAGAACTGCGTCGCTTCGTGCACGCCGTGCAACCATCGCAAGGCGGACCGAATGCTGGAGGAACTGGGGTGGACGCTGAGCGTCGCCCCGGTGGTGCCACGAGGAGTCCACTGGCGGTTGATCGGCGCGCACAACGTCGGTGATCCCCTGTGGGCTCCCTACCTGGAGGAGAACGCGGCCTGATACCCGTTCGCCCCGGCGCGTCCATGTCGGCACAATCGGTGCATGGGATGGACTTTCACCTCCAACGTCGAGGTGTACGCCGGGGCAGCGGAGCCCTGGCTGCTCCGCGACCCGGTCCGCAACACCGTTCCGCTCACCGTCCTGCGCGGGATCCGCAGCGGCGTATGGGGTGATGACCTGCTGCTGGGCTGGCTGGAACAGGACGGTGAGACCGTCGCCGCGGCGTGCCAGACGCCTCCCCGCCCCCTGCTGCTGCCGGTCATGCCCACGGAAACCGTGCGCGACCTGGCCACCGAGCTGATCGACAGCGAGCGGCCGATTCCCGGCGTCTCCGGGCCGCTCCCGCAGGCTGAGGCGTTCGCCGGCGCCTGGTGGCTGCCCGAGGCCGAGCGCCGCTCCGAGCGTCTCTACCGGCTCGGCTCGCTCGTCCGGCCGCGGCCCTTCCCCGAAGGGGCCTCCCGTACGGCTGTCGCCGCCGACGTCGACCGGCTGGTGCGATGGTACGGCGACTTCCAGATCGAGGCCGGTTCCGTCGCCTACGACAACCTGACCCCGCTGGTGGCCAGCCGGGTCAGCCGTGAGGAACTGGTCCTGTGGGAGGTGGAGGGCCGGCCCGTCGCGTTCGCCGCGGTCACCTCGCCCATCGCGGGTGTGTCCCGGATCGGCCCGGTCTACACGTCCCCGGAGTTTCGCCGCAAGGGGTACGGCACGGCGGTCACCCACGCGGTGACGGCCAGGGCGCAGGCCGGGGGAGCCACCGAGGTGCTGCTCTTCACCGACCTGTCCAACCCCACGTCCAACGCGATCTACCAGGCGATCGGCTATCGCCCGGTCGCCGACTACGTCTCCATCAGATTCGGCTGAGTAATCTGTGTGTCATGCCACGCTATGACTTCCGCTGCCGCGCCTGCGGGTCCACTTTCGAGCTCTCCCGCCCGATGTCCCAGTCGGGTGACCCCGCGCTCTGCCCGCAGGGTCACGACGACACGGTCAAGCTGCTGTCCACGGTCGCCGTCACAGGCGGATCGGGCGCTCAGGCCCCCCGCCCGAGCGGTGGCGGCGGCTGCTGTGGTGGCGGCTGCTGCGGTTAGGAACTCCCTGCCGGATCCTCATGCTCGGAGCCTGTCACCCGGTTTCGCCGATCCCACCGGGTGACAGGACGGGACCTAGGCCGCGCGCTTGCCCTGGAAGGGCAAGAAGTGGTCGGCCAGGTGCTGCCGGGCGGGGATGAAGGTGGGCTCGGTGGCCACGATCCGGTCGAACCGGAAGGCCCGAATCGCGCCGCGCAGGCGGCACATGCCCACGAGGTACCAGTAGTCGCGGTGGACCATGCACGTCACCGGGTCGACGTCGCGGACGGTGATCCGCCCGGAGACATCCCGGTAGTGCAGGCGGACCACGAGGCGGGAGGTGATGGCGTTGGCGATGGTCCGGGCCCGATCGGCGGTCGGGACGGGCATCGGCTCGGTGAGGGTCGCGAGCGTGGTGGCGATGACTTCGTCGTCGAGCTCCATGTGCTCGAACACGTGGCGCAGGCCACGCCGGGCGGTGGTGGCCTGCGGGCCCGAACCCAGGTGCGCCAGGGACAGGGCGAGGGCGGCGATCTCGGCGGTCGTCAGCGGGCTGGTGGAGGGCTTCATGACGTTAGCCATACCCAAATAGTACGGACGGCCACCGACATTTTTCGAACTCTTGTCGGGTACGGCGATGCCGTACCCGACAAGAACGGCGACGTCAGCGCGACAGCTGGGACAGGTCCCGTGAGGCGCCGGTGGAGGCCGAGGTGGTCAGCGCGGCGTAGGCCTGGAGCGCGGCGCTCACCGGGCGGTGGCGGTCGCGCGGCCGGTAGCCGCCCAGGTCGGTCACGAGCCGCTCACGGCGAGCCGACAGCTCCTCCTGGGAGACCTTGAGCTCGATCGAGCGGCCCGGGATGTCGATCTCGATGAGGTCGCCGTCTTCGACCAGGGCGATGGTGCCGCCCTCGGCCGCCTCGGGGGAGGCGTGGCCGATGGACAGCCCGCTCGTGCCGCCGGAGAAGCGGCCGTCGGTGATCAGCGCGCAGGCCTTGCCCAGGCCCTTGCCCTTGAGGAACGAGGTCGGATAGAGCATCTCCTGCATGCCCGGCCCGCCCTTCGGGCCCTCGTAGCGGATCACCACGACGTCGCCGGGCTTGACCTTGTTGTTCAGGATGCCCTCCACCGCGTCGTCCTGGGACTCGAAGACCACGGCGGGCCCGGAGAACCTCCAGATCGACTCGTCCACCCCGGCGGTCTTGACGATGCAGCCCTCCGTGGCGATGTTGCCGTAGAGGACGGCCAGGCCGCCGTCGCGGGTGTAGGCGTGCTCGAAGTCGCGCACGCAGCCCTCGGACCGGTCGAGGTCCAGCGACTCCCAGCGGGCTTCCTGAGAGTAGGGCTTGACGGTGCGGACGTTGCCGGGGGCTGCGTGCCAGAGCTCCAGGGCCTCGGGCAGCGCGCTCGCCGACTTGGGGTCCCAGGCGTCGAGGTAGTCGCCCATCGTGCCGCCGTTGACGGTGTGGGTGTCGCGGTGGATCAGGCCGGCCCGGTCGAGCTCGCCGAGGATGGCGGGGATGCCGCCCGCGCGGTGGACGTCTTCCACGTGGTATTTCGCCGTGGCCGGGGCGACCTTGCACAGGCACGGCACCCGCAGCGAGATCTCGTTGATCTCTTTGAGGCCGAAGTCGACCTCGGCCTCGCGGGCCGCGGCGAGGATGTGCAGGATCGTGTTCGTCGAGCCGCCCATGGCCACGTCCAGCGCCATGGCGTTCTCGAACGCCTCGCGGGTGGCGATGTTGCGCGGCAGGACCGTCTCGTCGTCCTGCTCGTAGTAGCGGCGGGTGATGTCCACCAGCCGGCGCCCGGCGTCCTGGAACAGCTTCTTGCGCGCCTTGTGCGTGGCGAGGATCGTGCCGTTGCCCGGCAGGGCCAGGCCGATGGCCTCGGCGAGGCAGTTCATCGAGTTGGCGGTGAACATCCCGCTGCACGAACCGCAGGTCGGGCAGGCGTTCTCCTCCATCTCCAGCAGCTCGGCGTCGGAGACGGCGTCGTCGGCGGAGGCGATCATCGGGTCGATCAGGTCGAGCTTGCGACCCGCCGTCTTGCCGGCCTCCATCGGGCCGCCGGAGACGAAGACCGTGGGGATGTTGAGCCGGAACGCGGCCAGCAGCATGCCCGGGGTGATCTTGTCGCAGTTGGAGACGCAGATCAGCGCGTCGGCGCAGTGCGCGTTCACCATGTATTCGACGGCGTCCGCGATCAGCTCGCGGCTGGGCAGCGAATAGAGCATGCCGCCGTGGCCCATCGCGATGCCGTCGTCCACCGCGATCGTGTTGAACTCGCGTGGGATCGCGCCCGCCTCGCGGATCGCCCCCGCGACCACGTCTCCGACCTCGCGGAGATGGACGTGCCCGGGGACGAACTGGGTGAAGCTGTTGGCCACCGCGATGATCGGCTTGCCGAAGTCACCGCCTTCTACGCCCGTCGCCCGGAGCAGGGCCCGGGCTCCGGCCATATTTCTGCCGTGAGTGACCGTACGAGACCTGAGGGCGGGCATAAGGCTTCTCCCATCATCGAAACCGTGTCCTCAAATGGTACGGCCACCGTTCAGTGCGTGAGACTTCGGTCCATCTCGCGAGACGGCGGCGGATGAGGTCCACGGGACGTGCCGGGAGCGCGGGAGGCGGCGGATGACGCGGCGGGAGAGCGCGACGGGGAGCACGAGTGACGTGGCGGCGGCCGAATCCGCCGCCACGGGGCCGGCCGGGGCCGGCCGGGGTCAGGACTCGGGGTAACGGGCGGGCAGGACCCTCTCGGCGGCCTCGTAGATCTTGTCGATCTCGGCGTCGGTGAGTGACCGCTCCCGCTTGGTGATCCATTTACGGACGCGGCTGCCGTCGAAGACGTCGACCTCGCGGACGTTCAGAACCTTCCACGGGATCGCCGGGCCGTAGATCGCCAGAGACGGGACGACCGTGACCGCATGGCCGAGTTCCTCGGCGATCAGTTCGCTGGCCTGCGACGCCTCCCAGCGCGCCTCGTCGAGGCGGGGCTTCTGGTTGAACGGCCCGTGGAACAGCTTGCGGTGCGACTGGACGCGGACCGGCAGGCGCTTGTCCCACTTCTCGGAGTCGACCGCGTAGACCCCGGTGGGCCCGACGACCAGATGGTCGATCTGGGCCTCGCTCCCCGGAATCGCCCGGGCGTGCAGGGTGCGGTAGCCACCGCGCTCCAGCCTCTTGAGCTGGGCCTCCGTGCGCCGTTCCGCGACCGAGGCACGCCGCCAGGCGGGCACGCTCGAATTCGAGCGGGCGCGCAGCACCGTGTCGGCGATCGCGGCCACGATCGCGGCCATCACGCCCAGTCGCCAGCTGGCCAGCAGGATGCCCGCGACGACTCCTACGGCGACCGCGATCAGGACGCGTCGCCGCAGGTGGCCGTATTTGGGGTGGTCGAGCAGGCTGCGCAGTGAAGCGCGTTCGATGGGCGCGTACGTAGACGCGGGCGCGGCGGGTCGAGACGTCGGCCTGTCCTCGGCCGGTCGGTCGCTGACCCAAATAGGTGACGTAGTGTTACCGTCTTCTGGTACCTGACCGGAATCCACGTAACTCACGGTAGCTGACGTCCATAAGGGTGCCTAGTATTGCGTTTCTCATACTTTTGTGACCGCCATGACCCGCTTGCGGCTACTCCGAACCGGGTATCTACTCATTTCCTCTCTAGATAACCGGGCCGTCTGCGCCTACTGTGCGGGACGTGGCTCACATACATGATCTTACCGCCCTGGAGCAGGCGGCAGCCGTACGACGTAGGGAAATCTCGCCCGTCGAGATCACCGAACACTACCTCGACCGCATCGCGCGACTGGACTCCGAGGTCGGCGCCTATGTGACCGTGACCCCCGAGCTGGCCCTGGAGCAGGCGCACAAGATCGAGGCCAAGGTGCTCGCGGGCGACGACTCCTCGCCCCTGTTCGGCGTGCCGATTCCGATCAAGGACCTCAACCTGGTCAAGGACGTGCCGATCCACTTCGGTTCGGCCACCTACGACGATTTCGTCGCCCCGGTGGACGACAGCGTGGTCGAGCGGCTCAGGGACGCCGGGACGATCATGCTCGGCAAGACCGCGACGCCCGAGTTCGGGCTGCCGTGCTACACCGAGACCTTCCTTTCCCCGCCCACCCGCACCCCGTGGGACCTGTCCCGCTCGGCAGGCGGATCCAGCGGCGGCGCGGCCGCCGCGGTCGCCGCCGGTCTCGCTCCCGCGGCGCAGGGCAGCGACGGCGCCGGTTCGATCCGGATCCCCGCCTCGGTCTGCGGGCTGTACGGCATCAAGCCCACCCGGGGCCGCATCAGCTTCGCGCCGATCATCCCCGACCTGGCCGGTATGTCGACCAACGGCCCGATCGCCCGGACCGTGGCCGACGCCGTCGCGCTGCTCGATCTGATGACCCACGACAACCCCGGCGACCTCTACCACGCGCCATCGCCGGAGCTCGGATCGTTCGAGGCCTACGTGGGCCGGGATCCGGGCCGACTGCGGATCGCTCGCTACGCCGAACCGCTCGTCCCAGGCGCCGAGGTGGCCCCCGAGGTGCTCGCCGCCTACGAGCACGCCTCGGCGGAGCTGGCGGCGCTCGGCCACGAGGTGGTGGACATCCCCCCGCCGTTCACGCCGGACCTGGTGCCGCAGTTCGTGACGCTCTGGTACGCCTTCGCCTGCATGCACCCCGTGGACCTGACCAAGCAGGACCGGCTCCGGCCGCTGACCGCCTGGCTGCGCGAGCGCGGTTTCGCGACCCCGGCCCCCGACTTCCTGCAGGCGCAGTCGGCGTTGCAGCTCGCCACCCGCTTCGGGCTGATGGTCACCAACGAGTACGACGCGGTGCTCACTCCGACCGTCACCCAGCCACCCCGGCCGGTGGGCTGGTTCGAGGAGGTCGAGGACCCCGAGGAGACCTTCGAGCGGATGAAGCGGTTCGCCGCCTTCCCCGCCATCTACAACGTCAGTGGCCAGCCTGCGGTCAACCTCCCGCTCTACTGGACGTCCGAGGGCCTGCCGATCGGTGTCATGCTCGCCGGGCGGTTCGGCGACGAGGGCACGTTGATCTCGGTCTCGGCCCAGATCGAGGCGGCCCGCGGCGGTTTCTGGGGAGAGCGCAGGCCTGCCGTCTGGTAGGTCTCCCGACCTGTCCGGAAGGCCTCTCGACGGGCTCTCACCAGGGGCTTACCGTTGTTTGTGTGGACAGCGCGATTCAGGTCCTCGGGTTTCTCATCGGAGTTTCCGCGGGTCTGTTCCTGCTCATCACCCTGCTGGTGATGTTGCCCGGCAGGGTGCGCGCGAGCGCCGCACAGAGCACTTCGGCGGGCGCGGTGTGGTTCGGAGGCCCTCTCCGCAGCGAGTACGGCGTGAGCGTCTCCGGCCTGGTGCTGGTGGACCAGGAGGCCTCGGCGCGGGAGCCGCGGGTCGACTGGGTCTCACTGGCGGAGATCTCCGAGCCGGGGCGCGGCCTCGGCGGGGCGTCGGCGGGATGGTGACGGCGATGCGGACTCTGACCCCGACGCAGGTCGACGACATCAGGGAAGCGCTGCGCGCCGCCGAGCACCGCAGCGGCCTGCGCTTCGCCGTCTACCTCGGACCGGCGATCGGCCCCCGCCGCCACTTCTCCGAACGGCTGCACGCCGCCCTGGCGGAGGAGGCGGGCAGGGCCGTGCTCGTCTTCGTGGATCCCGCGGGAAGGGCACTGGAGATCGTCACGGGCCCCCTGGCCAGACGAAGGATCCCGGACGGGGCGTGCCGCCTGGCCGCGATGTCGATGGCGGCCGTCCTCGACACCGGGGATCTGGTGGGCGGGCTCGTCGCGGGGGTGTGGCTGCTCGCCGATCTGGCTTCGCGCCGGAGGTGACTCTCTCCCCGGCTCTCCTGGCTCTCCCGGCTCCGTTCTCACCCCGTACGAGACCGTTCCGTGCCTCCTCCCCGCCCCGGGGGAGGGCGTTCACGCCGGAGACCCGCAGCGGAGGACTCGCCTTTCCTGAATCGTCTCCCTGTTATGGTTTCTTCCATTCGAAAATGGTCAGAAGTTGACCGTCGTCCATTCCCGCCGGGGGCAGCGAGAAGCCGCTCTTCGCCGGGAGCGCAGGAGTCACAATCGGGTCGTGCTGAAGATCGTTCGGGACACGTTGCCGGGTCGCGCCTCTTCCGGGGATTCCCCGGGAGATCCTGCGAGGCAGGAGCGGGACGGGACGCTCGCCTACATCGCGGAGACCCTGGCCGACGTGCGCGAGGAGATCTTCAGGGCGGACCGGAAGGCGGTCGCCCTGATGGCGGCGGCCGTCTTCGGCGGGCTGCTGGCCGGCCGGTTGAGGCCGCAGGAACTGCCCGGCCAGGTGGAGTGGCTCTGGTGGGCCGGTGTCTTCTTCTGCGTGATGGCGATCGTAGTGCTGGCCGGTGCGGTCTATCCCCGCATCGTGCGGCTCGCCGGGCGGGCGGTGGAGCGCCGGCGCTTCTACTCCGTCCGCGCGCACGCCCCGAGCCCCCGCGCCGATGTCCCCCGTCCCGAGGACTCCCGCGCCGGAGCCTTCGCCGACAGCGCGCTCGCCGACCTGAGAGCCCGCATGGCGAGCCAGGACACCCGGGTCCGGGCCGACCGGCTCGTGCTGCGGATCAGAAAGCTCAGCTCCATCGCCGCCGCCAAAGACCGCTACATCCGCAGGGGGACGCTCCTGCTGCTGATCTCCGTCGTCTGCTGCCTGCTTTCGGTGGTCATCGGCCAGGTCATGACATCGTGGGACCTGTTCGGCAGGCCCATGGCTCCGGCCGTTCACCGGACACAGGCGCCCCGCTCGGCGCTCATGCTGGATCCGCGAGATCACATCCGGAGAAGCTTCACCAGGTGAGTGGTGATGTCCGTGAGCAGCGTCGAGGGCACCACGGGGGCGGCCGCGACCGCGGAGACCAGGCTGGGCAGGCCCGGCAGGGGGAAACCGTCGTCCTCACCGGCCGCGTTGCCCACCTCGTTCTTGGCCAGGACCAGCCGGCTGCGCTCCCACGCTTCGAGGACCTCCTCGGGGGAGGGCACGCCGAACCCGTGACCCACGGGGGCCGCGTGGCGCAGCCGTACCAGGGGGGTGTCGGCGAAGGTCAGCGCCACCCGGGCGCGTAGGGCGAGGTCCTCGCGGCGGTCCCGTTCCACCCAGTCCATGGCGGTGCACGGGTTGCGGCAGGTGGCCACGCAGGTGGCGAGTGCCCCCGCCACCTGGCTGTGCTGCCGGTCGAAGTAGGCCCGCCAGCCCTCGGCCGGTTCCCCGGACACCCGCAGGGTGCGGTTGGTGGCCGACTGCTCCGCCTTGGTGTGGTCGCACTCACGGTCGCCGATCACGCCGAACCTGCTGCCCGGCGCGCTGAAGCCCTGGGGCCAGCGGGCGGGGTCGCCCGCGTGGCCGAGCACCGGCTCGAAGGCGAGCAGCGGCAGGTACTCACTGGCGATGTGCAGGGCGGCGACCATGGGGCTCAGCTCGCGCCTGTGCCACCGGACCGCGATCACCTCCAGCAGCAGCCCGTAGGCGGGCCGGAGTGACTCCAGCGCGCCACGCGGCTGCTCCCGGGGTGTCTGCGGCATGGTGCACGCCCGCGCCCGCCGCCTCAGATCGTTGGGTACGGCCCGCGCCTCGGCGGCGAAGTCCTCCGCGTCGAGCGAGAGCAGCCGCTGCCCGAACTCGCATACCGCCTCGATGACCTCCGCGTTCTCGACGACGTCCGAGGCGAGGGCTCCGAGGTCGGCGAAGGCGTATCTCCGCGCGAGGGAGACGAGCAGATCGCGCGCCGATTCCACATGATCACCTTCTCATGGCCTGTGAGTGAAGGGGGGTGTTATCTGCGCAAAGTGGGTGTTGGTCCGTTCTCGCAGGTAGGGGCTATTTTTATCATCATCTGATCAGATTGGCCGCATTGATCATGCCGCTCGCGGCGGCGATCCTTCATCACACCTCACCCCCATCCCTGAGGGCCGGGATGGACGATGAAGGCGAAATCCGTGCTCGTCCTGCGGACGAGAGGGACGTCGCACTTGATCCGGCGTTCGGTCTCGCTCCTGCTGATGCCGAGACCTTGGGCGATCAGCCGTTGCGGACGGACCGGGACGGGGTCCAGGAACTCGACCTCCACCCGGATTGGCCAGCCCGCGTCCGCGGGCGGACCCGGGGGCGTGACCAGACACCACGCGTCGCTCCAGTCGAGGGCGAACCGGTTACGCCGGGCGACCAGCGGGTCCAGGAGTGTCTGGGCGACGAGCGCCGGATCGTTGGTTTCGAACGCGTGCAGGCGGACCGGGTCGATGGACCGGACCGGGACCCGCTCGTGCACCGTGACCTTCGAGGTCTGGCCGCAGGAGACGCAATGGACCAGAAGCCACACGTCGAGAAGCTTGCCGTTGGCGTTGACCCGGAACTTGCCCTCCGCGGCGGTGGCCACCGCCGCACGGCACCGCAGGCAGCGAAGGGAGAGGAGGGGCAGGCGGGTCCGGCGCACGGTCCAGGACAGCACGAAATGATCTCTATGGGGTTGTGAGGACATGATCTCTCTAAGACCTGACGAAAGGCCGCGCTCGCGCGGCCTGAAACGCTGAAGGGCCAGGGCGGCCTGGGGCAGCCCGGCGGAGCCGACCGTGTCGGCGTCAGAGCGCTGTGGGAAGGTGTCAGGCGAAGAGAGCAGGCGGGGTCACGCGGTTGTCCTCACGACGTATTCGACGATGCCGATCGCAACGTACGAGATCACTCACTGGGCCGCAATTGATTTTCCGCCTCTCCTAGGGTTTTGAGTGCGGGGTTATCGCATCCGAGTCTCGCGGCGGCCCTCAAAGTGAGCTCAAGGTCGCGTCAGAGCGGATCACCGGGCCGGAAGAAGACCGATCGACATGACGCGTGCCCGGCCCCGAGCAGGCCGGGGCGGAACGCTCACGGCCGGTAGGCCCTCAGGTAGGCGCTGACCTTTCCGGCATGGTCGCGCCACCTCGGCGGAACGCCTTTCGCCTGCCGTACCGTGGCGACCGAGCTCCGGTAGACGCCGACCAGATTGAGCGCGGGATCGCCCGGCACGTCGCGCACCTTCGGGCCGAGCGTGCACAGGAACCGGCCCATCGCCGGGATGGCCACCTCGGGGTCCAGGGCCCCGGCCCGCGGCGAGCGCGAGTAGCTCGCGGGCAGGTAGGGCTCCAGGACGTCCGGAGTCCACCGGGCGATGCCGTACTCCTTGGTGGTGTCGTCGGCGAGCTCCGGGTCGAAACCGCTCTCCGCCTTCAGCATGGCGGCGATGAGCGCGGGGCTCAGGCCGGGCACGTCGGTGCACCAGGTTCCCGCTTCGGTGATCGCGGCGCGATACTCCTCGGGGATGTCGGCGCCGGCCCGGAACCATCGCTCGTACGCGCCGTCGTCACGCCGGACGGCGAGCGTGACACCCCCGGCGACGGCGACCGTGATGGTCAGCAGCGCGGCCAGCAGCAGTTTCGGCCTCTTCCCGGCCCCGCCCGGCAGCGGCTGGGGCTCACCGGCGGCCGTGGCCAGTGCCGAGGCGAAGGCGCGGACGTCCGGCCAGCGCGCGTCGCGGTCGTCGGCCAGGGCTCGGGCGATGACCTCGCCCGCGGGTGAGGAGATCCGGCTCGGGGTCCGGCCGGGCGGCTCGCCGGTGATCAGGTGGTGGGCCACCGCGGCCAGGCCGTACACGTCGGCGCGCTCGTCGGGGGCGGAGGCGGGGCTGAGCTGTTCGGGCGCCATGTAGCCGGGGGTGCCGCCCGGCAGCGTGAAGCCGGAGGTCTGCGCGAGTTCCCTGGCGATGCCGAGATCGGCCACGATCAGCCGTTCCCCGCCGCCGGGCAGAGAGCGGATCAGGATGTTGGCGGGCTTGAGGTCGCGGTGGACGATGCCGTGGTCGTGCAGGGCGGCCACGCCGATCGCGATCTCCAGGGTCTGCCGGACCGCCTCACCCAGCGGCACGGGGCCACCGGCCAGCCGGTCGCGCAGGGTGCCGAGGTCGGCGTGGCCCATCACGAAGAACGGCCGTCCGTCGGGCAGTGTGCCGATGTCGTGCACCTGCACCACATGCGGTGACTCGGCCCGCCGGATCATCCTGGCCTCCTGGGCGAACCGCCGGCGTATCCGCTGGTGGTTCGCCCAGTGCGCGGCCAGAACCTTGACGGCGACGGGGGCGTTCAGATCATCGTCGTGCGCGAGCCACACCGTGGCGAACGCGCCCTGGCCCAGGAGCCGCTCGACGCGGTAGCGGCCGATCTCAAGGGGGACGTCCATTCACCCATCGTCGCGTGTCGATTACTTTCTGTCAGCAGTTGGGGATCTCCGCGCCCGAGTTGTCCTTGGCCTCGTCATTGCCCCAGCGGCTGAGGTAGTACGCCGAGATGTAGTCGCGGCCACCGGTGTCCATGTCGGTGAGCAGCCACCAGTGGTTGTACTCGTTGCCGGTGCCCACCCGGTCGCCCCAGCGCTTGCAGAACACGTAGTTCGTGCCGGCGTAGAGGAATCCTCCGTGGTAGAAGCCCGTGGCGGTGCCGTGGGTGTCCACCCAGTACTTGGTCTCGGCCTGGGCGGCCGGGGCTGCGGCCGTGATCGCGGCTCCGGCGAGCAGTGCGGCGATGATGGCGTTGAGGCGCATCTGTGTTCTCCCTTTCTCTCTCGGGTGCTCACAGTTTGCGAAAGGATCCTCACCGTGAGTATCTGTAAGGTTTCAGGGATCCTCATCCAGAGAGATGAGCAGGTGCTGGAGGTCGCCCCCGGCGAGCACGTCACCTTCGGCAGGGGGCCGGCCGACCTGGTGCTTCCGGATCCCGCGGTCTCTCGGCTGGCGGGGCGGATCGATGTGGTGGACGACTACTGGTTGATCTCCAACCTGAGCCGCGCGTCGACCTACGTGGTCGACAACCCCGAGGGCGGCGGCGAGTTCGTCAAGGTGCCGCCGGGCCGCGTGCGGGCACCGATCCCCTTCGAGCTGGCCCGGGTACGGTTGCCCGCCGAATCGGTGTCCTTCCTGGTGTTCGCCCCCGAACACACGCTGTTCCACCCCGACGCGCCCCGGGAGGGCACGGAGACCGTGCTGGCCTTCCCCCTGGACGTCACCGCGAAATACTTCCTGATCCTGGTCGCGCTCTGCGAACCCCGCCTGCGCGACCCGCTCTCCACCGTGATCCCGACCGTTCCGGAGATCATCATCCGCCTGGCCCATCTCGGCCTGGGCCGTTCGGCGGTCAACTTCCACATCGACTATCTCGCCCGCGTGAAACTCCGCGTGAAGACCCCGGAGCAGCCCGGGAAGTCCGACTGGCAGCGCGCGGCGATCGTCTCCCTGGCGCTGAGGCACGACCTCGTGACGGCCCGGCACCTGGAACTGCTGGGAGCGCCGGTCCGCCCCTTGCGGTGACGGCGGGCGGGCGCCGGGCGCTGCCCGGAAAAGCGGGACGCCCCCCGCCGTGACGGCGAGGGGCGTTCCGGTCGGCCGGCACCAGGAGGTCAGGTGAGGTCAGGCCGAGGCGGCGTCCTTGGCCTGGGCGCGCAGGGCGCGGCTGACGCCGTCGGCGCCCTCCAGCAGGAGGCGCTTGAGGGCGTGCGGGGGCTGGCTCGCGGAGATGAGGTCCTGGGTCCTGGCGACGGTCTCCGGGGAGATGGCCAGGACCGGGTAGCAGCCGTTCGCGAAGTTCTGGGCGCTGTCGGAGGTCCAGGTCTTCCAGATCCGGCCGATCTCGTCGAAGTACTTCGCGGCGTACGGCTCCAGCAGGTCCGCGTGGTGCGGGTCCATGAAACCGGCGATCGTCGAGCGGAGCAGGGCGCCGCTCAGCTTGCCCTCGGTTATCGAGGCCCAGGCCTTCGCCTTGCCCTCGGCGGTGGGGATCGCGGCACGGCTGAGCGCGGCCGAGCGCTCGCCGGTGGCGGTGGCGTCGCGCAGAAGCTCGTTGGCGATGTCCTCCTCGCCGAGCACGCCACCGGAGACCAGGGCGTGGATCAGCGTCCAGCGCAGGTCGGTGTCCACCGTCAGGCCGTCGAGCACGGTCGAGCCGTCCAGCAGGCCCTTCAGGAACGCCAGGTCGTCGGCCGAGGTCGACGCGGCGGCCAGGGCGTTGACGTAGGCGAGCTGGTGGTCGGAGCCGGGCTCGGCCTCGGTGAGGAGGGAGCGGAGGGAGGAGGCCAGCAGGGCGAGGCCCTGGGCGCGCCAGGCGGGGTCGGCGTACTGCTGGACGGCCAGGCGGGCCTGGCGGAGCACGGTCTGGGCGACGGTGATGTCCTTGATCGACGAGATGCCGGAGACCACCAGGGCGACGTAGTCGCGGGTGGACATCTCGGCGTCACGGGTCATGTCCCAGGCCGCCGACCAGCACAGGGCGCGGGGCAGGGACTCGGTGAACCTGGCGATGCCGCCGTTCACCAGGGTCTGCAGCGAGCGCTCGTCGAGCCGGACCTTGGCGTAGGTCAGGTCGTCGTCGTTGATCAGCACCAGGTCCGGCTGGACCTCGCCGACCAGCTCGGCGACCGCCGTACGCGCGCCGACCACGTCGAGCTCGACCCGCGTGGTCCGGACCAGGGCGTCACCCTGCAGGGAGTACAGGCCGATGGCGACGCGGTGCGAACGCAGCGTCGGGTAGTCGGCCGGGGCCTCCTGCAGGACGTCGAACGAGAGGAAGCGGCCCTCGGCGTCGGTGGTGAACGACGGACGCAGCGTGTTGACCCAGGAGGTCTCCAGCCACTCCTTGGACCAGGAGGACAGGTCGCGGCCCGAGGTGCGCTCCAGCGCGCTGAGCAGGTCCTTCAGCTCGGTGTTGCCCCAGGCGTGCTCGTTGAAGTAGTCGCGGACACCGGCCAGGAAGTTGTCCAGCCCGACGTAGGCGACGAGCTGCTTGAGCACCGAGGCGCCCTTGGCGTAGGTGATGCCGTCGAAGTTGACCTCGACCGCGTGCATGTCGACGATGTCGGCGGCGATCGGGTGGGTCGAGGGCAGCTGGTCCTGGCGGTAGGCCCAGGACTTCTCCACGTTGGCGAAGGTCGTCCAGGCGCCCTGGCCCCAGCGGGTGGCCTCCGCCTGGCAGAGCACCGAGGCGTAGGTGGCGAACGACTCGTTCAGCCACAGGTCGTCCCACCAGCGCATGGTGACCAGGTCACCGAACCACATGTGCGCCATCTCGTGCAGGATCGTCTCGGCGCGGCGCTCGATCACTGCGTCGGTGACGCGGGAGCGGAAGACGTAGTCCTCCAGGAAGGTCACGCAGCCGGCGTTCTCCATCGCGCCCGCGTTGAACTCGGGGACGAACAGCTGGTCGTACTTCCCGAACGGGTAGCGCAGGCCGAAGACCTTGTGGAAGAAGTCGAAGCCCTGCCGGGTGATCTCGAAGAGGTTGTCGGGGTCGAGGTGCTCGGCGAGCGAGGCCCGGCAGTACAGGCCCAGCGGGATGCCGTCGTGCTCGGAGGTCACCTTGTGGTACGGCCCGGCGCACAGGGCGGTGATGTAGGTCGACATCACCGGCGTGGCGGGGAAGTGCCAGCGCCTGGCGGCCTGGAGCACGCCGTGACGGCCGTGGTGCTCCTCCAGCTCCTCGACGGAGTCGGGCGCCGCGTTGGAGACGACCTCCCAGCCGGAGGGCGCGAGCACGGTCAGCTCGAAGGTGGCCTTCAGGTCGGGCTGGTCGAAGCAGGCGTACATCCGGTGGGCGTCGGCGGTCTCGAACTGGCTGTGCAGGTAGACGCTCTTGTCGACCGGGTCGACGAAACGGTGCAGGCCCTCGCCGGTGCGCGTGTAGACGCAGTCGGCGTCGATGCGCAGCTCGTTGGTCTCGGCCAGGTTCGGCAGCGGTAGCCGCCCGGTCGCGGGGTCGTAGCTGCTCACGTCGAGCTCGGTGCCGTTCAGTACGGCCTTGCGCACCTTGGCTTCGGCCAGGTCGATAAACGTCTCCGCACCCGCCTGCGTACTGGTGAACCGGACCGTGGTGACGCTCTCGAAGCGCTCCTCACCCTCGGTCAGGTCGAGCTCCACCGCGTATGACTGCACACTCAGCAGTCGTGCGCGCTCGCGGGCCTCGTCACGGGTCAGATTGCCTGCCACTACAGCTGCTCCTCGTCACAACCTCCCTCGCTCCGCTGCGAAGGAATTCCTGAATCCTGCCATGTGAGACGGAAGATCGTTTCCCCTGAGGGGAAGGGGCACATCGATCACCACATCTGAGGATAAAGCCGCCCGTCAACGTAATAATCCGCGCATGGAATAGGAAACTCTTGGTCTCAGGTTGTGGCTATCGCGAAGACGCCTCACGACCAGAAAGCTGAGAGATGACCGAGCGTACCCCGGTCGACCTTTGGTTCGACCCCTTCTGCCCCTACGCGTGGATGACTTCCCGCTGGCTGCTGGAGGTGGAGAAGGTGCGGCCGATCGAGCCGCGCTGGCACATCATGAGCCTGAACGTGCTCAACGAGGGCAAGGACGTCCCGGAGACCTACCGCGAGAAGATCGCCAAGGCCATCGGCCCGGTCCGGGTGGTCACCGCCGTGCAGGAGAAGTACGACTCCGAGACGGTCGGACGGCTCTACACCGAGCTCGGCACCCGTCTCCACAACCAGGGCAGGATCGAGGAGCTCGACAAGCTCCGCGAGACCGTGGAGGAGGCGCTGGAGGCGGCCGGGCTCGACCGCGCGTTCGCCGACGCGATGGACTCCGAGGAGCACGACGAGGCCCTGCGCGCCTCGCACAACGACGGCATCGAGCGGGTCGGCCAGGAGGTCGGCACTCCGGTGATCTCGGTCGAGGGTGTCTCGTTCTTCGGCCCCGTCATCTCGCCCGCGCCCAAGGGGGAGGAGGCCGCCAAGCTTTGGGACGGCGTCCGCCTGGTGGCCGGCGTCGACGGCTTCTTCGAGCTCAAGCGCTCCCGCACCCGGCCCCCGATCTTCGACTGATCCCGGCTGATCCCTCGGCTTCGCCCCGCCGGACCGGACCAGGTCGCGGCGGGGCGGGCGGGGATGCGGGGCGGGCGGGGAGATGAGGCGGATGCCTGATACGGGCCTCCGCGAACACCCGTCTGTGCTTATCCAGATATCGCGATTTTTTAGAGATCTTGACTATTTGTCACCCGGAAGCGTGCTTCGCCGTACTCTCGTCGCAAGGGCGGCCGAGTGCTCGCCACGGCGAGGGACCGCGTCCACCTATTTGCGATCTTCGTGCGATTGGGAAGGCATCCTCTGACCTGCTGGACTCTCGCCTTATGACGATCCGCGCGTAAGGATGAGGGGCATGCGCCATCTTTATCTGAACGGAGCTTGGCGGCCTTCGGCGTCGAGCGAGAGCATTGATGTCGTCAATCCCGCGACCGAGGAGACGATCGACAAGGTCCCCGCGGGGTCACCCGCCGATGTCGAGGCCGCCGTGGCCGCCGCTCGCGCGGCCCTGCCCTCGTGGTCCGGCACGGCTCCCGCGGAGCGGGGGAAGGTCCTCGCCGCCGCCGCCGACCTGATACGGGACCGCTCCGACCAGATAGCCAGGATCATCGCCACCGACATGGGCGCGCCGTACGGCGTGGCGTTGAAGGTGCAGACGCTGATGCCGGCCGGGGTGCTGGCCTCCTACGCCCAGCTGGCCGAGACATACGACTTCGAAGGCGGTCAGGTCGGCAACTCCCGCATCTTCAGGGAGCCGGCCGGAGTGGTCGCCGCCATCACGCCGTGGAACTACCCGCTCCACCAGGTCGTGTGCAAGGTGGGCCCGGCGCTCGCCGCCGGCTGCACGGTGGTGCTGAAGCCGAGCGAGGTGGCACCGCTGGCGGCCTACGCGCTGGCCGGCATCTTCGACGAGGTCGGGCTGCCGGCCGGGGTGTTCAACATGGTGAGCGGATACGGCCCGGTGGTCGGCGAGGCCCTGGTCACCCATCCCGACGTGGACATGGTGTCGTTCACCGGCTCGACCAGGGCCGGGCGCCGGGTCGCCTCCCTCGCCGCCGAGACGGTCAAGCGGGTGGCTCTGGAGCTCGGAGGGAAGTCGGCCAGCCTGATCCTGCCGGACGCGAACCTGGCCACGGCGACCAAGGTGACCGTGGCCAACGCGTTCCTCAACTCCGGTCAGACCTGCTCCGCCTGGGCCCGCATGATCGTTCACCGCGACCAGTACGACGAGGCCGTCGGCCTGGCCGTCCAGGCCGCCCGGAAATACACCGTCGGCGACCCGTTCGACGAGCTCACCCGCCTCGGCCCGCTGGTCTCCGCGGCGCAGCGCGACCGGGTCGTCCGCTACATCAACCGGGGCCAGGAAGAGGGGGCCCGGCTGGTCGCCGGAGGCGCCGACCGTCCCCTTCCGCGGGGTTTCTACGTGGAGCCCACGGTGTTCGCCGGGGTGGAGCCGGGGATGGTGATCGAGCAGGAGGAGATCTTCGGCCCGGTCCTGACGATCATCCCCTACAGCCGCGGCGAGGACGAGGCCGTCACCATCGCCAACGGCACGCCGTACGGCCTGGCCGGTGCGGTGTGGGCGGGCGACGAGGAACACGCGGTCTCCGTCGCACGGCGGCTGCGCACCGGCCAGGTGGCCGTCAACGGAGGCCAGTTCAACCCCCGGGCTCCCTTCGGCGGATACAAGCAGTCGGGCCTGGGCCGCGAGCTGGGCGAGTTCGGCTTGGAGGAATACCTGGAGGTCAAGGCCGTCCAGCTCTGAGGCCCTCCGGCTCCGGGCGGGCCCGTCTTGTGACGGGCACGGCCCGATGAGGGCCTTCGGCCGATCAGGGCGCCTGGAGCAGGACCTTCCTGGCGGCGTCCTTGGACAGGCGGTCGACGTAGAGCATGCCGTTGAGATGGTCGGTCTCGTGCTGGAAGCAGCGCGCGAGCAGACCGCGGGCCTTGATCTGGACCGGGCGCCCCAGGCGGTCGAGCCCGCGGACGGTGACCCCGGCGGCGCGAGGGGTCTTGGCATAGATGGGGGTGCCGGTCTGGCGGCCGGGGACCGACAGGCAGCCCTCCTCGTCGACGACCTCGGCATCGTCGTCGACGGTCAGCACGGGGTTGATCACATGGCCCTTGCGGTTGCTGCAGTCGTAGACGAAGAGCCGCTTCGACACGCCGATCTGCGGTCCGGCCAGACCGACACCCTGCGCGGCGTACATCGCGTCGAACATCTCGTCGATCAGGCGGCGCAGGTCGCGGTCGAAGTCGACGACCGGCTCGGCGGGCGTGCGAAGGACCGGATCCCCGACCACTCGGATGTCACGCATGTGAGGCTCTCTCTTGTAAGGGTTCCAATGGCATGCCGGTCATTACTTTAGCCGGGGTGGGGGTCGAGCCGGGCATACGTACCTGCGAAACTGGGCGGGTGCGCGTCTACATCGGTGCCGACCATGCCGGCTATGAACTCAAGAATCACATCGTCTCCTGGCTGAAGGAGCACGGCCACGAGGTCACGGACTGCGGTCCGTTCGTCTACGACCCCGAGGACGACTATCCGCCGTTCGTGCTGCGTGCGGCCGAGGGCGTCGCGGACGACCCGGGCAGCCTGGGAATCGTCATCGGCGGTTCCGGCAACGGCGAGCAGATCGCGGCCAACAAGGTGCGCGGCATCCGCGCGGCCCTGGCCTGGAGCGAGGACACCGCCAAGCTCGCCCGCGAGCACAACAACGCCAACGTGATCAGCCTCGGCTCAAGGATGCACACCGAGGAAGAAACGATCGGATTCATCGAGCTCTTCCTCAACACGCCCTACTCGGGCGCCGAGCGGCACAACCGCCGGATCGCGCAGATCACCTCATACGAGACGATCGGTCAGCTTCCGCCGCTGCCGTAGTAAGAACGAGGGACCGGCTCGCTCGCCGGGAGCGAGCCGGCCCTACCTGCGGCGTGGCGCCTCCCTGTCCCTGCGGGGCGTCTCGTCGCGCAGGGGCCGCCGGTCCGCGGCCTCCTGCTGCTCCTGGGTGGGCCGGGAGACATCCCGGGCCCGCATCGCGGTGATCGCACTGATCTGCAAGCTCTGCAGCGCCATAGCGCCACCTTGACATCCCCCCGTGGACAAATCCAGGGGTTCAGAAGATCAGGCCGCCCCAGGGGGCGGGCTCCCACGACATCGCGAGGGACAGCTCCCGCAGGGCCCCCGCCCGCGACTCGTGCACCGACCCCGCCCCCCGCAACGCCGTGAGCGGGCGCCCGCCCAGATAGGCCGCGCCCAGGACGGTCACCGGAAGCGTCAGGTCCGCCGGATCCTCCGTGGGCACGCACCGCGCGGCGGAGGTGTCGGCCGACAGCCGCCAGCGGCGGGCGTTCCACGGGCAGAAGGCGTCCTCCACCTCGATGACCACGTCCACCGGGGCCGAGTAGCGGCGCGCGGCAAGCGCCCGCTCGACGTCCACGAGGCGGATCCACAGCTCATCCAGCCATCCCGCGTTGAGGTGGCGCGGCTCGGCCAGCAGGTGGATCAGCGGGTCGTCGACCGGCCGGTTCCAGGCGTTGATCCTCGCGACCAGGTCGCGGTCCAGCACGTGCCGCCACAGCAGCGCGTAGGCGGCCGGGTCCAGGCCGAACAGCTCCTTGACCCGCAGTTCGCCGTCGGGCACGTCGTGCTGGGTGAAATTCTGCTTGATCCGGAAGAGCGCGTAGCCGCGGGGGCCGCCGTCGTCCTCGACGACCACGGCTCGCAGCGGTCCGGCGCCGCGCTGGTCGGCCTCGTGGTCCGACAGGAGCGTGTCCCAGCGTGCGGGCGTGCGGGCGTAGAGTCCCGGGCGGCTGTCGAGCGCGGCCTCGAAGACCTTCTCGAAGACGGCTCTGGCCTCGGCCGGTTTGACGATGCGCAGCCGCAGCGAGGGATCGGCGGGGGCGTGCCTGACGAAGGCCGCGCCGTGCTTGGGGATGTTGAAGAAAAGACTGTCGGAGGCCCTGCCGTACCCGAAGCGCCCGTAGATCGCGGCCTCGGAGGCGTAGAGCGCGGCGACCGCCTCGCCCCGCTCCCGGATGTCGGCGAGCTGGCGGGTCATGAGCGCGGACAGGATCCCCCGGCGGCGATGTGAGGGCAGCACGCCGACCGCGGTGACGCCGCCGACCGGGATCGGCCCGCCGGGCACCGTCATGGTGAAGCTGAACACCGCCGTCACGCCCACAAGCTGGTCACCCTCGTACGCTCCCAGCGAACGGTCGAACTCGGTGGTGCCCTTGTGCAGCTCCGCCTGGTGAGGGGGGAGGGCGTTGCCGAACGCTTCCTCGCCGACCGCCATCCACGCGGTCCAGTCGGCCTCGGTCATCGGGCGCAGGCTAAGACTCATTTTTCTTACCCTAGGTGGAGCAAACCGTTCCGGCCATTCAATATCCGCCCTAAATGATCAAGGCATTGGTCAAGTGGGCTGCCCAAACGGGGGATAGCCAGATACAGTCAGGCGCATTATGAGTTCTCGCCCGGTGCCGCTGATTCCTCCGGGGATCCGTGCGTTCCTGGTGCGGGTCCCCCTTCTGGTGCCCACGGTGCGATTCCTGCGCCGTGCGCTGCTGGGTCGTGATCGCAACCTGCTCATCACGCTGATCGTGCTGACCCTGGTGCTCGGCGGCCTTGCCGCCCGGGTCTCCATGGAGTGGTTCTCTCCGGCGCTCATGATTCCGATCACTCTCCTCGGCGGGCTTCAGCTCCGGCTGCGCAGCCTGGCCAAGTTGCTGTGCGCGGTCGCGCTCGCCCTCGCCTACGTGGGCGTCGTGCGCGGGGTGGGGCACATCGGCCCGGGCCTGCTGGTCACCTGCGGTTTCACCACCGTGCTGGCCATGGTGATGGCCCGCAACCGCGGCAAGCTCGGCGTGCAGGGCCTGCGCGGCGACACGATGCTGCTGGAGCTGCGCGACCGGCTCAAAAGGCAGAGCGAGCTGCCCGCGCTGCCCAAGGACTGGGGCGCGCGGGTGGTGCTCAAACAGGCCGGCGGTTCTTCCTTCGGCGGCGACTTCCTGGTCTCCCTGCGCGACGGCGACATCGTGGAGCTGGCCCTGGTCGACGTGTCCGGCAAGGGCGTCGACGCGGGCACCAGGGCGCTGATGCTGTCGGGGACCTTCGGCGGACTGCTCGGCTCGGTCAGCGACTTCCTGCCCGCCTGCAACGCCTACCTGCACCGCCAGCGCGAGGCGGAGGGCTTCGTCACGGCCGTCCACGTGCGGCTCAACCTCGTCACGGGCGAATACGTGATCACCTCGGCGGGTCACCCGCCGGTGGTCACGTTCGAGGCGGGCACCGGCACCTGGCGGGTCTCCCCGGCCAAGGGCGTGGTCCTGGGCGTCGTCCCCGACCTGCACTGCGAGCCCGATCGGGGCATGCTCCGCAAGGGCGACGCGCTCATGCTCTACACCGACGGGCTGATAGAGCAGCCCGGCCGCGACATCGACGCGGGCCTGGACCGGCTGCTGGGCGAGGCCGACCGGCTGCTGCCCTCCGGGTTCCGCGACGGTGCCCGCAACCTGGTCGCCTCGATGTCGGCGGGGGACAACGACGACTGCGCGCTGATTCTCATCTGGCGCCCCTGACGGCCCTGGCGACTCGCCGCGCGGAGCCCGCCCCCACGGCTCATGGCGCGGGAGACGTCACAGCCATCCGGCGTTGCTGGCGATCCGTACGGCGTCGAGGCGGCTGCGCGCCTGGGTCTTGCACATGATCCGTGACAGGTGGTTCCGGACGGTTCCCACGGACAGGAACAGCTGATCGGCGATCTCGTTGGACCGCGCCCCCTCGGCGGCCAGCCGGAGCACGTCCAGCTCCCGGCGGGTCAGCGGGTTCTCGGCCGACTCCAGAGCGGCCACCGCGAGCTCGGAGTCCACGGCCCGGCGCCCGGCCACGATCCGGCGGACGCCGTCGGCCAGCTGCTCCGGCCCGACGTCCAGGCTCATGAACCCGAGCGCGCGGACGGCGAAGGCCCGGCGGACCTGGCCGGGGTTGGGCTGGCGAGAAAGGAGGAGAACCCGGCAGTCGGGGACGTTCTCATGCAGGTGAAGTGCCGCGGTGAACCCGTCGACGCCGGGGAGGTCCAGATCGATGACCGCCGCGTCGGGTTCGTGCTCCAAGACGGCGGGGACGACGTCTTCTCCACTGTCCACGTCGGCGATGACCTTCAGGTCGGCCTCGCACTCCAGTGACGCCACCAGGCCTCGCCGGACCAGAGGAATGTGCTCGGCAACCAGGATCCCGATCAAAACTCTCCCCTCATCCCTCTTTGTCGTAGGGTGATCAAGTGATCGCGGATTGTCAACGAAGTGTCTCTATTCGACCAAGCCTGCGCAAGTGGCTCGATCCCAAACGCTTGCTTTTGTGGGAGTCCGGAGGCCGGATGCTTCGGCTAATCTCTTATGGGGCATTGTCGGTGAATCCGCGACCGGGGGTATGAACCTGTGAGTTGGCTCTTCGTGATCGGGATCGTCGTCTTCCTCCTGGGACTGATGGCGTCGATCGCCTTGCACGAGATCGGCCACCTGCTGCCGGCGAAGTTGTTCGGTGTCAAGGTCACCCAGTACATGGTCGGCTTCGGTCCGACGATGTGGTCGCGCCGTAAGGGCGAGACCGAATACGGCGTGAAGTGGCTCCCGCTCGGCGGTTACATCCGGATGATCGGCATGCTGCCGCCCCGGCCCACCGACGATCCCAACAAGGTGCGCTCGGTGTCCACCGGCCCGTGGCAGAGCATGATCGAAAATGCGCGCGACGTGGCGCTGGAGGAAGTCAAGCCCGGAGACGAGGACCGGGTCTTCTACCGCAAGCCCTGGTGGCAGAAGGTCATCATCATGGCCGGCGGCCCCGCCATGAACTTCGTACTGGCGTTCATCCTGTTCGGCGTCGTGCTCATGGGCTTCGGCATCCCGGTGCAGAAAAACCAGGTCGCCAAGGTTCCCGCGTGCGTGAAGACCGAGGCCGAGGCCGCCAGGAACCCCGGCTGCACGGCGGCCGACAAGCCCAGCCCGGCCGCCGCGGCAGGGCTGAAGCCGGGAGACGTCATCCTGTCGGTGGCCGGTAAGCCCGTCACGGGCTGGGACTCGGCGACGCGGGCCATTCGCGGCCACGGTGCGGGACCGGTCGAGATCGGGATCCAGCGGGCCGGGCAGAAGCTGACCCTGAACGCCACCCTCATCGCCCAGGACCGGGAGTCGCTGGACGAGCCCGGAAAGATCGAAAGAGGGGTCGGCTACCTGGGCGTCAGCCCCACGACGGTCATCGAGCAGCAGAGTTTCGGGGCCGTGGCCACCCACATGTGGGATCTCACCTCGGCGACCGCCGGCTCACTGCTGCGCTTCCCGGAGAAGATGGTGGGCGTCTGGAACGCGGCCTTCTCCGGTGACGAGCGCGACAAGAACGGCCCGATCGGCGTCATCGGCGTGGGCCGCATCGGTGGGGAGATCGCGGCCTCCACGGTCCCGTTGGAGAACAAGATCGTCGTCTTCATCAACCTCCTGGCGGGGTTCAACCTGGCGATCGGCCTGTTCAACCTGATCCCGCTGCTCCCGCTGGACGGCGGCCACATCGCGGGCGGCCTGTGGGAGGGCCTCAAGCGCGCCTTCGCCCGCGTGACCCGTCGTCCCGCCCCCGGGCATGTGGACATCGCCAAGGCGCTTCCGCTGACCTACGCCATCGCCTTCGTGATGATCATCATGGCCGGTCTGCTCATGTACGCCGACCTGGTCAACCCGGTCCGCCTGTCCGGCTGACCCTCCGTACGGCGTGCACGGGCATACGCCGTGCGCGCCGGTAGGGTGGCTCCGTGAACGAGGGGACGCCGGGGGCGGCGATCGACGTGGCGCTTTTCCGGTTGCGCCGGATGTGGGCGCGGCCGCTGCGCGCACGCAAGGTCGGAGACCCGCAGCGGCCGGTTCAGCTGTCGAACGTGATGGTCGTGCACGCCGTGCACAAGCTGAGCCTCGACCTGCCCGAGGTGACCGTGGGCGCCGTCGCCGAGCAACTCGACGTGGACCCCTCCACCGCCAGCAGGCTGGTCAACGACGCCATCGGCGCGGGGTTCGTGGAACGCGAGGAGTCCGAGGTGGACGCCAGGCGGGCCCGGCTGGTGCTGAGCGGGCGGGGGAGCCGCGTGCTGGAGGCGGTCGTCCGCTATCGGCGGACCTACCTGGACGATTTGATCGCGGACTGGGACGAGGCGGACCGTGAGGTCTTCGCCCGGCTGCTCACCCGCTTCGCCCAGGCGGCCACGGCTCACCCGGCGGACCTGGCCAACCTCGACCAGGTGATCGCCGAGGCGATCGAGGAGACCTCTACTCCCCGGTGACGCCGTCGATCTGCTCGCGGATCATGTCGGCGTGACCGTTGTGCCGGGCATACTCCTCGATCATGTGGATGAGGATCCAGTGCAGCGAGACGTCCTCCCCCCTGCGCTGCTGCTTGGCCACGACATCCAGGGGCAGCCCCGTGTAGAGGCCGCGGGCGATGTCGATCTCGGCCCGCCACTGGGCGAGGGCCTCCTCGGCCGAGCAGGAGTCGAGCAGGTTGAAGTCGCCGTCGGGGTCCTGCTCGGTGCAGTAGAGCGAGGGAACGTCCTCACCGTTGAGGATGTTGCGGAACCAGTAGCGCTCGACCTCGGCGAGATGGCGGAGCAGGCCGAGCAGGGAGAGCGTGGACGGCGGGACAGAACGGAGACGAAGCTGCTCCTCCGACAGCCCGGCGCATTTGACGGCCAGGGTCTCCCGGTGCCAGTCCAGCCACGAGTACAGCATCGGGAGCTCGGCGGCGATAAAGGGGGGATCAATGCGGTTGTCAGTCATGAGGCATCATCTTGTCCATGTGAGGGGCCGGTGTCACATCTTGTCCGTGTGAGGGGCCGGTGTCACATCGTTTTGCCGGGGTGAAGCGGACAGCCTTCCTTGCCTCCTCCGTTCGTTCCGGTGCCAGGTGAACGAACGCGCGTTCACCGTTTTCCGGGGAGGCGGCAGGGCGCCTTTCTGAGCCGGCCGCCTTTCTGAGCCGGCCGCCTTTCTGGGCCGGCCGCCTTTCTGGGCCGGCCGCCTTTCTGGGCCGGGTGCCTTTCCGGGGAGGCGGCTGGGCACCGCTCATGCCGTACGGCGGCGCGCTCACGGGCCGCGACGATGGCGGCACGTTCATGGGCCACGACACAGAGCGGCGTCCCGCCGGTAGATGATCCTTATTTCGCCTGATCAGGAGTAACGTCACCTCTGCGTGACGCTTTGTTGATCAGTGTGACGGCAGGTGGTGCGCGTCCGGGTCTGGCAGGAACATCGATTCCAGCCGGGCCCGTCTCCTCTTGCGGCGCCATTTCCGCCGCTTGCGTTGATCTATTCGGGGAATCGGGGGAATCACTATGGGCTCACTTCCGGATGCTTTTCCGGAGAGGATGCGCCGCGTGGCCGCTGCCGCGCTTGGTGTGACGCTGGCGGCCTTCCTGACCGTCGCAGGGGCCCCGTCGGCATCGGCGGTAGACCAGCGGGTGAAGACCTGGGGCGCCAACGGCAGCGGGCAACTCGGCGACGCCACAACAGCTGGCCGGCGCACGCCCGTGACGGCCGCGGGGGTGACGGCGGCCGATGTCGTCCAGGTCTCCGGCGGCGACTTCCACAGCCTGGCGCTGCTGGCCGACGGCACGGTAGAGGCCTGGGGAGACAACGCCTTCGGCCAGCTCGGCGACGGCACCGACTCGGCGGCCAACAACCGCTTCACACCGGGCACCGTGAAGAACCTGGCCGGTGTCCGCGGTGTCTCCGCGGGCACCCTGCACAGCCTGGCCGTGCTGTACGACGGCACCGTCATGGCTTGGGGAGGCAACACCGAGGGCCAGCTCGGCGACGGCACCACCAACAACAGCCCCACGCCCATACCCGTGTCCGGCGTGACGAACGCGATCGCCGTCTCGGCCGGCCCCAACTTCAGCCTGGCGCTGCTGGTCGACGGCACCATCAAGGCGTGGGGATTCAACATCCAGGGCCAGCTCGGCGACGGCACCACGACGAACAGGCTCACTCCTGTCACGGTCATGAACATCACCAATGCCACGGCCATCTCGGCGGGCGGCTTCCACAGCATGGCGCTGCTGGCCGACGGCACCGTCAGGACCTGGGGGACCAACGGCGACGGCCAGCTCGGCAACCCCGTCCCGGGCGGCAGTTCCGTTCCCGTCACGGTCACGGGCATCAACACCGCCAAGGCCATCGCCGCCGGCCGTGCGCACAGCATGGCGTTGCTGACCAACGGCACGGTCATGACCTGGGGCGACAACAGCGACGGCCAGCTCGGCAACAACAATGCTCCGACTGACAGCGTGACCCCTGTCGCGGTCCTGAGCGGTGCCTCCCTGATCGCCGCCGGTGCCAACCACAGCCTGGCCTATCCCTACCTCGGATCCATGGCCACGTGGGGGTCCAACAACAACGGCCAGCTCGGCGACGGCACCACCGCCCTCAGCCGTCCCGTTCCCGCGGTCATACGAACCGGTCGCACCGGGCTCGTATCCATCGACGGCGGCGGTGCACACAGCATCATCGCCTGAGCCCTCATCAGGGTGACCTCGACCATGTACGGCCCCGCCTGACCGGGCGGGGCCGTACGCGTCCGCCCAGGCCGCCGCGGCCAGGGCACCGGGACGACTAATACATCGAGATCTGATTCGCAATGGTGACCGACCTGCGGTGATCTCTTAGAAGGCGTTCTGAGCCGGGCTTTTGGCGTTCACCGGTTCTCATCGTTTCGCGCTGCTTCTTGTGCCCATGCGCCCTGGGTGTGCCCTGTGCTCCAGGCTCAGGGGCCTCCACGGTTGCGTCCACTCTCGGTGAGCTTCCTCGGGCTGCTCACGCCGCGGAGTACCGCGATCGTGCCGGCAGGTCCTTACCGTGCATGCTTTTGCTCTGGCGATTCTCATACTGTCGGGTGCGATTCTCCTTCCGCGGTAGGGCATGGTCGGGTGGACTGTCACAGTCGTCGGCGCGCCTGTTCCTGCGAAGCCAGGTCCTGCTTCGGCATTTCCGGACGTTCGATACGGGTGGGGTTGCCGCGTACGAGCTCATCGTGGACGCGCCAGCGAGCGGTGGTGACGGCACGCCCTGCCGTCTCGTCGCCCTCCTCGATGCGCTGTCGCAGCAGCCGCATGGCGATGCGGCGGTTGAGGCTGAACTGCCGCTCGGTGTCGACCACGACGACGATCCCCGAGGGCCGGTGGGTCGCCCGTACCGCCGTGCTGGCCTTGTTTCGATGTTGACCGCCGGGGCCGCCGGTGCGGCAGGCGACGATGTCGACGTCCGCCTCCGCGAACGTCGTGCGCGGGGTGTCGACCTGGCACGGTTGGGCGATGACGTACCAGTTCTTCCGGCCTGTGCCAGCCCGGTATGGGCTGGGGGCCTGCCAGCACAGGGTTCCGGCCCACGAGGCGGCGAACGCCTCGGCGTCGGCTCCCGATATCTGGATCAGGACCGATCTGTAGGTATCGGGCCGGTCACCGGGAACGGTCTGGACCCGATGGGTTTCCAGGTTCTGCCGGGTGGCATCACCTTCCAGGCGGCGCAGCAGCCGGGCCAGCGCCCAGGCGCACTCCTGCGGGCCACGCCCGGCCGACAGGAGCAGGTGGACACTCACCGCCGGCCTCGCTTGCGGCGCTGGTCCCGCTGGGGTGCGGATCCGAGATCGGGTGTCTTGTAGGTGACCAGAGGGATCGTGGTGGCCACGGGCGTGGCCAGGTCATGGTCGACGAGGTCGGCGATCACCTGCTCGATGCGCTTGTAGGCCGTCGGCGCCTCCTCGAAGAGCAATTGGCGGTCTCCGCACACCACCAGCGAGCCCACCGGCGTGCGGCGCAGCTCCTCGACCGTGTGCTTGGCCCGGCCCCGGCGCAGGGCGTCCGCACGCGACATCTTGCGCCCCGCGCCGTGCGCGACGGAATGGTTGGCATCCGGCCCGGCGTGGGCGGCCACGAGGTAGGAGGGGGTGCCTCGCGTACCGGCAATGAGCACGTCGCGGCCGTCACCCGGCGCCGCCCCCTTGCGGTGCAGGTAGACCCCGTCACGGACCTCGACCAGGTTGTGGCACTGGTCGACGAGCGGCTCGGCGGGCTCGGCTCCCAGGGCATGGGCGACCCGGGCGGCCATCAACCGCCGGTTGAGCGATCCCCAGCGTACGGCGTCGTCATGCATCGCCAGGTAGGCGCCGGGGTCAGGGGCGGGGCCCGCGCCGTGGACCGCGGTATGCGCCCGCAGGATCCGTTCGCCCAGCCCCCGGGAGCCGCTGTGGACGATGAGAACCAGGTCGCCGTCGGCGAGTCCGAGACGGCTCGCGTGGCCCGGCTCGAAGACGGTCCCGATCCGCGCCAGCTCGACGAAATGATTGCCCCGGCCGACCGTCCCGAGGCCCTCGACGTGACCGGCGGGGATATCGCCCTTCACAACGGCCCACGCCGGGTCGTCGGCATCCTGCTCGGGATCCAGCGCGCGATCGAGGTCGGGGAAGCGGGCGGCGAGCTTCTCGGGTACGGCGCGCTTGAGCTTCATGGGGAACACGGCGATGCCGCAACCGATGTCGGAGCCCACCAGGAACGGGTACAGCACGGTCGATGCCATGGCGGCACCGATGGGGGCGCCCTTGCCAGGGTGCAGGTCTGGCATGGCGGCGACGTGCATCATGCCATCGAGGGCGGCCACCTGGTGGCACTGCGTGAGGGCGTCGGACTCGATCCAGCTCGCGGGGGAGGCGAACACGGTGACGGTGGCCGGACCCATGGCCGTGGTGGACGGCAGCGGGGACTCCTGCCGGGAGTGTTGCTGAGACAAAAAGGCTCTCTTCCCTTAAAGGGGCATGGGTTGACAGCGTTGCGGGGCGCGTCGGCGCCGTGGCATCTCGGAGTGGCGGGGTGCTGTCCGTCAGAGCGTCATGGACACCACGTTCCCTGAGCCCACCATGCGAGGCAAGCGGTTTTCGGTCGTACGGGCCTGCATGCCTGCACTCACCGCCATCTCATGACGTGTGCATTGCTGCGGTCGACACGCTGGAGAACACGGCGGATGCGTGCACTCTCATGCCGCGACCTCATGGTTAAGCCGCGCCGGCGGAAGGCGTTGACTCGTACCGCTAATGGCTGAGTTGCTGGTGACGACCTGGCGAAACATCTCCAAGATCGTCCCGCGCTTGTCCCGCATCCGCCGATCAGACTGCCAGCGAGATGACCTTCCGCTTTTCAAGCGGATCAATCGGCCGCATCCCCGCACGCCTCTCGACCAGTCTCAGCGAGCCTCGGATGGGAAGCCGTCAGGTTAGGCCGGCGCGTCCGTGACGACTGATCCCGAAACGGACCGGCCCGGAGCCCCACCGGCCCCACGGTATGACGACGGCCAGGCCAATCCACACCCGGCTGGTGTCCGCCCAGGTCAGATGGGTATCGACGAGAATGGGCGCGTGCCGGCCCCGCTGGCGCCGGTCGACCCGACCCGGCAGGTGGAGAACATGTCCAACGAGAACGAAATCCGTCCCTTTCGGCTCGACACACCGGAAGAAGCGATCGCCGACATGCGCCGCCGGATCGCGGCCACGCGCTGGCCCACCCGAGAGCTGGTCACCGATCGCTCCCAGGGCGTGCAGCTGGCGACGGTTCAGGAGCTGGCCCGCTACTGGACGACCGATCACGACTGGCGCGCGTTCGAGGCGAAGCTGAACGCCCTGCCGCAGTACACGACGGACATCGACGGCGTCGAGATCCACTTCATCCACGTGCGGTCGCAGCACGAGAACGCCCTGCCGCTGATCATGACGCACGGCTGGCCGGGCTCGGTCGTCGAGCTGCTCGAGGTCGTCGGCCCGCTCACCGACCCGACCGCGCACGGCGGACGGGCCGAGGACGCCTTCCACCTGGTGCTGCCGTCCTTGCCTGGCTACGGCTTCTCGGGCGAGCCGACCGAGCTCGGCTGGGAGTCCGGCCGCATCGCACGCGCGTGGGCGGAGCTGATGGACCGCCTCGGCTACACGCGCTACGTCGCCCAGGGGGGCGACGTGGGCGCCACCGTCACGGACGCGATGGGCCGCCAAGCACCCGAGGGGCTGCTCGGCATCCACATCAACTTGCTCGCCGGGGCGATCGGTCTCAAGGACCAACTGCCGGCGGAGTCCGAGCAGGAACGCGCGGCGCACGACGCGGTCAACACGTTCACGACGGACGGCTTCGGCTACTTCCTGGAGCAGTCCACCCGGCCGCAGACGATCGGCTACTCCCTGCTGGATTCACCCGTCGGGCTGGCGGCCTGGATGCTCGACCACGACACGGACAGCTACTACAAGATCTCCCGCGCGTTGGTCGACGGCGAGCCCGTGGGCAATCTCACCCGGGACAACATCCTCGACAACATCACGCTGTACTGGCTGACGGGCACCGGCGCCTCGGCCGCCCGGTGGTACTGGGAATTTGGACGAGCCCAGGCCGCAGCCCGTGCGGACGGCCAGGCTCCTCCGAGGGTCTCGGTTCCGGTCGGCTTCACGACATTCCCCGGCGAGATCTGGGCTGCCCCGCGCAGCTGGGTCGAGACGGTCTACCCCAACCTCACGTACTTCAACGAGGTCGACAGCGGCGGCCACTTCCCCGCCTGGGAGGAGCCGGAGCTCTTCTCCACCGAGGTGCGGGCCGCGTTCCGGCCGCTGCAGAAATCCTGAGCCCGCTCCGGTTCGCGCGGTGACACCACGGTGTATCCGGGCACGGATGGTGGCCGTATCGTTACGGGATGGCCGCTGTCGGGACGCCGGCCTTCACCGGACGCGCAAGGATGGTCGGGAAATCACATGTGGCAAGTGCGGCAGTCACGGTCGACGTCGACCAGAAGTGAGGCGGTGGATCGCCTTGTGTCTGGGTCACAACGCTAGTGGCCGTCACGCAACCTTGGTGGGGTAACTGGTCCAGCTTCTGATCGGTGAGCTGGTGGCGAAGTTCGTCTTGGGGCGGGTCCGGGCGTTGCGTCAGCGCACGTACGCGCCGATCGCCGCCACCACCCCTCGGGTGATGAGGTGCTCGGCCAGGGTGCGCAGGCTCCATGTGGAGTGCCCGGTGATGCCCCACTCGGCGGGGGCCGTCTTGGCGATGAGGCAGATGTGCTCGCGCACTTGCTCGCTGCTCGTCGGTGGACAGCCCCCTACTCCATCGTCAACGGCCGGACGAACACTTCCGGTCGACGCGCCACGACCGCCTCCCAGCATCGAAGAGGCAGTCAGCCTGACGGGTCCACCACCCGCGATCAATTACCCGGCCGAGATTCGGTGACAGACCATTAGTACATCTAGTACATCGAGATGTGTGTGTGGTCGTAGTGGTTGGCGGTGATGCTGCCGCGATCGGACATGGCGCGCCAGCCGGAGCCGGAGTTGATGCGCTGGCGCCAGATCACGTATTTGACTCCGAGGGCGTCCTTGTTCTTGATGGCCCAGGCGGCGATCTCGTCACCGAGCTTGACGTGTTCTTGTGAGGGCATCGAGCCCCCCGTGCTCATCATGAAGTCGCAGGCGCGGCCGAGCGGGTGTTCGCCGCCGTCGTTCTGCGACCGGTAGCAGCCGACCTCATAGGGCAGGGCGAAGCGCTTGCGGATGGCTTCGCGCATGATCCGGGTGCGGTCGGTGATGTTGTCGGTGCCCGTGGGCAGCTGGGGCGCCCAGCTGCCGTCGGAGCGGCGGCCGGAACCCCTGGGGACGAGCTTGTCGAGCTTCTTCTCGATGTCGTGGATGACCTGCTCGGCCTCCCGGCGCCGGGTCTCCACCGCTTCGGCCTCCTCGACGATCTGGGCGGTGAGCTGGGCCGCCTTCTCGGCCGCCTGCTTCTTGCCGTCCCGACTCCTGGCGAAGACCTGCAGGTAGGCGCTCTGCTCGGCGGTGAGCTGCTCCATGATCGCGGCACTGCTCATGTCGGAGGCGAACAGCAACGTCGGCAGGCTGCCGACGTTGCTCTGGTAGCGGAACTGGGCGATGGAGCCGACCTGCTTCTCCGCCTCGGTGTACGCCTCCTCCGCCTTGCGCAGGTCCGCCTTGGCGGCCTCCTCGGACTTCTGGGCCTTTCCCAAGGACTCACGTTTGGCCGCGTAGGCCTCGATGAGCTTGTCGACTTTCTTGTTCAGCTCGGCCAGCTCGGCGCGGAGCCGGGACTCGTCCGGCTTGGGGGCCGCGTCGGCCGCGGTCGCCGTGCCGAGGGTGAACGCGAGGGCCGAAACCAGGGATACGGTCACGGCCGCATGGCGACGGAACGTGGGGGATAGAGCCGCCACGACTCTCCTCTCCTACCGCCTACCGGGTTAGCTGACGGGTTCGGGCTGGAGGAAGCCCTTCCACCGAAGTGGTTCACCCCAAAATGCGGTGGGTCCCCGGCTCCCGGGCGACGCGCCCGGAATTAGGCATATCGGTCATACCGACCGATGTGTGAGGATAGTAGTGGTAAACAGACAGTCATGCGACCTTAAGCTGAAACCAAGTAGTGATCAATCTGTGACAACAGATCGCAAAAGGCGTGCCGCCTCCTCCGGAAGAACGTCGTTCACGAAGGCCCCCATGGCCGACTCCGATCCGGCGAGATACTTCAGCTTGTTCGGTGCCCGGCGGATGCTGAACAACTCCAGGTGCGCGTAGGACAGGTCGCGGCCGACGTTCACCGGTGCCTGATGCCAGGCCGCGACGTACGGCATGGGCATCCCGTACAACCCGTCGAGACGGCGGAGCACCTCCGTGTAAAGCGGGCCGAACGCCGCGCGCTCGCCGGGCTCCAGTGCGGCCAGGTCGGGAACCTGCCGGTGCGGGTAGATGTGGATCTCCACGGGCCAGCGGGCCGCCGCCGGGACGAACGCCGTCCAGTGCTCGTTCGACGCGACCACCCGGATCCCGGCCTCCCGTTCGGCGGCGAGCACGTCGGCGAACAGGTTGCCGCCGGTCCGGTCGCGATGGCGCTCGGCCGCTCCGAGGGACAGCTTGGTGCGCGGGGTGACGTAGGGGTAGGCGTAGATCTGGCCGTGCGGATGGGCCAGGGTGATGCCGATCTCCGCCCCCCGGTTCTCGAAGCAGAACACCTGCTCCACGCCCGGCATCGCCGACAGCTCCGCCGTACGGTCGATCCAGGCCTCCATGACCAGCTCGACCTGGTCGGGGGAGAGCCTGGAGAAGGAGGAGTCGTGCTCGGAGGTGAAGCAGACCACCTCGCAGCGGCCGATCCCCGGGCGGACCTCGCTCAGCCCGCCCACCTGGTGATATTCGCCCAGCTGGGCGGAGAAGGACGGGAAACGGTTCTCGAAGACGACCACGTCGTAGGCGGCCGAAGGAATCTCGGTCAGATTGCCGGGAGTGGACGGGCACAGCGGGCACTCGCTGGCGGGGGGAAGGAAGGTGCGGCCCTGGCGGTGACCGGCCACCGCGATCCACTCCTCGGTGAGCGGGTCGTAGCGCAGCTCGGAGGCCGGCGGGCGGGGCGGCAGGTCGCGCTCGTCGATCGCACCGCGGTCCTCGTCGTCGTGCCGGTCGAAATAGATGAGCTCCCGGCCGTCGGCCAGGTGGGTGATCGTGCGTTTCATCGGCTCATGGCCTCGCTCTCGGACTGCGGCTCGGTAATGATCAGCTCGCCCACCTGGGCGGTGAGTTCGTCGCGTGCCTCGTCCGGCAGGCCGGAGTCGGTGATCACGACGTGGGCCTCGGCGAGCTCGGCGATCGTGCTGATCCCGACGATGCCCCACTTGGTGTGATCGGCGGGCACTACCAGGCGATGCGCGGAGGTGATCAGCTCGCGGTTGGTCTCCGCCTCCAGCAGGTTGGGCGTGGTGAATCCGGCGCGAGTGCTCATCCCGTGCACGCCGAGGAACAGGGTGTCCACGTGCAGCCTGCGGATCGCCGCCACGGCGACCGGGCCGACCAGGGCGTCGGAGGGAGTGCGGACGCCGCCGGTCAGCACGACGGTGCGGTCCGCGCGAGGAGAGCGGTGGAAGACGTCGGCGATCCTGATCGAGTTGGTGATCACGGTCAGGTCGGGCACGTCGATCACGAAGTGGGCCAGCGTCCAGGTGGTGGTCCCGGCGGAGAGCGCGATGGCGGTGCCGGGCCGGACGAGCTGGGCGGCGTGCCGGGCGATCGCCTCCTTCTCCGGCTGCTGGCGCACCGACTTGGCGGCGAATCCGGGCTCCTCGGTCGAGCCGGGTCCCGCGGTGGTGGCCCCGCCGTGGACCTTCTCCACCAGCCCGCGTTCGGCCAGGACCTCAAGATCTCTGCGGATCGTCATGTCGGACACGCCGAGCTCGCGGACGAGGTCGGCGACCCTGACCCCGCCGCTGCTGCGCACCCGCTCCAGAATCGCCTGCTGCCGCTGTTGGGCGAGCATTGACCCACTCCTTAATCAAACAGATTCCACCAAATTATCACAGAAGATCTGGGTCAACGGTGTTGGATCCTGGTGAATAGTCGCTCACAGTTGGTCAAGCTCGGCGTGGATGTTCGCTCTTGCCGGAGCCTCAAGGTCGGCGATGCGGAAGATGGCCGGCAGGGCGAGCAGCGAGCGCAGCACGGCGGCCCGGCCCTCGCGGAAGGCGTCGTCCGGAACGAAGAAGTACTCCTGGCGTACGGCCGCCGCGTAGGCCGCGTAGATCTCGGGCGGGGCGGCCAGGATCGCCAGGTCGGCGTCGCACAGCACGGCCCCGTCCGCGTCGCCCGGCGCCGGATCATGCGTGACGGTGAGTCTGACCAGCCGGGCCACGGTGGCCACCGCCTCGGCGGGCAGTCCCATCTCCGGCAGCGCGCGCTCGGCCAGCAGGGCGCTGCGCTCCTCGTTGTCGCCGCGCCGCGGGTCGTAGACGGCGTCGTGGAACCAGGCGGCGAGGCGGACCAGATCCGGGTTCGCGGCATTGCCGGCCAGCGTGTCGATGTGGGCCAGTACGGCCTCCAAGTGATCGGTCGTGTGGTATCTGCGGTGCGGCTCGCCGTACCGGGTGATCAGCTCTCGGCCCAGGTGCTCCGCGTCGGGCCCGGCCAGGGACCGCCAGCGGTCCATCAACTTCGCGCTCATGCGACGGAGCCTAAAACCATGGTCAGCAGTCGTGTCGGCGGGTACCCGAGCGGTGAGGATCCGATCATGCGACTGACCGCTGTCCTGCTCGTCCCGCTTGTCCTGCTCGTCGCCGCCGCAGCCTGCGGGGGCGGCGGCACGGCGGTCTCCTCCCCGCCCGTCCCGGCGCTGCCCACGCCGCCCCCCGTCGCCTTCCCCGATGCCGCCGCGACCGCGGCGAGGGACGGCAAGGGCGGCCGGGTCATGAGGCTTCACCTGTACGGCCCGCAGCCGCCGGGCGTGTGGCGGGCGGCCGTGCTCGGCGGCGACGGGGTGCTGACCTACCTGCGGATGGACGCCACCACCGGCGCGGTGGCGAACCGGCAGGCCGCGGACCCCGAGGACGCGAGCAGGGCGCAGTATCTCGTCGCCGCCGACGAGATCGGCGTCACCGGGGCGGAGAAGGCCGCGACCGAGGCCGTACCGGGGGCCTGGATCGCCTCCGCGGGGCTGGAGGAGGGAGGCAGGGGGGTGGTGTGGAAGGTGGAGATGGTCGACCAGGCCAAGACGATCAGAAAAGTCGAGGTGAGCGCGGCCACCGCAGCCACGCGAATCGTTCCCTAGGTCTTGTACGGCATGCATTTGGGGAGGAACGTGAGTGGTGGACCCTCACTCGGCCCCTGCGGGGCACTACGGAAGGGCGGTTGACATGGCCAGACGAGCGCGCAAGAGCCGGGCACGCAAGAAGCACAGGGCCAACCACGGCAAGCGGCCGACATCTCGTTAGGACGTGTTCGGCGGGCCTTAGCCCTGGCGCCGCCGATTCCGAGCCGATTCCGGGTCGTTCCGGGTCGTTCCGGGTCGTTCCGGGTCGTTCCGAGCCGGTTCCGGGTCGTTCCGGGTCGTTCCGGGTCGATTCCGGGCCGGACGAGGCCGGCGGCCCGTCAGCTGCGGCGGCCCCATGAGGCGAGTAACCGGGTCTGGGCGTCGGTTCCCGAGGGCACCGGCTGGTGTTCTCCGATGACTCCTGCCTGGCGGTAGACGTCCTCGGCGCCGGCGAACCAGGCCGCGCAGGCCTCCACCAGCTCGGGGTCGAGCCGCTCGTCGGCGCCGATGGCACGGGCCAGGTCCCAGGTGTGGATGAGCGCGTCGGCGAACAGCTCGGTGATGTACTCCTTGCCGGGCACGTCGCCGAACGACAGGTGGACGACGCGGGTCAGAGCCCGCTCGTCGCTCGCCGCCTGGACGGCGGAGGAGGCCGAGGCGTCGAATGCCTTTAGCGGGTCGTCGCCGAGGAGATCGCCTTCGATGGCGTCGCCGATGTCCGCCACGGTCCGTCCGGCGAGCAGCTCCGGCGCCCACAGGT
The DNA here is from genome assembly GCF_042898655.1 of Streptosporangium sp. NPDC000396. NCBI lineage: Bacteria > Bacillati > Actinomycetota > Actinomycetes > Streptosporangiales > Streptosporangiaceae > Streptosporangium > Streptosporangium sp. NPDC000396. Next base: position 132,762 of record NZ_JBIAZA010000023.1, read on the forward strand.
TCTCTCCGACCACATGGTTGACCAGAGCGCGTACGTTCCAGTCCACACACGGTGTCTGATTCTCCCACTGCTCCGGCCTGATCCGATGCACGAGAGCGCCGAAGTCGTCCAGCGCACGGCGGTAGGCCTCGCGTACGTCGATCGTCATCATGCCCTCCCCAGTCCTCATTTCGACCGTAACTCCTGGGAGGCCAGTAGTCATCGCGCTTGTCAGGCATGACCGGCGACGCATGCCGTACCGGGTGCCAGGGGGCTCGTCCGGCGGTCGCACCGAGGCCGGCGGATGGTCACGTTGTTTCGTGAAAAATCACTTCATGTGTGATGCGCCGCCGGACGGCGGTGGCACCACCGCGGCTTACGCGATCCGCCGGGGCCTCATGACGTCGCGGCGTGGTGAGCGTTCCTCGTGAGCACGCCGCGTCATAGTGTCCTGCATGGTGGAAGCGCCCAGACCCGCGGGGGCCTCGCGTGGCTTGAGGCTGTTGCTCGGGACGGCCGCGGCGGTGGTGACGCTGGCGGGGATCAGGGCGCTGGCCGACATCGCCGGCCCGGCCTTCCTGGCACTCACCCTCACCATCGCGGTAAGCCCGTTCCGGGTCTGGCTGCGCCGCCGGGGCGCGAGGCCGTGGGTGCTCGTCGTGGTCCCGCTGGTCACGGTCCTCCTGCTCCTCATCGCGCTGATCGGCTCGCTGGCCGTCTCGATGGCCCAGCTCGCGGCGCTGCTGCCCACCTACGCCGATCAGTACGAGCGTCTGCTCGACTCGCTCAGCCAGCAGATCGCCCACCTGGGCATCACCCGGGAGCAGCTCGCCTCGGTGCTCGGGAGGCTGGACTCGAGCTCGTTGATCGGCCTGGTCCGGGGCATCCTGAGCGGCCTGCTCGGCATCGGCGCCGCGCTCATCCTGATCACGTTGCTGCTGTTCGGGATGAGCCTGGACGCCACCGTGATGCACGACGCGATCGGGTCGCTGAGGGGCTCGCGGCCGTACCTGGTCGAGGCGCTGGGCGGGTTCACCCGGGGAACCTGTAAATACCTGATCGTCTCCACGGTCTTCGGGCTGATCGTGGCGGCACTCGACGCCGTCGCCCTGTGGATCATGGGTGTACCGCTTCCACTGCTCTGGGGGCTGCTGGCGTTCATCACCAACTACATCCCCAATGTCGGGTTTGTCATCGGGGTCGTCCCGCCCGCGCTGCTGGCGCTGCTGGTCTCCGGGCCGGGTACGGCGATCGCCGTGCTGGTCGTCTACTCGGTGCTGAACTTCGTCATCCAGTCGGTGATCCAGCCCAAGTTCGCGGGCGAGGCCGCCGGCCTGTCCGTCACGGTCACCCTTCTGTCCCTGCTCGTGTGGACCTATGTGCTCGGCGCCGTCGGGGCGATCCTGGCGGTGCCGCTCACCGCGTTCGCCCGCGCGCTGCTGATCGACGCCGACCCCGAGACCCGCTGGGCCGTCCCCCTCATCGGCGGGCGGACGCCTACCGGCCCGTAGACAGCTCCTTCAGCGTCGACTCCACCGCGCGGTGGAAGGTCGGATAGGCGTAGATCATCTCAGTGAGGCGCCGGACCGGGATCTTCGCGTGCACGGCCAGGGTGAGCATGCTCAGCACCTCTCCGCCCACCGGGCCCGCGCTGGTCGCGCCGACCAGGACGCCGTCGGCGGCGACGAGCTTGACGAACCCCTCGTTACCCGCCTTGTGGATCCACCCCCGGGGCGAGTCGGGGATCCGGGTGAGAGCCGTCCGCACATCCAGGCCGCTCTGCCTGGCCTGGGCCTCCGACAACCCGACCGAGCCGACCTCGGGGTCGGTGAAGGTCACCCGGGGCACCGCGTGGTACTCCGCTTCATGGACGGGCTCGCCGAGGATGTCGCGCACCACGATGTTCGCCTGGTACATCGACATGTGCGTGAACGCGCCCCTGCCCGTCACGTCGCCCAGCGCCCAGACCCCCTCGGCCGCGCGCATTCGCCCGTCGGTCTCGATCGACCGGGCCGACTCGTCGAGCCCGATCGCGCCGACGCCCAGCGCCCTGAGGTCCGAGCGCCGCCCGGTGGACACCAGGAGCCGCTCGGCGCTGACGGCGGGGCCGTCCTCGACCTCCAGCGTGAACGCCGAACCGTCATGGCTGACCCGCCTGACCGCGGCTCCGGCCCGCACCTCGATGCCCTCGGCCTCGAACGCCTTCGCGACCAGCTCGCTCGCCTCCGGCTCCTCCAGCGGCAGCAGCCGGTCGGCGCCCTCCACGACGGTCACCGCCGCGCCGAACCGGGAGAACACCTGGCCCAGCTCCGCCCCGATCGCCCCGCCGCCCAGCACGATCAGCGACCCGGGCACGGCCTCGGCCTCGATCGCGTGGTGGTTGGTCCAGTAAGGGGTGCCCTTCAGCCCCTCGATCGGCGGTACGGCGGGCTCGGAGCCGGTGGCGATCACGATGCCCCGGTGGGCGCGCAGCACCTGGCCGTCCACGGTGACCTCACCGGGCGCGGTGATCCTCGCCTTCCCCCTGACCAGATGAGCGCCCTTGCCGGTGAGCCGATCAGCGGCGACCTGGTCGTTCCAGTCGTCGGTGGCCTCCTTGCGGATCCGCTGGGCCACCGGCGCCCAGTCGGGCGAGACGGTCGAGTCGCCCGCCATCCCCGGAACGCGCCCGCCCTCGGCGAGCAGGTCGGCCGCGCGGATCATCATCTTGGACGGTATGCACCCCCAGTAGGGGCACTCGCCGCCGACCAGGTTCGCCTCCACGGCGGCCACCCGGAGACCGGCCTCGGCCAGCCGTCCGGCGGCGTCCTCGCCCCCCGGCCCCATGCCCAGCACGATGACGTCGAACTCCATGACCTCACCCTTGCCCGTTATCGCTCCGGAAACACGCCGGGGGTCGCCGGACGGCCTGGGGAGCCGCGGAGAAGAGCATGGACGGCCTCCCGCTCCCGGCTCTAGGGCAGCCTCTGCTCCACCCAGACGATCTTTCCCTTCGGGGTCGGGCGGTAGCCCCAGCGGTGGGCGAGCCAGTTGATGAGCTGGAGTCCGCGTCCGGTGTCGTCGCCGCTGCCCGCCTCACGCATGATCGGTGACGCGGGGGAGCGGTCGGCCACCTCGCACACCAGCGAGGGGCCGCGGAGCAGGCGCAGCTCGACCATGCCCGCGCCGTGCTTGATCGCGTTGGTGACCAGCTCGCTGATCATGAGCTCGGTGGCGTCGGCGATCGAGTCCAGCTGCCATTCGCTGAGCGTGGCGCGGACGAAACGGCGGGCCTGGGAGGCGGAGCGGGGGTCCGGAGAGAGCGTGAGCTCCACGAAGTCGTCCTCGCTCAGCTCGCGGACCCTGGCCAGCAGGAGCGCGATGTCGTCGCGTTCGTGTCCCGGGCGCTGCGCGTCGATCGTGAGATCGCAGATCGCCTCCAGGTCCTGGTTCTCCCCGGCGAGCAGGTCGCGCACCATGCCGATGCCCTCGTCGATGTCCCGGTCGCGGCTCTCGACCAGGCCGTCGGTGTAGAAGGCGAGGACGGCGTCGTGCGGGAGGACGAGCTCGCGCATCTCGACCGGATCGTTGCCGATGCCGAGGGGAAGCCCGGGAGGAAGCTCCAGCAGCTCGGTCTCGCCGCCCGGCCGTACCAGGATCGGCGGCACATGTCCCGCGCAGGCGATCGCGCACGTCCGCGTGACCGGGTCGTAGGTGGCGTAGACGCACGTCGCGATCTGGGTGGCGTCCAGGTCCTGGCTCATCCGGTTGAGCCGGAAGAGCACTTCGGCCGGGGTGAGGTCGAGGCTGGCCAGCGTACGGGCGGCCGTGCGGAGCTGGCCCATCGTGGCGGCCGCCCTGATGCCGTGCCCCATCACGTCGCCGACCACGAGGGCGACCCGGCAGCCGGGCAGCGGGATCACGTCGTACCAGTCGCCGCCCACCCCGACCAGGTCGCTCGCGGGCAGGTAGCGGGAGGCGATCGTCAGTCCCAGCGGCTGGGACAGGTCGACGGGGAGCAGGCTGCTCTGCAGGGTCAGCGCGGTACGGCGCTCACGGCTGTAGAGCCTGGCGTTGTCGAGGCAGACCGCGGTCCTGGCCGCCAGCTCCTCGGCGAGGTTGATGTCCTGCTCCTCGAAGGGCGGGCTGTCGGGCCTCCGGGTGAAGATGACGAAACCGAGCACCCTGCCGCGCGCCTTCAGCGGCACCACGAGGAACGAACTGTCCTCCAGCACCCGGGACACCGAGTCGCGCTTCCAGAACCGCCCGATCTCCTCGGCGGTCCGGCGGCCCAGGCGAGGGTAGAGGATGGGGTTGCCGCTGGCCATGCATCTGGCATAGGGCGTCCACGGCTCGTACGCGACGAGCTCGTCCACGGGGAAGGCCTTGGCGTACTCGTCGGGCGCGGGGTCGGACACGCCCACCGCGATCCGCCGCACCAGCGCCGAGCCGTCGATGCTGCGCAGGGGGAACTCCCCTTCGGTCACCAGACGGTCCTGCACCAGGATGCCCGCCGCGTCCGCGAAGCGCGGCACGGCGACGTCCATCAGCTCCCTGCCGGTCTCGAACATGTCCAGGGTGCTGCCGATGCGCTTGCTCGCCGCGTTCAGCAGCGAAAGCTGCTCGTGCAGGGTGGCGGGACTGCTCATCCGAGGTCCTGCGGCGGTCGGGTCCTTGGCGATGAAACGGCGGTTCATTCGCTCCACCGGGGCGTGGGAATGGGGGTCCACCAAGTGGTGAGTTCGAGGTCCTCGGCGATGGCGTTGGCGCCGTTGTAGCCGGGAGCCGCGGAGACCGAGCCGCCGGGGTGGCTGCTCGCGCCGCAGAGGTAGAGGCCGGTGATCGGGGTGCGGTACTGCCCGAGCTCGGGGACCGGCCGGTTGCCGCCCAGCTGGGCGGGTTCGTAGGCGCCGACATGATGGCTGCCGCGCACCATGTTGACGCAGTGTCGCTCGATGTCGAGCGGAGAGAAGACCCGCTTGCCGAGCACGGCGCCCTTGGCGAGGTTGGGGGCGTATTCCGCCCACTCCGACAGCAGCCGCTCTCCCACCTCCTCACGCCGCCGATCCCAGTTGCCCGGATCACCGCCGAGATCGTATGGAGCCCATGGCCACCAGAACGCCACCTGTTTACCGTCCGGGGCGTAGGAGGGGTCGAACAGCGAAGGGCACGCGCTGTTGCCCGCGAGCCGGTCGGGCAACAGCCCCTGGTGGATCTGGTCGAAGGTACGGCTCAGTTGCTCGCTGTCGTCGGCGCCGAGCACGACCAGGAAGGCCCGGTTCACGTCGGGTTCGAACTCGGCGGCCAGATAGCGCGGTGCCTCGTTCAGCGCGAGGTGCAGGGTGACGAGACTGTGCCCGGCCCACTTGTAGCCCTCGACCTTGGCCGCGATCTCGGCGCCGAAGTTCTCCGCGCCCGCCAGCCGTACCGTCTGGGGGGCGTCCACCGCGCTGGCCACGAACCGCCGCGCGTGGAGGACGTCGCCCGTGGCCAGCCGGACCCCGGTGGCCCGGCCGTCGTCGACGAGGATCCGTTCGGCGTGCGCGCCGGTGATCACCGTGCCGCCGTGCTCCTCGATGACGGCGCGCAGCGCGTTCGCCACGTTCACGGCGCCGCCCACGGGAACGCCGAGCCTGGCGATACGGGAGAGCAGCCGGGGGAAGAAACCACCGGTTCCGGGTACGTTCTCGATCGAGATCGCATGCAGGAAGGACTTGAACAGCACCCTGACCTGCTCGCTCTCGAAGTTCTTGTCCACCGCCTCGTAGAGCGACAGCGGCATGTAGCTCAGCAGGTCCCGGCCGAGATCGCCCTGGAGCCGCTCGGCGAGCACGGGCGGCGGCAGCGGCCTGGAGTAGAGGAAGCCGTTCATCAGGCCCCTGGCCGCTTCGGCGTAGCGCTCGTACAGCTCCAGCCACCGGTCCGCGTCGGCACGGGAGAACCGGGCGAAGGAGTCGGCGGTGCGCTTGGGGTCGGTGTAGACCGTGACCGCGCGGCCGTCCCTGAAGATCGTGGAGTGCTGGGTCTCGGGGTAGACATAGCGCAGGCCGTACCGCTGAAGCTCGAGGTCGGCCGGGACCGGACCCTCCTCCAGGAAGTGATAGTTGCTGTGGGTGTTGTGCCGGAACCCGGGGAGGGTCAGCTCCTGGGTGCTGCAGCCGCCACCCGCCTCGTCGTTGCGCTCGACGACCGCGACGGACAAGCCCGCCCTGGCGAGATAGGCGGCGCAGGTCAGCCCGTTATGGCCGCCGCCTATGATGACGCCGTCGAACCCCGTCACGTTTCTCCTCCGGTGCGACTTTACTGACGTTCTTGGGGAATCGTAAAGAATGATCTACGTCCGGGGTCCGTGTTTGGTAGATATTCCCGGATATTTCTTACCATTCAAGGCACTCACCTGACGCATGCGACACCGCCGTCAGAGCCCTGCCCTGGGGAAGCGCGAAGTCCTCCATCCGTCCGGACAGGCAGCGGTCGTAGGCGTTCAGGTCGAAGTGCCCGTGCCCGCAGAGCGAGGCCGGCAGGACCTTCGGCTCACCGCTCTCCCTGCGCCGCAGCGTCTCCGCGATGGTCTCAGCCGGCGCGTGCGTCGGTTCGGGAGCCGGGACGATCCCCTCGGTCCTCGCGAAACGCGGCCCCGCCCCGAAGCACTCGCGCCGGCTCTTGGCCCCGGCCTCGAACATGCCCGGCTCGTACATGTGAGACAGCAGGGGAGGCATGCCGTGATAGCGCAGACCGTCCGCGTGGATCGGGTCGGGCGCGAAGTCGTGGCCGAGCGTGTGCATCTTCAGCAGCGGAGTGAATCCGGTGGCGTCACAGAAGTCGTAGGCGTGGGTGCCCCGGGTGAGAGCCAGGCAGGCCTGGGGCCCCACGACCCGGATCACCGGGTTCATCCGCCCGGCCAGCTTCTCCCGCAGTCTCAGTTCGTCACCGCCTGCTGTCCATCCCCGGATCTCGCGCGGCGGCCGGGCGGGCGGGCGTTCAAAAAATTCGGGATGGCGGCACGAAAAGCCATCGGGCACGCAAGATCCTGAAGTTCTGGTGAAAACAGAAAGGCCAGGCTCCCGGATATGGGATGACCTGGCCTTTCTTTATTGGAGCGGACGACGGGAATCGAACCCGCGTAGCCAGTTTGGAAGACTGGGGCTCTACCATTGAGCTACGTCCGCGCGAGCCGGTGTCAGTCTGGTCTAGACTTCATCCGGTCGTCAGGGCGTAATCGTACCGGAGTTCCGGAGCGTGCGCGTACTCGGCGGACCGGGGTGTGGCGCAGCTTGGTAGCGCACCTGCTTTGGGAGCAGGGGGCCGCAGGTTCAAATCCTGTCACCCCGACCTCAACCGGGCACCAGTTTTGGCTGGTGCCCGGTTTGTTGTGTGCCGGTCGTGCGCCGGGGAACGCCGCGGCTCGGCCCGGCTCGGGAGAAATTTTTCTCGCGGCTCTCGCGGCTCTTATGGCCGGGCCGTTCCTGCCCGCCGGGCGGGAGCCGGAAGGGTGATCTCGTGGCCTTCAGGCCCGAGTCGCCGGCTGGGTGCCGCTGAAGAGGGCCCAGACGGCCTTGCCGCCGCGGTTGAGGCGGTCCCAGCCCCAGCACCGGCTGTAGGTCTCCACGATGTAGAGGCCCCGGCCGTTCTCGGAGATGAAGTCCGGCTCCTTGCGGGTGGGGACCTCGTTGCTGGGGTCGGCCACGGCGAGGAGCACATGGGGGGCGCGGTGCAGCAGCATCAGGGTGATCGGCGTGGTCTCGACCTGCGTGGCCGGGCACAGCGCGTAGCGGACCGCGTTCGTGACGAGCTCCGAGACCACCAGCGCCGCGTCGTCGCTCAGTTCCGACAGGCCCCAGTCGCTCAGCGTCGACCGGGTCACGTCTCGGGCGGTTTTTACGGAGTCGGCTTTCCGGGGGAGCGGGCACGCCGTGGCGTCGGAGTGGTTGGCCACGAGGAGGTCGTCGAAGCTCACGTCGCGAGTCGCCTGCAGGTAGTCGGCAGCCGCTTTCGGCTCCTCCACCATCCTGCCGGTACCTCCCGCTGTCATCGTGAGTCTCCGCGCCAGTTGTAGGTTTTCAGAGCTTGTGCACCATAAGCCCAATATGCACTAGGCCATCATGGGTCACCAGAACGTCCGCTGCAAGACCCAAATGCACGTGCAATTGCAATGTGCAGCCGCATGGGCGGTTACGGCAAGGGATCAGTGAATCGGACAAGGGGTTGAGACCTTGTCATGTCGGCCGGAAGTGGTGACACTGTGTGCGCTGGCCCAAGTGAAGAGGGAGGCGAAGTGATGCAGATTCAACCGGGATCAGGTCCCACCGCTCTGCGTATCCTCTTAGGCTCCCAACTTCGCCGACTGCGTGAGGCCAGAGGGTTCTCCCGGGAAGAGGCCGCCCATCTGATCCGAGGCTCCGAATCCAAGATCAGCAGAATGGAGCTCGGGCGCGTCGGCCTGAGGGAACGCGACGTGGCGGACCTGCTCACCTTCTACGGTGTGGAGGACGAGGAGGCGCGGGCGGCGGTCATGGACCTGCTGCTCAGGGCGAACGAACCCGGCTGGTGGCACCGGTTCAACGACCTGCTGCCCTCGTGGTTCCAGACCTACGTCGGCCTGGAGGAGGCCGCGTCCCGGATCCGCACGTACGAGGTGCAGTTCGTGCCGGGCCTGCTCCAGACGAAGGAGTACGCCAGGGCGGTCATCACCGCGGGGAGCGCCGGAATCGCGCCCGAGGAGATCTCGCGCCGTGTGGACCTGCGGATGGAGCGTCAGCAGGTGCTCGACCGGGCCGACGGGCCGTTCTTCTGGGCGGTCATCGACGAGGCAGCGCTGCGACGCCCCATCGGGGGCAAGGAGGTGATGCGGGCGCAACTGGAGCATCTTCTGGACCTCATGCGCCAGCCCAACATCACGATCCAGATCATGCCGTTCAGCTTCGGCGGCCACAGCGCGGAGGGCGGCGCCTTCAGCGTGCTGCGCTTCAGCGACCAGGAGCTTCCCGACGTGGTCTATGTCGAGCAGCTCGCCAGCGCGCTCTATCTGGACAAGCGTGAGGAGGTCGACCGCTACAGCGAGATCATGGAGCGGCTATGCGCGGTGAGCACCACTCCGGGTGAGACAAGCGACATGCTGCGGCGCATCATCAAGGAGAACTGAACCGGCAGCGGTCGCTCTGTGGTGTTGGTCTGCCCTAGACTGGCCAGCGGCGTTGGACACCCGCCACAGTGGAGCGTGCCCTAATATCGCATGTCTCAATGGCTGTGCCCCGCGCCGCTCATGTGGGCGCGGCGCGCGAGCTTGCCGCGGTAGCCGTACGACTTGACGCGCCCGCGATCACTCGAAGCTTGATCAAGGAGACCACCCCGTGAAGACCGCTGTCGAGGAGCTCAGCCCGACCCGGGTCAAGCTCACTGTCGAGGTGCCGTTCGAGGAGCTCGGCGAGAGCATGCAGGCGGCGTACAAGAAGGTCGCGCAGCAGGTGCGTGTTCCGGGCTTCCGCCCCGGCAAGGTTCCGGCCCGCATCATCGAGCAGCGCTTCGGCCGTGCGGTGGTGCTGGAGGAGACCCTCAACGACGCGGTGCCGAAGCTGTACGGCCAGGCCGTCGACGAGAGCGACATCTTCCCGGTCAGCCAGCCGGAGATCGAGGTCACCAAGATCGACGATGGCCAGCAGGTGGAGTTCACCGCCGAGGTGGACATCCGTCCGAACTTCGACGTTCCCGACTACCAGGGCATCGAGGTCACCGTCCCGGTCGCCGAGGTGTCCGACGAGGACGTCGACGGCCAGCTCGACGGCCTGCGCCAGCGCTTCGCGACGCTGACCGGTGTCGAGCGCGCCGCCGCCAACGGCGACTACGTCGTCATGGACCTCGCCGCCGCGATCGACGGTGTGAACATCGAGGAGCAGCAGGCCAACGACGTCTCCTACGAGGTCGGCGCCGGCTCGGTGCTGCAGGGCCTGGACGACGCGCTGGTCGGCATGGCCGCCGGTGACGTCAAGGAGTTCACCACCAACCTGGTCGGCGGCGAGAACGCCGGCGAGGAGGCCGCGGTCACCATCACCATCAAGAACGTCAAGGAGAAGGTCCTCCCCGAGCTCGACGACGAGTTCGCCCAGCTGGCCAGTGAGTTCGACACTCTCGACGAGCTCAAGAACAGCATCCGGGAGCAGGCCCGCCGCAACAAGCTGATCGAGCAGGTCGTCCAGGCCCGCGAGAACGCTCTGGACGCCCTCCTCGCCAAGATCGACATTCCGCTGCCGGAGAGCGCGTTCAAGGCCGAGGTCGACAGCCGCAAGCACAACCTTGAGCACCAGATCGCCGAGAGTGGCCTGAGCAAGGAGGCGTACTTCCGCCTCTACCAGACCACCGAGGAGGAGCGCTACGCCGAGTTCGACGAGAGCGCGGCCAAGGCGCTCAAGTCCGGCTTCGTCCTTGACAAGATTGTCAAGGCTGAGGAGCTCGGCGTCAGCGAGCAGGAGCTGACCAACTTCGTGGTGCGCCGCGCCATGCAGATGAACGTCGCCCCGAACGTGCTCGCCAAGCACCTCGCCGACAATGACCAGCTCACCCTGGCCATGGTCGAGATCGTCCGCGACAAGGCCAAGAGCGTCGTCGGCGACGCGGCCAAGGTGGTCGACGAGGCCGGCAACGAAGTGGACCTCAAGGCCATCTACACCGAGATCAACGGTGAGGAGCCCGTCGAGGAGCCGGCCGAGCAGCCCGCCGAGGACGAGACCGAGAAGTAAGGCCAAGCGGGTCTCACCGCAACGCACACGACGCCCTCAGCGCGCCAGGCGCGCTGAGGGCGTCGTGTGCGTTGCGGGGCCCTCTCCGGCGGACCGGGCGGCCGTCTGAACGAGGCTGAGGCCCGGTCCGGCCGGGGGTGCACGAGGGAACCCGGGAGAAAGCCCGGACGGAGCGTACCGGCCTTTCCGTGACCGCGCGGAAAGGCGAGACGAGCCCCGGCACGCTGCGCGGGCTCCGGCGGAAACCGGGCCCGGAAGGCGGGTGAGAGGAGCCCGGGGTGCGGTGACCAGCATGCGCCGTCAGCGAACAGTGCGCGGAGGGGGCATGTCCGGTGGGCGGCGCGCGTTAAGGTCACAAGCAAAGCCAATCGATTACGACGCATCGGAAGGTGACGCTGTGACCAGCCCGCCGACCTTCTACCAGCCGACCGGCTCCGGGCCCGAGTCGATGAGCCAGCCGAACGGCTCGTTCAGGCTCGAAGACCAGCTCTATCAGCGGCTGCTGCGTGAGCGCATCATCGTGCTGGGCACCCAGGTCAACGACGAGATCGCCAACCGAATCTGTGCCGAGCTGCTACTGCTCGCGGCAGATGACTCCGACCGGGACATCTGGCTCTACATCAACTCGCCAGGCGGCTCGGTGACCGCCGGCATGGCGATTTACGACATGATGGAATACGTGCCTAACGATGTGTGCACGGTCGCGATGGGTCTGGCCGCTTCCATGGGTCAGTTCCTCCTCTGCGCCGGTGCGCAGGGCAAGCGCTACGCCCTGCCGCACGCCCGCATCATGATGCACCAGCCGTCCGGAGGCATCGGCGGTACCGCCGCCGACATCGCCATCCAGGCGGAGCAGATGCTCTACGTCAAGAAGACCCTTGCCGAGCGCATCGCCTTCCACACGGGCCAGAGCCTGGACCAGATCGAAGCCGACTCCGACCGGGACCGCTGGTTCACGGCCGAAGAGGCCAAGGACTACGGTTTCATCGACCAGGTCGTGCGTAGCGCTCGGCAGGTGCCCTCCACGGGCGCCGTCTCCTGAAGGGGCACAAGGTGAGTGAGTTGATCCGGCCGGGAGACATCAACGGCCGTTATGTTCTTCCGTCCTTCACCGAGCGCACGTCATACGGCATGCGGGAGATGAACCCGTACGCCAAGCTGTTCGAGGACCGCATCATCTTCCTCGGTGTGCAGGTGGACGACGCCTCGGCCAACGACGTCATGGCGCAGTTGCTGACGCTGGAGTCGCTTGATCCCGACCGTGACATCAGCATCTACATCAACTCGCCGGGCGGTTCGTTCACCGCCATGACGGCGATCTACGACACGATGCAGTTCGTCCGGCCGGAGATCCAGACGGTCTGCCTCGGCCAGGCGGCCTCGGCTGCGGCGGTTCTGCTGGCCGGCGGCACGCCGGGCAAGCGGTTCGCCCTGCCGAACGCCCGCATCCTGATCCACCAGCCCTCCACCGAGGGCGGCGGTCAGGGAAGCGACATCGAGATCCAGGCCCGCGAGATCCTGCGGATGCGCTCGCAGCTGGAGACGATCCTGGCGCAGCACTCGGGCAAGAACGCCGAGCAGATCCGCAAGGACATCGAGCGCGACAAGATCCTCGACGCCGCCGAAGCGAAGGCGTACGGGCTGATCGATGACATCATCCCGTCCCGCAAGAAGCTCGCCAAGGCCATAGCCTCTTAATGAGGCCTATCGCACCGGAACGGTGCCCAATTGGGCACGTTCCGGTGCGACTCGCCGCTAGGGGGCTCACTGAGGGCTCAGAAGACGGTAACGTCGAAACCTGAGCGGGATGACTTTTCGCACCGGGTATCGGGCCGGTCGGGAGAAACGGACCGCGGCAGCCAGGGCGGTCCCACGCAAAGGAGTATCTGGGGTGGCACGCATCGGCGACGGGGGAGACCTGCTGAAGTGCTCTTTTTGTGGGAAGAGCCAAAAGCAAGTCAAGAAGCTCATCGCCGGACCCGGCGTATACATCTGCGATGAGTGCATCGATCTCTGCAACGAGATCATCGAGGAGGAGCTCAGCGAGTCCTCCGAACTCAAGTGGGACAGCCTGCCCAAGCCGAGAGAGATCTACGAGTTCCTCGACGCCTACGTCATCGGTCAGGACCAGGCGAAGAAGGCCCTCTCGGTGGCGGTCTACAACCACTACAAGCGAGTGCAGTCCGGTGAGCGCGGGCGTGACGACGGCCTCGAACTGGCCAAGTCCAACATCCTGCTCCTGGGCCCGACGGGTTCCGGCAAGACACTGCTCGCCCAGACGTTGGCGAAGATGCTGAACGTGCCGTTCGCCATCGCCGACGCCACCGCCCTGACGGAGGCGGGCTACGTGGGCGAGGACGTCGAGAACATTCTTCTCAAGCTGATCCAGGCCGCTGACTACGACGTCAAGAAGGCCGAGACCGGCATCATCTACATCGACGAGGTCGACAAGATCGCTCGCAAGAGCGAGAACCCGTCGATCACCAGGGACGTTTCCGGTGAGGGCGTCCAGCAGGCGCTGCTGAAGATCCTGGAGGGCACGACCGCGAGCGTGCCGCCGCAGGGCGGGCGCAAGCACCCCCACCAGGAGTTCATCCAGATCGACACCACCAACGTGCTGTTCATCTGCGGTGGTGCCTTCGCGGGCCTCGAAAAGATCATCGAGTCCCGGGTGGGCCGGAAGGGCATCGGCTTCAACGCCATCATCCGCTCCAAGGAAGACATCGACGCCTCCGACATCTTCGGCGACGTCATGCCCGAGGATCTGCTGAAGTTCGGCATGATCCCCGAGTTCGTCGGCCGGCTTCCGGTCATCACGAGCGTGCACAACCTCGACCGCGACGCGCTCATCCAGATCCTCACCGAACCGCGCAACGCCCTGGTCAAGCAGTACCGCCGCCTGTTCGAGCTGGACAACGTCGAGCTGGAGTTCACCGACGACGCCCTGGAGGCCATCGCCGACCAGGCGATCCTGCGTGGCACCGGCGCGCGTGGCCTGAGGGCGATCCTGGAGGAGGTCCTGCTGTCGGTGATGTACGAGGTGCCCTCCCGCCAGGACGTGGCACGGGTCGTCATCACGCGCGAGTCGGTGCTGGAGCACGTCAACCCGACTCTCGTGCCGCGTGACCAGCTCAACAAGCAGCAGCGCACGCCGCGCGAGAAGTCGGCGTAGGCCGATTCACACGACGGTCGGTCAGTACGGCGACGCCCCCGCGGGATCTCCCCGCGGGGGCGTCGCCGTCTCCGGCGCCGCGAGCCTCTACCGGATCAGCGAGTGAAGCAGGGCCGCGTAGTCGGTGAAGGGCGGCACCTCCCGCCCCGGATCCTTGGCCTCGTCGTCCCAGCGGCGCAACCGCACCGCATCCTGCGCGTACGGCTCGGCCTCGAACTCCGCCACCTCCCGCGGGCTCATCGGCCCGCCCTGCACGCCGAGCGTGTAACGCGAGGCCTCGGACAGCAGATCGTGGTAGGAGCCGTCCACCGCGCACAGATAGCGCTTGGCCGCCACGTGCAGCCGGATCGGTTCGGTCATCTCGGGGCCGAACCACTGCCCGAGCCAGTCGGCGCCGACGTGGCTGTGCCGGTTGTCGGTCCCGCCCATCAGATCGTGCCCGGTGATCTCCCCGGTGAAGTGCCCCACGTCGTGCAGCAGCGACGCGGCCACCAGCCCTGGCGCGGCTCCGGCCTCCCGGGCACACGCCGCGGCCTGGAGCATGTGCGCGGCCTGGGTGACCTCCTCACCGAGATAGTCGTCGGCGCCGGGGCCCTCGAACAGCGCTCGCAGGCGTTCGACCACCGCGTTCCGGCGGCGGAGCACGGCCAGGTTGCCGGCGAAGCCGTCCAGATCCGCGTAGCAGCCCTGCAGGTGCCGGTCTCCGGTGTCGGAGAAGCCGGTCCTGGCGTGCAGGATCCGGGTGTTGTCGAAGATCACGCAGTCACTGGGACCGAGCCGGAAGTTCACCTGGAGCTCAGGCCGGTACAGGATTTCCGCGAATGCGCGGTAGGCGGCGTAGAAGGCCTCCGTCCGCTCGTACGGCAGGCGCACCGGCTGCAGGGACCGGTTGTTGAACCTCACCTCACGGATCCGGCCGAGCGGGTCCACCCCGATCATCGGCCGGCTCGCGGTCAGCTCGGTGCCGGCGTCGCCGTACCGGAAGGTGACGGGCGTACGGGTCAGCAACTCGAACGCGCCCGGGTTCTCCGCACGCAGCAGCGAGGCCGCGTGGAACCCGTCGACCAGGCCGGACTCGCCGCCGTCCACCGCGTTGGACAGGCAGTGCAGCAGTTGCACCGTCGGCACCGGGTCGCGGTAGGGGTTGTCGGTGTGCGGGGTGATCGGCAGGCCGGTGAAGGCCAGATTCACCGGGGTGGCCTCGACCCGCACATCGAACAGCCTGCCGTAGTTGGTCTCCCGCACGTAGCCGAAGGCGCCGGCCACCTCCAGCACCGCTCCCGGCTCGGCGGGCACCTCGCGAAGCAGCACGAAGCCCGTGCGGAACACCGCCTCCAGACACTCCTGTCGGTGGTGGGGGTCGGCGAGAAAGCGCGGCCAGTTCCCTTCCGGCGGGGTGACCGTGGCCCACAGCTCCTTGGCGTCTTCGGTCCTGTCGTCGGGGACGGTGCCGTCCAGCGTGTGGGCGGCCAGCCAGGCAGGGTCGAACCGGCTGGTGTGGCCGTCGCTGAAGGTCACGGAAAGGCCGTCGGCCTCGACGATGTGGATCCGAGGGTCCAGGTCGGTGATGCCGAACAGCTTCTGGCCGTTGCGGGGGTCACGGCACTCAGGACAGGGGCAGTTGTCGCGCAGCCAGACGGCGGGGAAGTCGGAGATCATATCGGCGTTTCCTTGGCGAGGAGTGCGGATGGAGCGGGGGGAGCGCGGACGGAGCGGAAGGGGACGGACGAAGTGGGGAAGTGCGGACAGAGCGGGGAGCGCGGACGGGCGTTCTCAGCGGAGGGGAGCGGCCGAGCGGATGAGGGTGTTGGCCTGCACCGAGTTGTGCACGGTGAAGGCGACGGCGTCGCCGAGGTAGCGGTCGTCCGACCACTCCAGCGGCCGGTTGTCGGGGTCAGTGGTACGGCGCAGCTCGCGTAGCAGGGGAGTGTGGGGGCGGACGCCGAGCAGGCGGGCATCCTCGGCCTCGGCCGCGATCGCGCTGACGGTGTGCTCGGCATGGGCGAACACCACGCCGAACTCCTCCAGCCGGACGGTGATGGACTCGTTGTCGGCGTCTATGGCGATCCCGCCGACGAGGACGCCGATCCGCTCCACGTAGGCGGTGCGCTCGATCATGACCGGCCGCCCGGACAGCAACCGGAGCCGGGTCAGGTGGTAGATCCGCGCGCCGGGGTCGAGTTCCAGCCGAGCGGCCTCCAATTCCGTCGGCTCACGCCGGACCAGCGCCACCACCCGGCTGCCGGGTGTCTCGCCGATCGACGCCGCCCACTGGGAGAAGCTGTGCAGCTGACTGAAGCTCTGCACCAGCGTCGGCTGGAGAACCAACCGCCGGGTGCCTTTGCGTGAAGAGATCAGTCCATCGGCCGCGAGCACGGTGAACGCCTGGCGGACGGTTCCCCGCGAGGCCCCGTGCCGCTCCGCCAGCTCGCTCTCCGACGGCAGCCGTGAGCCGGGTGGGTAGGTCCCGTTGGCGATGGCGGCACGCAGTTCGTCGGCGAGTTGCCGGTAAAACGTGGACATGTATGGATAAGTTAGAAGGTGTATAGACACCTTTCAAGTCCTGGGACTGCGGGACATCGACCACTCGGACATCCCTAGAATTGGACATCGTGACGACGCCAGAGCTGCCTACCCAGTACACGCCCGCCGATGTGGAGACCCGGAGCTACGAGCGCTGGGTATCGGAGGGATATTTCACCGCGGATCCCGGTAGCGAACGCGAGCCGTACAGCATCGTCCTGCCTCCGCCGAACGTGACCGGCGTCCTGCACATCGGCCACGCCCTCGACCACTCGATCCAGGATGCGCTGACCCGCCGCGCCCGCATGCGCGGCCAGGAGACGCTCTGGCTGCCCGGCATGGACCACGCGGGCATCGCCACCCAGAACGTCGTCGAGCGTGAGATCGCCAAGGAGGGCCTGTCCCGGCACGATCTCGGCCGTGAGGCGTTCGTCGAGCGCGTGTGGCAGTGGAAGGAAGAGTCCGGCGGCCGGATCCTCGGGCAGATGAGAAAGCTCGGCGACGGCGTCGACTGGTCGCGTGAGCGCTTCACCATGGACCCCGGGCTCTCCCGCGCGGTTCAGACGATCTTCAAGAAGCTCTTCGACGACGGGCTCATCTACCGCGCCGAGCGCATCATCAACTGGTGCCCGCGCTGCCTGACCGCCCTGTCGGACATCGAGGTGGAGCACAGCGAGGACGAGGGCGAGCTCGTCTCGATCCGATACGGCGACGGCGAGGACTCCATCGTCGTCGCGACCACCCGCGCCGAGACCATGCTCGGTGACACCGCCGTGGCCGTGCACCCGTCCGATGAGCGTTACGCGCACCTGGTGGGCCGTGAGGTGGAGCTCCCCCTCACCGGGCGCCGGATCCCGGTCGTGGCCGACGAGCACGTCGACCCCGCCTTCGGCACCGGCGCGGTCAAGGTCACCCCGGCGCACGACCCGAACGACTTCGAGATCGGACGCCGCCACTCGCTGCCGTCGCTCGTGGTCATGGACGAGCGCGGTGTGATCACCGCTCACGGCCCGTTCCAGGGACTCGACCGTTTCGAGGCCCGGCCCGCGGTCGTGGCGGCCCTGCGCCAGCAGGGCCGGATCGTCGCGGAGAAGCGGCCCTACCTCCACTCGGTCGGCCACTGCTCGCGCTGCAAGACCGTGGTGGAGCCCAGGCTCTCGCTTCAGTGGTTCGTCAACGTCTCCCCGCTGGCCAAGGCCGCGGGTGACGCGGTTCGCGACGGCCAGACGAAGATCCACCCGCCGGAGCTGGCCAAGCGCTACTTCGACTGGGTCGACGACATGCACGACTGGTGCATCTCGCGGCAGCTGTGGTGGGGTCACCGGATCCCGGTCTGGTACGGCCCGGCCGGTGAGGTCGTCTGCGTCGGCCCGGACGAGGAGCCGCCCGCCGGTTACGTTCAGGACCCGGATGTCCTCGACACCTGGTTCTCCTCCGGCCTGTGGCCGTTCTCCACCCTGGGCTGGCCGGACAAGACGCCGGAGCTGGCCCGCTTCTACCCGACCTCGGTCCTGGTCACGGGCTACGACATCCTGTTCTTCTGGGTGGCCCGGATGATGATGTTCGGCCTCTACGCGATGGACGGCCAGCCCCCGTTCCGTACGGTGGCGCTGCACGGCATGGTCCGCGACCAGTACGGCAAGAAGATGTCCAAGTCGTTCGGAAACGTGGTGGACCCGCTCGACTGGGTCGAGCGCTTCGGCGCCGACGCCACCCGCTTCACACTGCTGCGCGGTGCCAACCCCGGCTCCGACGTGGCGATCAGTGAGGAGTGGGCCGGCGGCTCCCGTAACTTCTGCAACAAGATCTGGAACGCCACCCGCTTCGCGCTGATGAACGGCGCCGCGGTCGGTGAGCTTCCGATCGAGGAGCTGACCGCGGCCGACCGGTGGATCCTCTCCAGGCTCCAGGAGACCGTCGCGGCGGTGGACGCGGCCTTCGAGGAGTTCGAGTTCGCCAAGGTCTCCGATCTGCTGTACCACTTCGCGTGGGACGAGGTCTGCGACTGGTACGTGGAGCTCGCCAAGATCCAGCTCGCCTCCGGCCAGGAGCACACCCGGCTGGTGCTGGGTCACGTTTTTGACGCGCTGCTCCGGCTGCTCCATCCGCTGGTGCCGTTCGTCACCGAAGAACTGTGGCGAGCGCTCACCGGGGGTGAGTCGATCGCGGTCGCGCCCTGGCCGGTGGTCCAGGAGTCGCTGCGTGACACTTCGGCAGAGGAGGAGATCCTCGCCGTCCAGAGCCTGATCACCGAGGTCCGCAGGTTCCGCTCGGACCAGGGCCTCAAGCCGGGCCAGCGGGTCGCCGCGAGGCTGTCGCTGGCCGGTACGGCTCTCGCCTCGCACGAGGGCGCGATCCGCTCGCTGCTCCGGCTTGATCAGCCGTCGGAGTCGTTCGCCGCCACCGCCCGGCTCGACGTGGGCGGGGTCGTCGTCGAGATCGACACCGCGGGGACGATCGACGTGGCCGCCGAGCGCAAGCGCCTGGAGAAGGATCTCGCTGCGGCACAGAAGGAAGCCGCGCAGGTGGCGGCCAAGCTCGGCAACGAGCAGTTCATGTCGAAGGCGCCCGAGGACGTGGTGGTCAAGGTGCGGGCCCGCGCGGCGCAGGCCGACCAGGACATCACGCGTCTGACCGCTCAGCTGGCGGCACTTCCTGCAAGTTGAGCTTCAGAAGTTCAGGTGGAGCCCGGGGTCCATTGGCCCCGGGCTCCAGTGTTTGGAAGCCACTGACCTAGGGAAGACCTAGTTGTTACCGCGAAGTTGGTCATGGCGCCCCGAGAGGACTGCTAGAGTTCTTCAGGCAGGGCGAAGTTCCTGCACCTCCCTCTCTCTGATCTTCATCAAGAAGGCGTGTTCGCACGATTGGACACGAACCGGATGTTGGAGTAAGTTAGAGGGGTTGCCCTGGAGACAGGGTGGTCGATCCGGAAGGATGCGACGGTGGGTGAGTCAACTGGGACGAAAGCGACAGTTTGACACAAACCGGGCGGATCTGATAGGATGGACACACGGAATGGAGCGCCCCGGGCGCCCGGCCCCCCGGCCGGGACGACGGTGTACGCGTCCGTTTCTTGAGAACTCAACAGTGTGTTAAAAGCCAGTGCA
>NZ_JBIAZA010000024.1:0-141826 GCF_042898655.1 Streptosporangium sp. NPDC000396
CAGCCAGACCCGACCGGGCCGGTGACCGACCGGCCGTCTACCCGGACCGGCCACCCGAACCAGCCACTCGGACCGGCCACCCGGACCGGACGCCGGCCCTCATGGGAGCCGTCCGGCCGGGTGGACCGGGTAAAGCCGGCGTCCGGCTGGTCCCGGTCTGTATGGCAGGGCACACGATGGCCTCACCCGAGGACGTGCGGATCATCCCCGGACCGGGGCGCGTCCCCGGCGACCTCCGGGTCACGACCATGAAGCCCCGGCGGCCGGGTGACGGAGCAGAGGCCTCAGCCTCTCGGCGAGAGCCAGGAGACCTTGAGACCGGCACAGCAGGTGATCATCGCCGTTGACATGATCACTGCTGCCGGAATCGGGGCGGGTGTGATCACTACCGCCGGAGTCGGAGCCGGTGGGATCGCGGCCTACGGGATCGTGACCTGCGGGAGCACCGCCGGTGAGGTCGCGGCATGTGGAATCGCCGCCGGTGAGATCGCGGCCTGCGGAAGCGCCGCCGGTGAGATCACCGCCAACGGCATCGGGGCCGGTGGAATCGCCGCCAACGGCATCGGGGACTGTGGGATCGCGGCCGACGACATCGCCACCGGGGATTCCGGCGGTATCGCGGCCAGCGGGACGCTCGGCCTCGCCGAGGTGTGGACCGCCCGGTGTTGACCGCTTCGGGAAGGCTCCGGCGCTTCTGGAACGTCAGGGGGCGACGTCCTCACCAGGCCGGCTCCGGCCAGGGTGTCGGCCTCGCTCCATGCCTCCTGCGCCTCGGCCGGACGACCGGCGGCGGCGTAGGCGTCGCCGAGGCTGCGCAGGGCTCTGGAGAGGAACGACGGCCAGCTCCGGGTCCGCCAGAGCCTGACCGACTCCTCCAGTCTGGTCACGGCCTCCTCCACCCGGCCCTCCGTCAGGTCGAGGCAGCCGCCCACCCAGAGCGCGTCGGCCAGGTGGTGGGCGAGGTGGTATCTGCGAGCGAGCGACTCGGCCTCGGCGGCGAGGGCCGGGGTCCTGGGGTCCGCGTGGCGGAGATAGAGCTTGGCCAGTTCGTTGAGCGCCATGGCCTCGGGCAGGGGGTCGCGCAGCTCCCGGCAGATGGCCAGAGACCTGGTGAGATAGTCGTGGGCGGCGGTGAACTCCCCGTGGACCATGCCGAGAAACTGCAGGGCGGTCGCCTCGAAGCGGGGGTTGCCCATCTTTCGCGCCAGGTCGAGGCAGCGCAGCAGCGGCGGGATGGCGGCGTCGAGGCGTTCCTCGCCGAGCGCGACGGCCGTCGCCAGGTACGCGCGGGCCTGGCCGCCGAGGTGACCGGTCTCCTCCGCCAGGGCGAGCGCGCGGGCGGCCGTCTTTCTGGCCTCCTCCACGGCGCCCTGGGCGGCCAGCCCCCAGGCGCACATGGCGTGCGCGTCGGACAGGCCGCGGCGCTCGCCGATCCGCTGGAACATCTCCACCAGCCGCAGCGCCTGGTCGTGCAGCGAGACCATGGCCCCGCCCGCGTGACCGGTGTCCATCCAGGTGGTGCAGTCCAGCAGGCCACGGAGCATCACGGCCTCGCCCCGCAGGTTGCCCGCCTCCCGGCACACGTCCATGACCCGTTCGTTGGTACGGCGCCACTCGTCGAACAGCCCGCGCACGTCGAAGTAGCGTTCCAGGCAGCCGGCCAGGTCCCAGGCGGCCTCGGCCAGCCCGAGCGCGCAGGCCTGGCCCACCATCGCGGTCAGCGCCTCCCGCTCGGAGTCGAACCAGGCCAGCGAATCACGCGGCGAGCCGGTCTCCGGGGTTCTCCATCGCGGGAAGTCACCGTGCAGTACGGCATAGCACGGGCCCGGCACGTCCTCCATGGCCCCTTCGGCCAGGGCGAGCCAGGCGGCGATCGCCCTGGCGACCACGATCTCCCGCGCCTGCCGCGAGTCTTCCAGTTCGGCCCGCTCCCTGGCGTACAGGCGCACCAGGTCGTGGAGGCGGTAGCGGGGCGCGCCGGTCTGGTCGATTCCGATCATGGTGAGGAGCTGGGCGTCCACCAGCTCCTCCACGAGCTCCTCCGCCTCGGCGACGGAGGCGTCCAGCAGGGCGGCGACCGTCCAGGCGGCGAAGTCGGCCGCCTCGATCAGGCCTAGCCGCCGGAAGACCTGCCTGGCCCGTTCCGGTAGCCCTTCGTAGCTGAGGGCGAGGCCGGCCCGGACCGCGAGGTCCCCCGTGGAGAGCTGGTCGAGGCGGCGGCGCTCGTCACGAAGCTGACCGGCGAACCATTCCAGGCGCCAGTGCGGCCTGGCGGCCAGCCGGGCCCCGGCGACCCGCACGGCGAGCGGCATGTGGTCACAGAGGCGAACGATTTCGACCGCGGCTCCGGGCTCGGTGTCCACTCGTGGCCGGCCCGCGATCTTGGCGAGGAGCTCCACCGCCGTGGCCGGGTCGAGCACGCCCAGGTCGACCAGCCTGGCTCCCTCCAGCCCGCTGAGCCTGGATCTGCTGGTGACGAGGACCGCGCAGCCCGCGGAGCCGGGCAGCAGCGGGCGGACCTGCCGCTCGGAGGTGGCGTTGTCCAGGACGATGAGCATTCTCCGCTGTGCCATGCGACTGCGGTAGAGCGCCGCCCGGTCCTCCAGCGACTTCGGCACCGCCGCGCCGGGTAGCCCGAGCGCGGCCAGGAAACCGGCGAGCACCTGCGCCGGGTCGGCCGCGGCCTGCAGGTTGGCGTACAGCTGGCCGTCGACGAACGTCGCGGCGACGCGGTGAGCCGCGTGCACGGCGAGCGTCGTCTTGCCCATCCCGCCCATGCCCGCGATCACCGACACCACCGTGGCCCTGCCCACGTGGCGCAGCAGCGCGACCAATGCGCCCAGATGCTCGTCTCGCCCGGCGAAGTCGGGGATGTCCGGAGGAAGCTGGGCCGACCCGGGGTGCCGTTCGGGAGAACCGGCGAGGATCGCCTGGTGGATGCGGCGCAACTCGGGCCCGGGGTCCACGCCGAGTTCGGCCGCCAGGGTCCTTCTCGCGTCCTGGTAGACGGCCAGCGCCTCGGCCTGCCGTCCCGCCTGGTTGAGCGCGAGCATCAGCTGGCCCCTGAGCCGCTCCCTGAGCGGGTGCTCGGCGACGAGGGTGAGGAGCTCTCCGGTGAGCCCGGTGTCCGGCCCGGCCTCGAAGTCGGCCTCGATCCTGCTCTCCAGCACGGCCAGGCGGCGTTCCTCCAGCCGCGAGGCCTCGTCGCCGAGCAACGGCACGGCGTCCATGCCCGCGTAGGCGCGGCCGCGCCACAGCGCCAGGGCCTCCCGCAGGATCTCGGCCGTCCGCAGGTCGTCATCGACGACCAGTGCCGTGCGGGACAGCTCGTCGAACCGCTCGGCGTCGAGTTCGCCGGGCCGTACGAGCAGCTCGTAGCCCTCGCGACGGCGGGAGATCCGCTCGGTGCCCAGGGCGCGCCGCAGCTGGTAGACGTACAGGCGCAGATTGTCGCCGGCCGTGCGGGGCGGTCTGCCGCCCCACAGCGCGTCGATCAGGACGTGAGAGGAAACCGGCCGGTTGGCGTGGCGGAGCAACACGGCGAGCACGATTCGCTGTTTGAGTCCCCCGAGGGGGACGCTCTGCCCATCGACACGGACCTCCAGCGGCCCCAGCACGGCGAACAGCATCGCACTCCGCCTATTAAGCGATCATGTGACTTTCAATGTGCACGATCGCTAACAAAGCGTCAATACCACAGTAAGCGGCATGAAAATGTGGGCCTCCCGCATTCCGGAGGCCCACGTCAGTGCCCGGTCACGGCCTGCCGAAGAGGACGACCGCCATCAAGGCCTCGGCAGGGGACCGTCGCCTTCAGGCGGCGAGGGAATGCCGTCCCCGCCTGGATGCCTTTCCGGTCTTCCCCGGACCTGCGGCGGGCAGGGAATCCACGGGAGGGGGTCCAGATGGCGATCTCCCTGCGACACGTGACCCCGGAAGGGATACGGTCGAGGAGTAGGGAACTCTGACGTCCACTCATTCGTCCTTGAGGACGAAGGAGGCTTTCTTGCCGTGACCACCACAAAATCCGCGCCAGGTCGTTTCGGTGCCGCGATCATCGCAGTGCTCGCCGGACTGCTGGCCATCGTCATGATCGCCCCGGCGGCCAACGCCGCGGCGCCCGATCCCAGCGTGATCTCGTCGGGGTTGAAAGACGGGGATCGCTTCTACGTCGACCCCGCGGCGGGCGTGCCGGCGAACGCCGCCGACGCCATGCGCAGCGCCGTCGAGCAGACCTCCTCTGGCTCGGTCTACCTCGCGCTGCTGCCCAACGGCGCGGTCACCAGCCAGTCCCAGGCGAGGACCCTGCTGACCTCCATCCGCAAGGACATCGGCGGCAAGTCCACCATTCTGGTGATGAGCGGCAAGTCCCCGTTCGGCGTCTCCAACATCAAGGGCGTCGACGTCGACGAGCTCCTGGGCCGCGCCAAGACCGGTAACAACCCGACCGACAACGTGGTCAACTTCGTCAAGCTGGCCGACGACGCGGCCTCTGGCGCCGGCCTCAGTCCCAGCTCCGGCTCCTCCGGCGGCGGCTCCAGCACGGGCGTGCTGGTCGGCATCCTGGTGCTGGCCCTGGCCGGCGGCGCGGGCATCTTCTTCTACTCCCGCAAGAAGAAGAAGGACCGCGAGGCCCGCGAGGCCGCCGAGCTGGCCGCGGTCAAGCAGACCGTCGACGAGGACGTCACCAAGTTCGGCGAGGAGATCACCGAGCTGGACACCGACGTCAAGCTGCTCGGCGACGGCGCCGAGCACCAGCAGGACTGGCAGCGCGCGCTCGACTCCTACGAGCGGGCCAAGGTGGAGCTCACGGCGGTCAAGCGTCCCGACGAGCTCCGTGGCGTGACCACCGCGCTGGAGGAGGGCCGCTACGCCCTCGCCTGCGTGAAGGCGCGCGTCAACCACCTGCCGCTCCCCGAGCGGCGCTCACCCTGCTTCTTCAACCCGCAGCACGGCCCGTCGGTCCGTGACGTGCGCTGGGCACCCCCCGGCGGCGCCGTACGCGACGTGCCCGCCTGCGCGGCCGACGCGGAGGCGATCGAGCGCGGCTTCGAACCGCAGACGCGCCAGGTCATGGTCAACGGCCACTACCGTCCCTACTACGACGCGGGCCCGGCCTACCAGCCCTACGCCTACGGCTACTACGGCGGCTTCGGCGACGTCATGACCGGCATGCTCGTCGGCACACTGCTCGGCAACGCGCTGGGCGGCGGCTGGGGCTGGGGCGGCTACGGCGCCGGCTACCAGGAGGGCCTGGCCGACGGCGGAGCCGACTTCGGCGGAGGCGGCGACTTCGGCGGCGGAGGCTGGGGTGACTTCGGCGGAGGCGGCGACTTCGGCGGAGGCGACTGGGGTGGCGGCGACTTCGGCGGAGGCGACTGGTAAGCACCACCGGTTGGTGATCGCCACCGGCAACCGGTGATCACCGACCGGCCACCGAAACGGGCGCGTTCCCCCAGGGAGCGCGCCCGTCGTCATGTCGGCGCCATCACCGGCACCGAAAACCGGCTCGAAGGGCGGGCGGTCGTACCCCGAAAGGCGGTTATGCCGTACAGAAGGTGCAAGCCGGTGTCTAGCGAGATGCAATGATCGGCTGACAGGATCGGGGCCGCTCCCAAGGAGGTTTCCGTGCGCCGTTCCGTTCCCCTGGCACTCATCGCCGCGATCTTCGCGCTGTCAGGGACCATGATCTCTCCCGCCCAGGCCGCGGCCGGGCCCTGCAGGCCCGGCCAGGGGCTGAACCTGCGTGGCAAGGACTTCACCAGGGGCGCCCAGCTCCCCTACAACCTGCGCTGCGCCGACCTGACCAAGGCCAAGCTGGGCAGCGTGGAGTTCGGGCGGATCGACATGACCGGGGCGATCCTGCGCGGGGCCGATCTCAAGCAGGCCGACCTCAGCGGGGTCACGCTGAAATACGCCGACCTGCGCGGCGCCGACCTCACCGAGGCCGAGCTGACCCAGGCACACGCCGACCACGCCGACCTGCGCGGCGCGATCCTGATCGACATCGACGCCGGGCAGGCGGAATTCCCCTACGCGGACCTGAGCGGGGCGACGCTGACCAGGGCCGAGCTGACCCAGGTCAACTTCACCAACGCCAAGCTGATCGACGCCGACCTCAACGAGAGCAGTCCCGGCCAGCTCAAGGCGCGCAAGGCCGACTTCACCCGGGCCAAGCTCCGCGAGGCCAAGCTGGGCCAGGCCAACCTGCGCAACGCGACGTTCAAGGACGCCGACCTGACCGAGGCCGAATTCACCCAGGCCGAGCTGGACGGCGCCGACTTCACCGGCGCGCTGGTGGAGGAGGCCTCCTTCGTCCAGGCCGACGACGCGGACCTCACCGGCGCCAAGGGCAATCCGACGGGCCTCAGCACGCCGCCCACCACCTCCTCCTCCGACACCCGCCCCACGGACGACCCCCTCCCGCGGCAGGATCCGTCGGACGACCAACCGGCCAAGACCGGTGGCGGACCGTCCGTCGGGCTCATCATGGTGGTGCTCAGCGCGGTGGGCCTGGCGCTCACCGTGGTGGCCTGGGGAGTCAGCGCCCAGCGACGGAACAGGAGGAAGGCGAGGTTCGCGCTTCTGCGGAGCGGCGCCGAGGAGACCGTCACCCGGCTGGGCGAGGAGATCGACCAGCTCGACTACGAGTTCCAGGTCAGCGGGCGCGGCGGCATGACCGCCGACCAGGACTGGCGGTACGCGCTGGACGCCTACGAGGCGGCCAAGGCGGCCCTGGCCGTGGCCAGGCGGGAGGAGGAACTGCGCTTCGTGGCGCAGGCCGTACAGGACGGCAGGAACGCGCTGGAGCGGCTCCGGGTCAGATCCCGCTAGGAGTCGTCGGCTGCATCAGGCGGCGGGCCGCCTCGGTGATGGAGCCCGACAGCGAGGGATAGACCGCGAAGGTGTGGGCGAGCTGGTCCACGGTGAGCCGCTGCTGGACGGCCACCGAGACCGCCAGGATCAGCTCGGACGCACGGGGGGCCACCACGACGCCGCCGAGGACGATGCCGGTGTGCGGGCGGCAGAACAGCTTCACGAAGCCGTCGCTGAAGCCCTGCATCTTGGCGCGGGCGTTGGTGGCCAGCGGCAGCTTGACCACGTTGGCCTCGATCTCACCGGCCTCGATCGTCTTCTGCGCGACACCCACCGCGGCGATCTCGGGGTCGGTGAAGATGTTGGAGGCCACGGTGGCCAGGCGGAGCGGCTGCACGGCCTCGCCGAGCGCGTGCCAGACCGCGATCCGGCCCTGCATGGCGGCGACCGAGGCCAGCATCAGCACCCCGGTGCAGTCACCGGCCGCGTAGACGCCGGGCGCCGAGGTGCGGGAGACCTTGTCCACCTGGATGAACCCGCCCCGGTCGAGGGTGACCCCGGCCTCTTCCAGGCCGATCCCCGCGGTGTTGGGGACCATGCCGACCGTCATCAGGCAGTGGCTGCCTTCGGCGGTCCTGCCGTCTTCCAGCGTGACGACCACACCGTCGGCGGTGCGCTTGACCGACTCCGCACGGGAGCGGCCCATGACGTTCATCCCCCGGCGGCGGTAGACCTCTTCGAGGACCTCGGCGGCGTCGGCGTCCTCGTTGGGCATCATCCGGTCACGCGAGGACACGAGGGTGACCTCGGAGCCGAGCGAGCGGTAGGCACCGGCGAACTCCGCGCCGGTGACGCCGGAACCGACCACGATGAGGTGCTCGGGCAGTTCCTCAAGGTCGTACATCTGCCGCCAGGTGAGGATGCGCTCCCCGTCGGGCTCGGCACCGGGCAGGATGCGCGGGGTCGCGCCGGTCGCCACGATGACGACGTCGGCCCGGATCGTCCGCTCCCCGGCCCTGACCACCTGCGGGTCGACCAGCCGTCCGGGAGCCCGGACCACCTCGACCCCCTCCGCCGCCAGCCGTGCGGCGATGTCGGCGGACTGAGCCTGGGCCAGGTCCTTCACACGCCTGTTGACCAGCGGCATGTCGGCGACGACACCGCCGACCTCACCGTCGGGGCCGCCGTTGTAGTGCACGCCGAGCATGCTGGCGTCGAGCAGCGCCTGTTTCCGCACGGAGGTGGCGATCAATGTCTTGGAAGGCACGCAGTCGGTCAGGACGCAGGCCCCGCCGGGGCCCTCCTGCTCGACCACAGTGACCTGCGCTCCAAGTTGCGCGGCCACCAGGGCCGCCTCGTATCCCCCGGGCCCGCCACCGATGATCACGATCCTTGTCACGTACCCCATTCTCCCGCATCGCGGGAGCAATCATCTCTGGGTCCCCCTCCGAAGCCGCGAAAGCCGCTTTGAATCCAAGAGAAATCGACGGGAGACCGAGGCGTAGTGAGTATCCGGCGGATCTTGGATTAGTGTGGGATGCCGTGCCTGTCTACGCCGCCTACGGCAGCAACATGGACCCCAAGCAGATGGCCCAGCGGGCCCCTCACTCCCCTATGCGGGGGTCGGGCTGGCTCCAAGGCTGGCGCCTGACGTTCGGCGGGAACGACCTCGGCTGGGAGGGCGCGCTCGCCACCATCGTCGAAGACCCCGGCCAGCAGGTCTTCGTCGTTCTCTACGACGTGCCCGAGTGGGACGAAACCTCCCTCGACCAGTGGGAAGGCGCGACGCGCGGCCTCTACCACAAGGTCAGGCTCCGGGTGCAGACCCTGGAAGGCGAGGTCGTCGCCTGGTTCTACGTGCTCGACGGCTATGAGGGCGGCCTGCCCTCCGCCCGCTACCTCGGCATCCTGGCCGAGGCCGCCGAGCAGGCCGGCGCGCCCGACGACTACGTCAAAGACCTGCGCAGCCGTCCCTGCAAGTCCCTCGGAAGTTAGGCACTCCGTTCGGGCAGGTGGGTGACGCGACCGGCGGGCGGAAAACCTCCCGGTCCCGCCGCGGCCGTGGTGAAAACCGTGGCCGCGGCGAAAGGCACGACCGTGGTGAAAACCGTGGCCGACCTGGAACATCGCCTGGTTCGACCCAGGAGTGACGGCGAGTACCCTCTGCAAGGTGACCAATGACCCTTATGCACTCGCAACGGACGCCGCGACCGCGCTGAAGAACGCCGCGGGAGTCGACTCCGTCGACGTCGCACTGGTGATGGGTTCGGGCTGGGTGCCCGCCGCCGACGCCATCGGTGAGACGATCGCCGAGATCCCGGTGACCGACCTTCCGGGTTTCCCGCCGCCCGCCGTGGCCGGCCACGCGGGAAAGATCCGCGTGGTCCGGACCGGATCGGGCAAGGTCGCGTTGATCTTCCTGGGCCGCACCCACCTCTACGAAGGCCGCGGTGTGGAGCCGGTCGTGCACGGCGTGCGGACCGCGATCAAGGCCGGTGCCCGCACGGTCGTGCTGACCAACGCCGCCGGTGGCCTGCGCCCGGAGACCCAGCAGGTCGGCGAGGCGGTGCTGATCAGTGACCACATCAACCTGACCGGCGCCAACCCGATCACCGGTGCCACCTTCATCGACCTCACCGAGGTCTACAGCTCGCGCCTGCGCGACCTGGTCCGCGAGGTCGAGCCCTCCATGGCCGAGGGTGTCTACGTGGCCTTCCGCGGCCCGACCTACGAGACCCCGGCCGAGATCCGCATGTGCCGGACGCTCGGCGGCGACATGATCGGCATGTCCACCGTGCTGGAGGCCATCGCGGCCCGTGAGGCCGGCGTCGAGGTGCTCGGCATCTCCCTGGTCACCAATCCGGGCGCCGGGCTGGTGGGCGAGCCGCTCAACCACGAAGAGGTGCTGGAGGTCGGCCGCGCCACCGCCACGCGCATGGGCGTCCTGCTGTCCAAGGTCGTGGACAAGCTGTAGAGACGACAGATGACCGGCCCGGCGACCGGACGGGCCTTCGCCCGGAGCAAGAGGTGACGATGAACAGCGATCTCGTACGGCTCGCGCAGGCCTGGCTGGCCCAGGACCCGGACCCGGAGACCCGGGCGGAGCTCACCGCGCTGCTGGACGGCGGCGACGAAGAAGCGCTGCGCGAGCGGTTCGGGACGAAGCTGGAGTTCGGTACCGCCGGTCTCCGCGGCGAACTGGGCGCCGGCCCCAACCGGATGAACCGGGTCACCGTCATGCGCGCCGCCGCCGGCCTGGCCCGGGTCCTCGGTCCGGGCCGGGGCGTCGTGATCGGCTACGACGCCCGGCACAACTCCGACGTCTTCGCCCATGACACCGCCGCCGTGCTCACCGGCGCAGGGGTGCGCGCCTTCGTGCTCCCGAGGCCGCTGCCCACCCCGGTGCTGGCCTTCGCGGTCCGTCACCTCGGCGCCGACGCGGGCGTGACCGTCACCGCCAGCCACAACCCGCCCCGGGACAACGGCTACAAGGTCTACTGGAACGACGGCTCCCAGATCGTCCCGCCGATCGACGCGGAGATCTCCGCCGCCATCGACGCCGTCGGCCCGGTCTCCGAACTGCCCCTCGGCTCCCCCGGCGACCCCGGCTGGACCGCGCTGGGCGACGACATCGTGGCCGCCTACCTGGAGGCGGTGACCGCGCTTCCGCTCGGCGACGCCCGTGACCTGCGGGTGGCCTACACCCCGATGCACGGCGTGGGCGGCGCCACGCTGAACGCCGCCTTCCGCGCCGCCGGATTCGACAGCCCCGCGACCGTCGAGGCCCAGGCGGCCCCGGACCCCGACTTCCCCACCGTCGCCTTCCCCAACCCGGAAGAGCCGGGTGCGATGGACCTCGCGCTGGAGCTCGCCGGGCGCGCCGGCGCGGACATCGTGCTGGCCAACGACCCCGACGCGGACCGCTGCGCGGTGGGCGTGCCGCTGCCCGGCGGGGGCTACCGGATGCTGACCGGCGACGAGGTGGGCGCCCTCCTCGGTGAGCACGTGATCCGGCAGACGTCCGGCGACGGACGTCTCGTGGCCACCACGATCGTCTCCTCGTCCCTCCTCGGCAAGATCGCCTCCGAGCACGGTGTGCACTACGCCGAGACGCTCACCGGCTTCAAGTGGATCATGAAGGCCGGAGAAGGGCCCGGTCTCGCGGGCGGCTCGCACAACCTGGTGTTCGGTTACGAGGAGGCGCTGGGCTACAGCATCGGCGCGAACAGTGGCCTGCCCGTCCACGACAAGGACGGCATCGGGGCGGCGTTGACCGTCGCGGGCCTGGCCGCCCAGGCCAAACTGGACGGCCGCACCCTGCTCGACCTCCTCGACGACCAGGCCCGCCGGTACGGCCTGCACGCCACCTCTCAGCTCTCGGTCCGGGTGAAGGACCTGTCCCTGATCGCCGGCGCCATGGCCCGTCTGCGCGCCACCCCGCCGGTGGAGCTCGGGGGCCGCAAGGTCGAGTCCGCCGACGACCTGAGCGAGGGCTCCGCCGGTCTCCCGCCCACCGACGGCCTGCGC
Source organism: Streptosporangium sp. NPDC000396 (assembly GCF_042898655.1). NCBI lineage: Bacteria > Bacillati > Actinomycetota > Actinomycetes > Streptosporangiales > Streptosporangiaceae > Streptosporangium > Streptosporangium sp. NPDC000396. The sequence continues at coordinate 11,344 of NZ_JBIAZA010000024.1, forward strand.
TACCGCCTGTCCGGCGGCGCCCGCGTCGTCGTCCGCCCCTCGGGCACCGAACCCAAGCTCAAGTGCTACCTGGAGGTCGTCGTCCCGGTCACCGGAGAGGTCTCCGACGCCCGGGCGCAGGCCGTACAGGACCTCGACGCCCTGAAGGCCGACCTCTCCAACGCCCTGGGCCTGTAGGCCCCGTTTCGCGGGTCACCCTGCCTGCTGAGCGAGCCCGCTGGTCATGCCCGGCGCTCACGTCTGTTCGTGGTCGATCGGGAAGACGATGGGGCTGAGGAGGTAGAGCCGGCGCCTCTCGCCTGGCTCATTGTCCATTTTGGACATGAGCATCGCGCGGATCTGCTCGGCCATGGACTCCAGCTCCTGCGTGCTGAGCCATAGCGGGACCTGGATGTACCCGACCATGTCGGTGGTGGGGTCGGCATTGGGCTGGTCGAGATAGGCGTTGAAGTCGGCGAGTAGCGCGGCCACGGCGGCGGTGAAGCCGTGCCTGTGGTCATCGATGGTCATCGCGGCGGCTTGTTGCGGACTGATGCGGGTGCCGGCCCGGTTGAGCTGATAGGACCGCTCGACAGCACCGTGCACGCGCTGCTCCCCGATGACCTCCAGCAGCCCGGCTGCGGCCAGTATTCCAACGTGCCGGTAGAGGGTTGTCTTGGGCACATCGGGCAGTCGCTGGCCGAGGTCGGCGGTGGTAAGGGTGCGTCCGCCGGCGAAGGCGCGCACGATGCGTATCCGCACCGGGTGAAGGAGAAGGTCGACGATGTCCATCCCCCTATTTTTCCATATCTGGTACCGTTACCAAATATGGAAATGCTAGGAGTAGCCAACACCAGCCCGGCGGTCATCTTCCTGGCCGGCGGCGGCGCGGTCGGCCGTGACTACTGGAACGTGCACCGCAAAGCGGCGGAGCTGGCCACAAGTGTGATTTACGACCGCGCGGGCACGGGCGACGGCGCACCCGCCGAGCTGCCCCGCACCAGCACCGAGGTGACCGACGAGCTGCGGGGGCTGCTGCGCGATGCGGCCATCGACGGCCCGTATGTGCTGGTCGGGCACTCACTGGGCGGCCTGTACGCCCGCCACTATGCGATCCGGTTCCCCGCAGAGGTCGCCGGGCTGCTGCTGCTCGACCCGGCACACGAGGACTACAACGCCTACATGCCACAGGAACTGCGCGAGCGGTGGGAAGGCTTCGACGCCGCAGAGGCCGCAGCAACATTCGAGAACCTGCCCGACGAGGTGGTGCAGCTATACCGTGGCCTGTTCGCCCAAGAGCTGGCCGGCTGGCCCGCCGAGGTCCGCGAGCCGCTCATCGACTACCACCTCAGCCCGCACGGCCTCAAAGCCGGGTTCCAGGAAGCAAGCAACGTCGAACAGCTTTACGCCGAGGTACGCGCAGCCGGCCCCTTGCCGGACGTCCCGCTCCTCATCCTTTCCTCCACCACGGTCGACCCGTTCAAAGAGGTTGTCTCCCAAGGCATCCCCGAAGCCCTGCTGCAGGAGGAAATCGAAGCCAAGTCCCGGCTCTACACCGACTTCGCCGGCTCAGTACCCCGGGGAGAAGTCCGGCCGGTCGAAGCCGGCCATGTCACGATCCACCTGCGCGGCGAACAGGCAGTGCGAGACGCGATAGCAGACCTGCTCATCAGCAGCCAGCCGACGGAGAAGAAGCAGCAAGGGGGTGCGGCATGAACCGCGATGATTACCTGGCCATGCTCGGGATTGCGGACGGCGACCCAGACGCTATCGGCCAGCTCGTCGAACTCGCAGCCGAGCACGGCGACATGGAAGAACTACGCCGCCTCGCCGACGCGGGCAGCAAAGACGCCGCCGATCAGCTCGTCGAGCTGGCGCAAGAACGAGGCGACGTTGGCGAGCTGCGCCGCCTTGCCAGTGACGGCAACCAAGACGCCGCCGACATCCTGGCCGAAATGGCCGAGGAAGCAGACGACAGCGCCGGGTGACAGCCCCCGCACCTCAAACGTCTCCCACCGAAGCCTGGCTCCGATCAGCGGCCGTTCGACACGGCGGGCAGCGATCACACCCATCACGCACGGCTACTTTGCACGTGGCCGCACCGACCCGAGTGGAGGGCCAACACCTGTGATCTACTGTTCGGCGTCGGCTGATTCCCTCTGGACCGTTATCCGGTAGGCCAGCCGAAGTCCCGCCGAGGCGTGAGCCGCGCCGCTGACCAGAAGCCAGCGCGCCGGCCCGCCACGAGGGTCGGGGGTGTAGGCGGCGGAGATCCGCTCCACGCCGATCGGAAAGTGCCCGGACGATTGCGTGCCGGGCACGAACCACATCACCTGGGCCTCCGCCCAGATCTGCGGCGCCGGTGCGCCCGGGGCCAGCGGCGGCACATCGGGCGGGTAGAAGCCGAACTCCGTGGCGGGTTCATTCGATCGCCACACCTGAACACGAGCATTCAGGCCCACCCGGACGACACCGGAGTGGACGACCGTGGTCGGCGTCAGGACGAGCGCAGGATTCGCGGTCAGTTCGAGAATCTCGTAGGCCACCCTGTGACCGTAACCGCTGTCGCGGCCCCGCGAAACTCCCTCGGATCACCCACGACTGCCCGGGGAGACCAGTCCGGTCTCGTAGGCGACGACGACGGCCTGGACTCGGTCGCGGAGACCGAGTTTGGACAGGATGCGCGCGACGTGGGTCTTCACCGTCGTCGGGCTGAGGGTCAGCCGGTCGGCGAGTTCGGCGTTGCTCAAGCCGGTGGCGAGCAGGCGCAGCACCTCCACTTCCCGGGGCGTCAGCTCGGACAGATCCCGGTGGAGTGTGGTCTTGGCGTCATCGCGGGGAGCGAAACGCTCGACCAGGCGACGGGTGATCGTCGGGGCGAGCAGGGCGTCGCCGGAGCGCACCAGGCGCACCGCGGCCACGAGGTGCTCGGGGGTGACGTCTTTGAGCAGGAAGCCGCTGGCACCCACGGTGAGGGCCGTGTAGACGTAGTGGTCGAGATCGTAGGTGGTCAGGATGAGGATACGAGTGTCCTCCGCACCGCCGGCCAGGATCCGCCGGGTGGCTTCGAGGCCGTCCATCTGCGGCATCCGGATGTCCATGAGCACGACGTCGGGCCTGGTGCCCCGGACGGCGGCGACCGCCTCGGCTCCGTTGGCCGCCTCGGCCACCACCTCGATGCCGTCGGCGGCGAGGATCATCCCGAAGCCGGTGCGTACCAGCGCCTGGTCATCGGCGATGACGGCGCGCAGCGGCCGGCTCATGCGTCTCTCCACGGGATCCGGGCCTTGATCCGGTATCCGCCGCCGGTTCTCGGCCCGGCGTCCAGGGTTCCGCCGTAGACGGCGAGCCGCTCACGCAGGCCGATCAGCCCGCGGCCGTTGCCGGTCCGCGAGCGGGTTTCAGCCGCGCCGCCGGTGTCGGTGACCTCGATCTCCAGCCAATCTCCGTCGTGGCCGATCACGACGGACGCCGCCGCGCCCGCGGCGTGCTTGATCGTGTTGGTCAGGGCCTCCTGCACGACACGGTAGGCGGTCAGATCGACTCCCGCAGGCAGGGGACCGGGCGACGACACCGAGAGGGTCACCGGTGTCCCGGCGGCGCGGACCCGCTCGACCAGGCTGTCGAGCTGGTCGAGGCCGGGTTGCGGTTCGAGCCCGTCACCCGGGTTGCCGGGGCGCTCGCCGTCCGGGCCGGCGAGCAGGCCCATGACATGGCGCAGCTCGGCCATGGCGGCCCGGCCGCTGGCCTCGACCGCGAGCAGGGCCTGTTCGGACCGTTTCGGCTCCGTCTGCATCATCTTGCGCGCCGCGCCCGCCTGGATCAGCATCACGCTCACATTGTGGGTCACCACATCGTGGAGTTCGCCGGCGATCCGAGAGCGCTCCTCCTGTACGGCCCTGCGCATGGTCTCTTCCTGGTCCTGCTGCAGTTCGGCGAGCCGACGCCGGCTGGCGTTGAGCCGCTGCTGCCAGAAACGGACAAGGCTCGCGGCGACACCGGCGCTGAGCAGCACGACGAAGGGTCCCAGCCAGCTTGGCAGTCCTGGCGCGACGTCTCGGAAGGCGGCACCGGCCAGCACGGCGGCGAGCATGAGTCCGGCTACCGCCAGCACCCGGTTGCGGCCGTGGGCGACGGCGGTATAGGCCGCGATGGCACAGGTCAAAACGGTGATCCAGGTTGCTGCGTCTGCCGTGAGCAGGGCTGCGGACACCACCGCCCAGAAAGCGGCGAGCGGATACCGGCGCCGGACCGCCAGCGGCAACGCCGTCAGCGCCACCAGGAGCAGGGGCGGTTCGTAGTTCTGGGGGTCCACGTAGGGAACCACGGAGGGCTGAGGCGGACTGGGCGGCTCAGGCGGGCTAGGCGGCTGCGGCGGACTGGGCGGCTCAGGCGGACTGGGCGGCTGCATGCCGATACCCGGGGGCGAAGAAGGCTGGAGCTGCCAAGGCTCCACAAGGTGGGGCAGCTGAATGTCGAGAGGATGGTTACCGCCCGGGAATTTCGCCACCGCGGCCACCGCGACGGAGGTCAGCACGATCGCAAGCACCACGTCGGCGACGAGCGCTCGGCGGGACGGCTTGGTGGGTTCCTTTTCCGGGCGCAGCACGTCGAGCACGTACTGCCGCCACAGCCGTCGTTCGTCTGTTTCCACCAGCACATTGTCACGCCTGACCGCTTTCGCCACATCCGTCCCAGTGATCAGGGCTCTGTCCTTGAGACGTACATCGCGAGGATGACACCGCCACCGGATCCTCCGCACGAGGTATCCGATGTCGGTGCGACGGCCGACGCGCGCGAACATCGGCCGCGCCTAGCGTCGTTCCGCCATCAGGCCGTCCCTGGGAGTTCCCTGTCAAGGCGGCCGTCTCAACCGGGAAGGACAAACATTCCATCATGTCTCGTGCGGGGAATGCCGGGTTTACCCGGCGGGGAAATCGCTTGCCTGTTATGGGTTCCGCATTCGAAACGGTCAGGGCTTGGCCGTCGCCTACCTCAGCCAAAGAGGGCGAGAAGCCGCTCTCTTCAGGGAGCGGAGGAGTCACGAGTCATGTGATCGGGCCGGAAACAGCGGCCGAGCGGTACGACGGCTCCGGCGCTCCGGCGCCGGGATCGCCGACGCTCACCGCGGGGCACGGGGAGGCCGTCACTGTGACGGCGCCCTCCGGCAGCGGAAGGCCCACGTCGCGGAATCCGATGCTCCGTCGCGGCCTCGCCGCGGTGCTCGCCCTCGCGGCGTCCGCCTCCGCATCAGCCCCCGCCTTCGCCTCCGCGTCAACTTCCCCGTCAGCCCCCGCATCTGCCTCCGCCTCCGTGTCAGCCTCCGCGTCTGTGTCAGCCGGCTCTTCGGCTGAGCCGAGCGGCACTCCGTACCTGCCCAAGCCGACCGGTTCCCATCCGGTCGGCACCACGTCGCTGTACCTGAAGGACACCTCCCGCCCCGACCCCTGGGTTCCTGCGGCGAAGGCGCGGGAGCTCATGGTCTCCCTGTGGTATCCGGCGAAGTCGCCGGGCCGTCATCGGGCCCAGTACATGACGCCCAAGGAGTCGGAGCTTCTCCTGAAGGAGGCGGGAATCACCGGCGAAGCCGCCCAGGTGCTGAGCACGACAAAGACCAATGCCTTCACCGACGCCAAACCGGCAGGGCGTAAGCGCGATCTGCCCCTCATCGTGCTCTCCCCCGGCCACACCAAGCCTCGATCCGAGCTCACGGCGCTGGCCGAAGATCTGGCGAGCCAGGGCTACGTGGTGGCCGCGATCGGCCACACGTACGAGAACGTCGCCCAGACCTTCCCCGACGGACGGGTCACCACCTGTGTCACGTGCGGGATCAAGAAGAACCCGGCGTGGTGGGAGACGCTGGGAAAGAGCCGGGCGGCCGACGTCTCCTTCGTGCTTGACCAGCTGACCGGTTCACGCCCGAAGTGGAAGGGCACCTCGCTGATCGACCCGTCCCGGATCGCGATGGCGGGCCACTCCGTCGGAGGGGCGAGCACCATCGACGCCATGGTGAAGGACACGCGGTTGCGCGCCGGGATCGACATCGACGGCACCACGCACGGCTCGATCCCGGCCGGCGGGCTGTCGCGGCCGTTCCTGTTCCTGGGCAAGCCGGCCACATACACTCCCGGGGCCGGAGGTCCTGCCGCCACCTGGGAAAGCGACTGGAAACTCCTGACCGGATGGAAGCGCTGGCTCCTGGTGACCGGCACGGTGCACCAATCCTTCACCGACATCTCGGTGCTGGCCGACCAGCTCGGCGTCGACATCGACGCCGACCTGTCCGGAGCCCGCTCCTTGGAGATCACCCGCGACTATGTCCGGGCTTTCTTCGACCTGCACCTGCGCAAGAAGGCACAGCCCCTGCTGGACAAGCCGTCGGCACGCCACCCCGAGGTCAGGTTCTGCTCCCCGGACACGACGTCCTGCGAGTAGGGCATCGCCCGGCGCCGCGGGAGGTCCTTCCGGACCCGGCCAGGGGACCCGCGGGGCCGGTCAGGAGACGACCGTGGCGGCCACGACCAGGGCGAGCGCGACCGCCAGGGCGCCCAGGGCACTCGGGGCCCAGGTGACCTTCATCGGCACGGGCGCGGCGACCGCCTCATCGGCCGGCCCGGCAGGCACCCGTTCGGCGGACTCGGTGACCGTTCCGTCGCCGGACTTCGCCGGACTCCGCCTGGCGGGTTCGCCGGTGGCCCGCTGGGCGGCCAGGGCGGCCGCCCGTTTGGCGGACTCGGCGCGCTCGGTGATCTGCTCGGCCACCCAGTCGGCATGGGTCTTGCCCGCCAGCGCCTCGGCGGCGGCCTGCTCCGCCTTCGAGCGCACCGGCTCGGTCTTGTACCGGCTTCCGGTCCTGGCGAGGTTTCCCCTCCGTACGGCCGCCGCCCGCTCGCGGGCCGAGGTCTGCGGCGCCCAGCAGCGGACGTGCTTCTCACCCGAGGTGATCTTGATCGCGTGAGAGACCGTGACCTCGTCCACGCTCTCCCACGGCACGAAGGTGTTCCTGAGCGGGTTGCGGACCAGCACGCCGTCCTCGGTCACGATGATGGCCGGGCGCAGGCAGGCGACGAACGCCACCGCGGTCAGCACCCCGAGCACCGCCGCGGCGACCAGCGAGGGCGGTCCGTTGTAGCGGACGATCAGGTCCACCGCGTTGGCGGCTGCGAACGCCATCCAGATCCAGCCGATGACCAGCGCGGCCTTCGACCGGAACACCTGCTTCATCGAACACCCCCAGCACGGAGTTCCCGGGCCTCAGCCCCGGGAGGGGAACACGACACGGTGCCGCGCGACTCGGCTGACCCCACTCGCGTGAATCCGCTCACGCATGCCACTTGAGCTGCGCGAATCCGGGCTTGATGACACCGTTGATGAGCGCCAGACGCTCGTCGAACGGCAGGAACGCCGACTTCATGGCGTTGATCGTGAACCACTGCATGTCGTCCCAGCCGTAGCCGAACGCCTCCGACAGCTTGGCGAACTCCTCGGAGACGGTGGTCGCGCTCATCAGCCGGTTGTCGGTGTTGACCGTGACCCGGAAATTCAGCCGGCGGAGCAGCCCGATCGGGTGCTCGGCGATGGAGGACGCGGCGCCGGTCTGCAGGTTGGAGGTCGGGCACATCTCCAGCGGGATGCGCTTGTCGCGGACGTAGGCCGCGAGACGGCCGAGCTTGGGATCGCCGTCGGCCGACACCGTGATGTCGTCGATGATCCGGACACCGTGGCCGAGCCGGTCGGCGCCGCACCACTGGATCGCCTGCCAGATCGACGGCAGCCCGAAGGCTTCACCGGCGTGAATGGTGAAGTGAGCGTTTTCCCGCTGGAGGTATTCGAAGGCGTCGAGGTGGCGCGTGGGAGGGTAGCCCGCCTCGGCTCCGGCGATGTCGAAACCCACCACTCCGACGTCGCGGTAGCGGACCGCGAGCTCGGCGATCTCCATGGATCTGGCCTGGTGACGCATCGCGGTGAGTAGCGTGCCCACGCGGATGCCGCGGCCTTCGGAACCGGTCCTGAATCCCTCCTGCACGGCCTCGATCACCTCTTCGAGGCTCAGGCCCATGGAGGTGTGCTGCTCGGGCGCGTAACGCACCTCTGCGTAGACCACGCCGTCGTTCGCCAGGTCCTCGGCGCACTCGGCGGCGACCCGGACCAGTGACTCGCGTGTCTGCATGACGCCGACCGTGTGGTCGAAGGTCTCCAGGTAGCGCTCCAGAGAGCCGGAGTCGGCGGCCTCCTGGAACCAGGTTCGCAGTGCGTCCGCGTCGGTCGTGGGCAGCCGGTCGTATCCCGATTCGCGGGCCAGTTCGATGATGCTCTCAGGTCGCAGACCACCGTCGAGGTGATCGTGGAGCAACACCTTCGGAGCCCGGCGGATCTCCTCAAGAGTGGGTAGCTGACTCATCTCACCACCTTACCGTCGAGGGCCGGACTTGACGCCGAGGCCGGAACGGCGATCCCACGGTGACATGCGGCATCTCACGGCGACGCGGCCGCTCACGGTGATGTGAGTGCTCGCGGTGATGCGAGTGCTCATGACGATGCGGCCGCTCATGGCAACGCGGCCGCCCCTGGTGACATGTGGCCGCGCCCCGGCCCCGAAGTGCCCGGCGCGGCTTCACTTGTCGGCGTGTGTGGAAGAGGTTCGCGGACCGCGGCGGGACCGGAAGGAGGGCGGTCGCCACGCCGTTGTCCGGCTATTCGTCGCGGTTCGCGGTCTCGGGAGAGAAGGCCGGAAGGCAGACCGCGACGTATTCGGCGCCCTCGGGGCCGGAACTGTAGCGGACCTTCTCCCCCGGCTCGCTCACGAAGGCCTGCCCGGCGTTGATCTCGGTCGTGCCCGCCTCGTGCTCCACGATGACCGTGCCCTTGAGCACCAGCGTGTACTCACCGAACTCCGGCGTCTGGGCCGGCTCGTCCCATCCGGCGGGGGCCGTCATGTGCGCGATCGAGATCTGGCCGTCGCCGCTGTTGACCCTGCCGACGTATTCGTCGATCGTCTTGCCGCCCGGAACCGGGATCCGCGTTGCGCTGTCGATTTTGCGTACCATCAGGCCAGTCTGTCACTGGTCCGAGAGCGCGGCGCTCTCAGTGCGCGACGTCGATGACGAGCCGGTTCGGGTTCTTCTGCTCCGAGACCCGGAATCCCGCCTTGCGGGTGAGGACGAGGCCCACGCCCACCACGGCCTCGAAGTCACCGGTCTTGACCACGTTTCGCACGTTGCCCAGCTTGGCCGGGAAGATCGGGCCGCCCGCCCAGGTCGAGGAGCCCGAGTCGTCGTGCGCGCTGGCCGGGCTCATCGTCACCTGGAGGTAGGCCCCGCCCTTGACGTCGATCGGTTCGCCCGACCCGTCCTGAACGAGCTCGGGCACCCACAGCACCTTGTATCCGGGCAGGTCACCCTTGAGGTCGATCACCACACGGTCGAATCCCCCATGCTTGGCGAACCGCACTCCGGTGACGGTCGGCGGCTTGTCGGTGGCCCGCTCGACCTCGATCTCCTTGGTGCTCGTCGGAGGCTTCGGATCCGACCGGGTGGAGGCCGGGGAGGCCGGGGAGGCGGGCGGGGCCGACGGGCTCGGCGAGACCGTGGCCGCGGGGGCCGTGGCAGGCCGGGCCGAGGTCGCGACCGGTGTGGCGGAACCGCCGCAACCTGCGGCCGCCAGGACCAGGGGAACGAGGGCAAAGACGACGCGTGTGCGCTTCATGGCAGGCCTCCTAGCCCCTTAGATGCCCCGGAGCGGAGAGAGGTTCACCACGAAGGCGAAGATCCGCCATGTCCATGCGGTGATATCCGTTCTGGTGCGAGCTGGAGACCGTTCCGGTGCGAGCCAGGGACCGCAGTGAGGGGCAAAACCATACGAAATGGCGAATGCCATAAAAGCGACAAGGCCGCCGCGGGACCCCGGATCCCCGCGGCGGCCGGACTCGCCCGCCGTACGGGCCCGTGTCTCCCGTACGGCAGGCGAGTGTCTCCTCAGACCGTCTCCAGCACCCTCTCGTCCTCGACGACGGAGGCCGTACGCGGCCGGCGGAGGCCGGTGAGGGCGATCACCAGGCCGACCACCCCGAGGATTCCGGAGACTGTGATCGCGGCGCGGAAGCCGTCGATCGGGTTGGTGCTCGTGTTGGAGGTGAGCACCGCCGTCACGACGGCCAGCACCACCGCGCCGCCGACCTGCCCGGAGGTGTTGAGCAGGCCGGAGGCCAGACCCTGCTCGTCGTCCGCGACACCGTTGGTGGCCTGGATGTTCAGCGACGGGAAGGACAGGGCGAAGGCGATGCCCAGCAGGATCATGCCGGGGATGACCAGCGTGGCCAGGCTGGGAGCGCCGTCCACCCGCAGGAAGAACGCGTAGCCGGCGGCCAGCGCGGCCGAGCCGATCACGATCAGCCGGGCGGTGCCGAACCGGTCGGCCAGGCCGCCCATCTTGGTGGACGTCACGGCCACCAGCAGCCCGGCGGGCAGGAACGCCAGCGCGGTCTCCAGGGCCGACCAGTGCAGGAAGTTCTGGAAGTACTGCATGGCCACGAACTGGAAGCCGACATAGGAGCCGAACAGGATCACCAGGCCGAGGTTGGCCCGGACGATCGGGCCCGACCGCAGGATGCCGAGCCGCACCAGCGGGTGCTTGACCTTCTGCTCGGCCAGTACGAACACGGCCAGCAGCACCGCGGCGCCCACGAGCGAGGCGATCGTGCGGACCGAACCCCAGCCCGCGGCCGGGGCCTCGACCACGGCGAAGACCAGCAGCAGCATCGATGCGGTGATGGTCACCGCGCCGATGAGGTCGTAGCCGCCTTCGGCCCTCTCCTCGTGTTGCTTGGGCAGGAACTTCAGGGCGGAGACCAGCGCGATGATCGCGACGGGGACCGGCATGAGGAACGTCCAGCGCCAGCTGAGTTCGGTCAGCAGCCCCGAGAAGACCAGGCCCAGGGAGAAGCCGCTGGCGCCGGAGGCGGTGAAGATGCTGAGAGCCCTGTTGCGAGCCGGACCTTCGGCGAAGGTCGTGGTGATGATGGACAGGGCGGCGGGAGCGGTGAAGGCGGCGCTCACACCCTTGACGAAGCGGGCCGCGATCAGCAGCGTGCCGTCGCTGACCACGCCGCCGAGAAGCGAGGCCACGGCGAAGACCGCCAGCGCGGCCAGGAAAACCCTGCGCCGCCCGAGCAGGTCTGCGGTGCGGCCACCCAGCAGGAGCAGGCCGCCGTATCCGAGGACATATCCGCTGACCACCCACTGCAGGGAAGAGGTGGACAGACCGAGTTCGGCCTGGATGGAGGGCAGGGCGACTCCCACCATCGAGACGTCGAGTGCATCGAGGAAGACAACGGCGCAAAGCACGGTGAGCGCGGCCCAGAGGCGCGCATCCCACCGCTGATCTTGGGAGGAGGGAACCATGGGACGTAACAATACATGCATACGCATCTAATGCAAGTGAATTTAATTCGTGTGCATTAGATTCCTGTGCATGGTATGATCCGCGGCATGAGCGAGGAGTTTGTGGTCCGCGCGTGGCGCGAGGTGCTGGCCAAGCACGCCACCACCACTTGCGTGCTGGAGCGTGAGCTCTCCGAGAAACACCAGCTCGGCGTGAGCGAGTTCGAGGTCCTGGAGCGCATGGTCGAGGGCGGACAGCCCAAATACCGGGTGCAGGAAGTGGCCGACGCGGTCCACCTGAGCCAGAGCGCCTGCTCACGACTGATCGCCCGCCTGGAGAAGGCGGGTCTGGTGCATCGGGGAATGTGCGAGGCCGACCGGCGCGGCGTCTTCGTCTGCATCACCGACGAGGGCCGCGCACGTCACACGGCGGCCCTGCCCACCCACCGCGCGGTGCTGACCAGAATCTTCGCCCCCGACCAGGCCGAACTGACCAGCTCGAAATAACGGCCACGCCGGCGGCGACCCGCACTCCGTGAAGCCGTCTCCAGCCCAGAGGAACGGCGATGAGCGAGTTCGTGAAACGGGTGTCACCCAGGCGCGGGTTTCCCAGATCGAGCACGGCCAGATAGGCGGCCTGGACACCGTCCGCTCCTATGTCGTCGCCCTGGGCGGGACGTTGAACGTGGTGGACGACTTCGGGGACCACTCTGTGAAAGTCGCCTGAGCAAAAGACCGCCTCCCGGCCCGTCCGGGGCGGGAGGCGGTCATGTTCGACGAGGTCAGGCCGTCATGCTCGGTGACGGTCAGGCGGTGATGCGGTCGATCACCAGGGGCAGCAGGCCCGGGTCGGCGGCCTCACCGATCGCGTAGGAGCCCTCCAGCGCGGCGAGTGCCCGCTCGAAGCGGAAGGTCTCGTCGGCGTGCAGGGTCATCAGCGGCTGCCCCTCGCGGACCAGGTCGCCCGGCTTGGCGTGCAGCATGATGCCCGCGCCGAAGGACACCGGGTCCTCCTTGCGCTCCCGGCCCGCACCGAGCCGCCAGGCGGCCAGACCCACGCCGTAGGCGTCGAGCCTGGTCAGCACGCCGGAGGAGGGCGCGGTGATCTCCATGGACTCGGCGGCCTGCGGCAGCAGAGCGTCCGGATCCCCGCCCTGGGCCCTGATCATCCGGCGCCAGGCGTCCATCGCCGAGCCGTCCTTCAGCGCCTCTTCCGGGTCCTTGGCCCCGGGCAGGCCGGCGGCCTGCAGCATCTCGCGTGCCAGCCGTACGGTCAGCTCGACCACGTCGGCGGGGCCGCCGCCGGCGAGGACCTCGACGGACTCGGTGACCTCCAGCGCGTTGCCCACGGCCCGGCCCAGCGGCCGGTCCATGGCGGTCAGCAGCGCCACGGTGTTGACCCCGGCGTCGGTGCCCAGCTCGACCATGGTCGTCGCCAGCTCGCGGGCCCGATCCACGGTCTTCATGAACGCCCCGGAGCCGACCTTGACGTCCAGCACCAGCGCCCCGGTGCCCTCCGCGATCTTCTTCGACATGATCGAGGAGGCGATCAGCGGGATCGCCTCGACGGTGCCGGTGACATCGCGCAGCGCGTAGAGCTTCTTGTCGGCCGGGGCCAGGCCGTCACCGGCCGCGCAGATGACCGCGCCGGCGTTCCTGAGCACCTCCAGCATCCCCTCGTTGGACAGGGAGGCCTGCCAGCCCGGGATGGACTCCAGCTTGTCCAGGGTGCCCCCGGTGTGGCCGAGACCACGGCCGGAGAGCTGGGGCACGTAGCCGCCGCACGCGGCGACCAGCGGAGCCAGCGGCAGCGTGATCTTGTCACCGACGCCGCCGGTGGAGTGCTTGTCGGTGGTGGGGCCGGGCAGCGCCGACCAGTCCATCCGGGCCCCGGACCGGATCATGGCCTGGGTCCACTGGGCGATCTCCCGCCGGGTCATTCCCCTCAGCAGGATCGCCATCGCGAGGGAGGACATCTGCTCGTCGGCGACGACTCCCTTGGTGTAGGCGTCGATCACCCAGTCGATCTGTTCGACGGACAGCTCTCCGCCGTCCCGCTTGGTGACGATGACGTCGATCGCGTCCATGTTCAGGCCCCCCGGCTCAGGTCATCGGGTCCGAAGGCGTACGGCAGAATCTCCGCCATCGGCTTGGGACCGTCCACGGTCTCCACAAGCAGTTCGGCGCCGCCGAACTCATACAGCAGCTGGCGGCACCGGCCGCACGGCATGAGCAGTTCCTCGTGCCCGTCCACGCACGTGAACGCGACCAGCCGGCCGCCTCCCGAGGCCTGGAGCGCGGACACCAGCCCGCACTCCGCGCACAGCGCGAGGCCGTAGGAGGCGTTCTCCACGTTGCAGCCGGAAACGATCCGCCCGTCGTCCACCAGCGCGGCCGCGCCGACCGGGAACTTGGAGTAGGGGGCATAGGCGTTCGCCATGACCCGTACGGCCTCCGCCTTCAAGGCCGCCCAGTCGATGTTCATCCGGCCTTCTTCACTCGTGAGCGGGTCGCGGACGACCCGCTCCTCGTCTTGCGTGACAGGGTCACTTCGCCTGCCCCTTGCGGTACGGCACGCCGTCGGCGGCGGGCGGGCGGAGCCGCTGGGCGGCCAGCGACAGCACCAGCAGGGTGGTGATGTGCGGCGTGACCGAGGTGAACTGCGGCGGGATGGTGCTGGTCAACGCGAACACGACGAACACGATGACCGCCGCGATACCGGTGATCAGCGCCGCCCTGGCACGGTTCTGCCTGACGAGCTGGTAGACCGCCACACCGGCGATCAGGATCGCCAGCACCAGCAGCAGCGCGTGCACCGACTCACCGCCCCGGCGAAGCTGCAGCGCGTCGGTGTAGCCGAACAACGTCGCACCGGCCGCCAGGCCGCCGGGCCGCCAGTTACCGAAGATCATCGCGGCGAGGCCGATGAAGCCACGGCCACCGGTCTGCCCCTCGCGATACGCGCTGGCGGCCACCAGCGACAGGAACGCGCCGCCGAGGCCCGCGAGGGCTCCGGAGATGAGCACCGCGAGGTATTTGTAGTAGTACACGTTGACGCCCAGCGACTCCGCCGCCACCGGGCGCTCGCCACAGGAGCGCAACCGCAGGCCGAATGCCGTGCGCCAGAGCACGTAGTAGGTCAGCGGGATCATCAGGATCGCCAGGATGGTGAAGAGCGAGACGTTCGTCACCAGGCCCCGCAGGATGCCCGCCAGGTCGGACAGCAGGAACCAGTGCTTGGCCTCCATCGTGGCCAGCGAGTCCCCGATCCCCGGCACGCTCACGGTGCCCGGCTTGGGCACCGGAGGCGACTGGGAGTCGCCGCCGCCCGGCATCTCGGCGAAGGTGACCTTGGAGAGGAACTTGGTGACGCCCAGGCCCAGGATGTTGATCGCGACACCGGAGATGATCTGGTCCACCCCGAACGTCACGGTGGCGATCGCGTGCAGCAGGCCGCCCAAGGCCCCGCCGATCGCACCGGCGATGACGCCCGCCCAGGGGTTGCCGAAGTGGATCGCACCCCAGGCCCCGCACCAGGTGCCCAGGATCATCATGCCTTCGAGACCGATGTTGACCACACCGGCCCGCTCGGACCACAGGCCGCCGAGACCGGCCAGGCCGATCGGCACGGCCAGCGCGATGGCCGCGTTGATCGCCCCGGCCGAGGTGAGGTCGACGGCACCGGTGACGACCCGGGTGAACGACAGCAGGAGCACCAGCCCGCCCAGGGCGAGCAGGAGGGTCTGCCAGGTGACCTTGAACTTCCTGGTGGTCTTCGGCTCCAAAAACGGGGTCTCCGCCACGGTCACGGCGCCTTCGCTCATGCCGACGCTCCTTCAGCCCGAGGCGGGGTTGCACTCGCCAGTTCTTTGCTCACCCGGCGCTGCCCGGCCGAGATCTGGTAACGGTGGACCAGCTCGTAGGCGATGATGACCGAGAGCACGATCGTGCCCTGCATGATCTGGACGATCTCCGGAGAGATCTCGTGCAGCTGCAGGATGTTCGACGAGGTGTTGAGGAAGGCCCACAACAGGGCGCCGAAGGCGATGCCGACGGGGTTGTTGCGGCCGAGCAGCGCGATCGCGATGCCGATGAAGCCGAGTCCCGCGGGAAAGTCCAGGCTGTAGCTGTAGGACGCGCCGAGCAGCTGCGGCATGCCGACCAGGCCCGCCACCGCGCCGGACAGGATCATCGCGATGAGGACCATCTTCTTGACGTTCACGCCGCTGGCCACGGCGGCCGACTCGGAACGGCCGGTGGCGCGCAGGTCGAAGCCGAAACGGGTCCGGTTGAGCAGCACGTGGTACAGGACGCCCATGACGATCGCCAGGATGATGAGGCCGAACACCTTGGTCGGGGTGCCGGGGATGAGCTCCATACCGGGCACCCGGCCGGACTCGGCGATCGGATTGGTGCCGATGTTGTTGCTGCCCGCGACCTCGACGGCGAGACGCTCCTTGTTGAGCAGCCATGCGCCGATCGCGGTGGCGATGGCGTTCAGCATGATCGTGGAGATGACCTCGCTCACGCCGCGCTTGACCTTGAGCAGGCCCGCGATCGACGCCCAACCGGCACCGACCAGCATGGCGACGATGATGATCATCGCGACATGCAGCGGTCCGGGCAGGGTGATCGCGCCGCCCACGGCCGCCGCGATGAGCGCCGCGAGGCGGTATTGGCCGTCGACGCCGATGTTGAACAGATTCATCCGGAACCCGATCGCCACCGCCAGCGCCGACAGGTAGTAGGTCGTCGCCTCGTTGAGCGTCATGACGATCGAGCGCGGCCTCATGCCGTAGTCGACCATGACGCCCAGCGTCTCAAGGGGAGGGTCACCGGTCATCAGCAGGACAACCGAGGTGATCAACCCGGCGAACACGACGGCGAGGATCGGCGCGACGAGCGAGAGCAGGCCGCCGAGCCGGACCCGGCCGAGCAGCCGGTCGGTGAAGCTCGACTCCGCGGGACTCATGCGATCACCCCGGTCGCCGCCTGTGCTGTGTGGATGTTCATGCCGCCTCTCCAGCACCGGTCATGGCCGATCCGAGTTGCTCCGGTGTCACCGTGTGCGGATCCACGTCCGCGACGATACGACCGCGCAGGATCACCTTCAGCGTGTCCGACAGCCCGATGAGCTCGTCCAGGTCGGCGGAGATCAGGAGTACGGCCAGGCCCGCGGCGCGCGCGGCGCGCAGGTGGTCCCAGATCGCCGCCTGGGCACCGACGTCCACACCCCGCGTGGGGTGGGAGGCGATCAGGAACACCGGGTTCCCACTCATCTCCCGGCCGACGATCAGCTTCTGCTGGTTGCCGCCGGACAGGGCGGCGGCGTCCACGTCGATGCCCGGGGTCCGGACGTCGTACTCCTCGACGATGCGCTGGGTGTCGTTGCGGGCTCCCGCGCGGTCGATCCAGGGACCCTTGACATTGGGCCGCCGCGTCTGGTGGCCGAGGATCCGGTTCTCCCAGAGCGGCGCCTCCAGCAGCAGTCCGTGCCGGTGCCGGTCCTCGGGGATGTAGCCGATTCCGGCCTCACGGCGCCGCAGCGTCGGCCAGACGGAGATGTCCTCCTCGCCGAGCCGGATCTCGCCCTCGGCTCCGCGCATGCCCATGATGGCCTCGACGAGCTCGGCCTGGCCGTTGCCCTCGACGCCGGCGATGCCGAGCACCTCGCCCTTGCGGATGTCGAAGCTGACGCCGTCCACGATGCGGCGGCCGTCCACCGAGTTGACGGTCAGGTTCCGCACCGACAGCGCCACCACGTCCGTGACCGTGGACTCGCGGGTCTCGGGGCTGGGCAGCTCGCTGCCGACCATGAGCTCGGCCAGCTGCCTGGCGGTCACGCTCTTGGGGTCCACGCTCGCCACGGTCGTGCCACGCCGGATGACGGTGATGGCGTCGGCGACCGAGAGCACCTCGTCCAGCTTGTGCGAGATGAAGATGATCGTGAGGCCCTCGCGGACCAGCTCGCGCAGGTTGCCGAAGAGCTCGTCCACCTCCTGGGGCACGAGCACGGCGGTCGGCTCGTCCAGGATGAGGATCCGGGCGCCGCGGTAGAGGACCTTGAGGATCTCCACCCGCTGCCGGGCGCCGACTCCGAGATCCTCCACCATGGCGTCGGGGTCGACGCCGAGGCCGTAGGAGTCGGAGATCTGCCGGATCTTCTTGCGGGCGGCGCCGAAGTCGATGGCGATTCCCCCGGCGCGAGGCTCGCTGCCGAGGATCACGTTCTCCAGCACGGTCAGGTTGTCGGCCAGCATGAAGTGCTGATGGACCATGCCGACGCCTACCGCGATCGCGTCGGCCGGGGAGCGGAAGTGCGTGACCGTCCCGTTGACACGGATCTCGCCCTCGTCGGGGCGCTGCATGCCGTACAGGATCTTCATGAGGGTGGACTTGCCCGCACCGTTCTCGCCGACGATGGCATGAACGTGACCCTGCTTCACGGAGAGGGAAATGTCGCGGTTGGCCACGACGCCGGGAAATCGTTTTGTGATTCCCTCAAGCTCGACGGCCGGTTTCGAGGTGCTGATGACGGCCTCCTCCATACGGATGGCCCTGATTACAGAACGTGATATTGCCAGTTGATCGAAGGGCCCGGGGAATCGTCCACCGGGCCCTTCATTAGTACCAGGTCAGGAGGTCTTGTCCGGCACGGTCGTTTCGCCGGAGATGATCTTCTGCTTGTACTCGTCGAGCTTGGCCTTGATGTCGTCGACCTGGCCACCCGTGGTGGAGTAGTCGACGCCTCCGGCCTTGAGGTCGTAAACGGTGGGGCCCGCCTTCACCCCGCCGCCGGTGAAGCTCTTCAGGAAGTCGAAGACGGCGACGTCGACCTTCTTGAGCATGGAGGTCATGACGACGCTCTGCACATCGGCGGCGGCGGTCTTGGCCTGGTCGGAGTCGACGCCGATGGCCAGACCCTTGGCGGCCTTCGCGGCCTCGAACACGCCGCTGCCAGAACCGCCCGCGGCGTGGTAGACCACGTCGGCGCCCGCGTCGAACATGCCCTCGGCGGCGGTCTTGCCCTTGGCCGGGTCGTTGAAGCCACCGAAGTCCGGCGGCTGGGTCAGGTATTTGACGTCGACCTTGATGTCGGACTTGACGGCCTTCGCACCGGCGGCGAACCCGGCCTCGAACTTCTTGATCAGGGGGACGTCGACGCCGCCGACGAAGCCCACGTGGCCCTTCTTCGACTTCAGCGCCGCGGCGGCACCGACGATGAAGGAGCCCTCGTGCTCGGCGAAGAGCAGGTTGGAGATGTTGGGACCCGCCGCGGCGGCGTCGTCGACGATCGCGAACTTGGTGTCCGGGAACTCTGCGGCGACCTTCTTCACCGGCCCGGAGTAGGCGAAGCCGATGGCGACGATCGGGTTGAACCCGTCGCCGGCGAGCAGGCGGAGCCGCTCCTCCTTGGCCGCCTCGGTCTCGCCGTTGTCGGCCTCGAGCTCCTTGGTCTCGGCGAGACCGAGCTCGGTCTTGGCCTTGTCCAGGCCCGCGGCGGCGGCGTCGTTGAACGACTGGTCGCCACGACCGCCGATGTCATAGGCCAGACCGACCTTGGCCCCCTTGGAGGCCTCCGGGGCCGAGCTGCTGGCGCCGTCGGCCGGCTTCGCCGTCGTCGGCCCCTCGCTTCCACCACACGCGGCAGCTCCCATGAGCATGCTGCCCGCCAGTGCGGTTGCGGCCAGCTTGCCGAATCGGTTCTGAAGCAAGATGACTCCCTTCGCGGTTTAGTGCACGCGCGAAGAGACGCACGGCAACCCTGCACGGAAGATAGTTGGTCGACCAGGGTTGACCAAACCAGCACACAGGTCCGCAACAGGTCCGTTATCCACATCACGCCAGCTTGTGACACTGGAAGGCGGCCGGGCCTACTCGCGGGTAGTATTGATCGCCGTCATCGCTCGATCATGGTACGGTGATCTGACCGTTGATGATCTTTTTCTTGAGATCTTCGAGCTGAGGCTTGATATCGTCGATATGGCCGCCGGTGGTCGCGTAGTCCACGCCGTTGGCCTTGAGATCGTAGACCTTCTGCCCGGCGGTCACCGTCTTGTTCGAGACGCTCTCGATGAAATCGAAGACCGCCACATCGACGCGCTTCACCATCGAGGTGATGATCACATCGCGGACCGCCGGCGCCGCGGTCTTGGCCTGGTCGGAGTCGACGCCGATGGCCATCGCGCCGGCCTCCTTGGCCGCCTCGAAAACGCCACTGCCGGAACCGCCCGCGACCTGATAGACCACATCGGCCCCGCCGTCGTATATGCCCTTGGCCGCGACCTTGCCCTTGGCCGGGTCGGCGAAGCCGCTGAAGTCGGGCGGCTGGGACAGATACTTCACCTCGACCTTGATGTTCGGCCTGACGTGCTTGGCGCCCGCCACGTATCCGGCCTCGAACTTCTGGATCAGCGGCACCTGCACGCCGCCCACCATGCCGACGCCGTTCTTCTTGGACTTCAACGCGGCGGCCGCGCCCACCAGGAACGACCCCTGATTGTCGGCGAAGGTCAGACCGGCGACGTTCTTGCCCTCCGCGGTCGAGTCGACGAGGGCGAACCAGGTGTCCGGAAACTCCGCGGCCACCTTCTGCAGCGGCCCCTGGTAGACGAAACCCACGGCGATGATCGGGTTGAACCCGCCGGAGGCGAGCAGACGGAGCCGCTCCTCCTTGGCCGCCCCGGTCTCGCCCTCCCCCGCCTCGAGTTCCTTGGTGCCCACGCCGAGTTCTTGCTTGGCCTTGTCCAGGCCCGCGGCCGCGGCGTCGTTGAACGACTGGTCACCACGACCGCCGATGTCATAGGCCAGACCGACGTTCAGCTGCGCGCCGGGACCGGAGGCGCTCCCGCCACCCGGCGCCTCGGCGGGCCCGCCTCGGCCACCGCCCCCGCAGGCCATGAGACTCACGGCCAGGCCGCTCGCCAGCAGACCCGCAACCCCGACCCGACGCATGGTGACTCCCCCATACGCGATGCACCCTTATGCCACCCACTGTGACCGGTGCGACGCAACGGAGAGTTCACCGAGCGGTGCTAGTTGTCCAAATTCAGCGCCACGAGGGGCTCGCCGGCGCTGGGCCGCTGTCCCTCCCAGAGCGCGGTCAGCGCGGTGGCCGCCAGGAACCGGACGCCGGTGCCGATGCAGGTCTCGTCCACGTCGAAGGTGCCCTGGTGGATGTCCGCCAGATGCAGCGAACCCGGCTGGCGGGTGCCCAGGCGAGCGAAGGCGCCGGGAACCGACTCCAGGTACCAGCCGAAGTCCTCACCGCCCAGGCTCTGCTGTGTCGGTACGGCGGAGCCCTCCCCGAGCACGCCCGCCGCGGCCTCGGCCAGCATCTGCACGCTGACGTCGTCGTTGACCACGGGCGGCACGCCGCGGACGTAGTCCATCCGGGCCTCGACACCGTAGGCGCCCGCGACCGACTCCAGCAGCGTCTTGATCAGATCGGGGGCCGCGTGCCAGGCCTCCTCGTCCAGGCAGCGCACGGTGCCTTCCGCGACGCCGTCGTCCGGAATCGCGTTGGCGACGGAGCCCGCCTCGACCCGGCCCCAGACCAGGCTCAGCGACGAACGCGGGTCCACCCGGCGCGACAGCCCGGCGGGCAGCTCCGTGAGGATCTTCGCGAGGGCGAAGACCAGGTCGGCGGTGAGGTGCGGCCGGGCGGTGTGCCCGCCGGGGCCGCTCACTCGGATCGCGACCTTGTCGCAGGCGGAGGTGATCGGCCCGACCTTGAGCCCGACCTTGCCGACGTCCACCCGGGGGTCGCAGTGCAGGCCGAAGATCCGGTCGACACCGCTGATGCCGCCCGACGCCAGGACCTCCAGGGCCCCGCCGGGAAGCTCCTCGGCGGGCTGGAAGATCAGCCGGACCCGGCCGGGCAGCAGCCCGGCCTCCGCCTGCTGGGCGAGGAAGAGGGCGGTGCCGAGCAGGATCGTGGTGTGCACGTCGTGACCGCAGGCGTGGCACGCTCCGGGGACCGTCGAGCTGTAGGACACGTCCTTCTCGTCCGGCACGGGCAACGCGTCGATGTCGGCCCGCAGCGCCACGGTCGGCCCGTCACCGCTGCCGACCTCGCAGATCAGGCCGGTGCCGCGCGGCAGGACCGAGGGCACGAGACCGGCGGCCGTCAGGCGGTCGGCGATGCGCTGCGTCGTCCGGTATTCGGCGAACGCCAGCTCGGGATGCATGTGCAGGTCACGACGGAAGTCGATCAGAGCCTGCTCACACCCGGCGAGGAACGTGTCGAGTTCTCCCCGCAGATTACGCCCTCGCATTGGTCACCATCCCATCCGCGTCGGCAGCCTGAATCCTCGACGCACCGTGCAACTGCCCGCAATCACGCGATTCACCGAGCAGCGCGAAAAAGTGATCGCCGCACTGATGGACCGGTGTGGGTGCCGCGGCCACGTCAGTGCGGACTGGCGAACCGTCAGCACAGGAGCGGCAGACCAGTGTGAGGCCACCGGCGTGTTGACGATGACATCGACTTTATCTCTCTCGTGTGGCCCCTCGCCGACATCTAAGCCAAATGTTTTGTCGCCCCATGCCCTTCTCCTGTGCCTCCTGACCCACTCGGACCAGGGCCGATGGCCCGGATTGGCTATGGGCGGTAGCCGTACCGGGCGGTGTCGCCGCAGCTATGGCGGGTCGCGGCTCCGTTGAAACCTCGACGACCTGGCAACTTACGTGACCTCAGGTGCCAGTCATCGCACCCGAGAGAGTGATGCAAACAGGACGAATGCGTGCTTCACTGCGCATATGATCACTAATATCCTGTTCGGGGAGAAGCAATCGGATTTAAGCATCTTCGAACCGAACGAGGGGACCTTGGTGGTCATCCCCTCGTTGTCGCTTCCCCAGGATGAGCTGCGCAGAATCACCGGCGCCCTCTGCTACGAGCAGCGACTGCTGTTCCTTCTCCTCACCCTCAGGCGGCCGGACGTCCACGTCGTCTACCTGACCTCGTCGCCGGTGGACACGGCGATCGTGGACTACTACCTGAGCTTCCTCGACGACCCCGACGAGGCCCGCGCACGCCTGCAAATGATCAGTTTGGATGATCCGCACACGCAGCCGCTCGCCATGTCGCTGCTGCGACGCCCGGACGCCATCGCGCGGATCCGCGCGGCGCTCGGCCACACGCCGGACGCCTGGATGGTGCCGTTCGTGGTCAGCGAGCACGAGGAGCGGCTCGCCGAGGTCCTCGCCCTGCCGATCTACGGCCCGGCCACCTCTCTGGCCTATCTGGGATCCAAGAGCGGCGGGCGCATGGTCGCCGAGGAGGCCGGGGTGCCGATGACCCGGGGCTTCGCCGACCTGCGGTCGCTGACCGAGGTGGAGCACGCGGCCCGCGCGCTGAACCCCGCGTCCAAGCTGATGGTCAAGCTCAACAACAGCTACTCCGGGCTGGGCAACGCCATCGTGATCAAAGACGGGCGGTCGCTCACCACCTCCCGCACGAGCTTCTCCGCGACGGACGAGACCTGGACGACGTTCGCCGAGAAAATCGCCGAGCGGGGCGCGGTGATCGAGGAGTTCATCGAGGACCGGCCGCTGTACTCCCCCAGCGCCCTGGCCAGGATCACCCCCGGTGGCGCCTACGACGTGGTGGCCACGCACGAGCAGATCCTCGGCGGCCCGAACGGCGACGTCTACCAGGGCTGCGCGTTCCCCGCGCAGCCCGAGTACCGCGCCGAGGTGAGCGAGTACGCCGAGCGGATCGCCGGGGTCCTCGCCCGCCGGGGCGTGGTGGGCCTGTTCGGCATGGACTTCTTCGCCGTCAAGACCGACGCCGGCTATCGGGCACTGCTGTGCGAGATCAACCTGCGCATCGGCGGCACCACCCATCCGTTCGGCTCCGCGTTGCTCACCACCGGCGCCACCTACGACCCGGGCACCGGCACGCTCATGTGCGGGAAACAGCCCAAGTACTACGTGGCGACCGACAACTGCGCCACCGCCGCCCTGCGGGGCCGTACTCCCGGAGAGGTCGTCAAGCTGGTCCACGACCGGGGTCTCGGCTTCGACGGCGAGACCCGCACGGGGAACGTGCTGCACCTGCTCGGAGCCGTCCCGGAGTTCGGCAAGCTCGGCTTCACCAGCATCGGGAACTCGGCCGAGGAGGCCGCCCAGCTACATCAGAGGACGCTTCGGGCGCTTTCCCAGACCGCGTAGGCCGATCACGCCGAGCACGATCGCGAGGACGAGGTTGACCGCGATCAGGATTCCGTGCACCACGTAGAAGGCCTTCGGGTGGCCGGGAGCGAGGTTGAAGCCAAGGTTGATCCACTCGAAGATCATGAAGGCGGCGACAACGACCAGGAATGCGGCGATCTTTCGAGATATTTGCATGGCATCAGTATTCCGCCACCTAACTCCCCTCTGATCAGGGCATGGCTCGCCTCGCGCGAATCGGCACGAAGCTACCCTGAGATCATTATGGGGATGAAATACGTCGCACCCGCCGGGGTGCTGCTTGCCGCGATCACCTTCCTGGGTGCTCCCGCGCACGCCGGGAAGGGGCCCGTCGGTGGCACCAGGCTCGGCGAGCGGGGCGTCATCGCCCCCGTGGGGGTGAAGCCCCCGCCCAAGACGGCCGCGACGTCCTATGTGGTCGCGGACGCCGACACCGGGGATGTGCTCGCCGCCAAAGACCCTCACGGGCGCTATCTGCCGGCGAGCACGCTCAAGACGCTGACCGCGGTCACCCTCATCCCGAAGCTCGACAAGACCAGGAAGATCAGGCCGAGCCTGCGTGCCGTGAATGAGGAGGGCAGCGCCGTCGGCCTGGTCCCCAAGCCCCTCTACACCGTCGACGACCTGTTCAAGGCGCTGATGCTGGTCTCCGGGAACGACTGCGCGATGGCGCTGGCCGAGGCCAACGGCGGTCTGGGCAAGACCCTGCAGGACATGAACGCCGAGGCGAAGCGGCTCCAGGCGTTCGACACGGTGGCCAAGACGCCCAGCGGGCTGGACAAACCCGGCCAGAGCAGCTCGGCCTACGACCTGGCGCTGATCGCCCGAGCCGGACTGGCCAACAAGGACTTCCAGCGATATATCAGCACGAAGACTGACAAGTTTCCCGCCCCCAAGGGCTACTACGAGATCGGCAACCACAACAAGCTGCTCTGGACCTACAAGGGCATGATCGGCGTCAAGAACGGCTGGACGTCCAAGGCCCTGGGCAGCTTCGTCGGCGCGGCCAGGCGAAACGGGCACACGATCATCGTGTCGATCATGCGGCACGACGGCTACTTCTGGCCGGAGGTCGCCGGCCTGCTCGACTGGGGCTTCGCCGCCCGAGGCAAGGCCGCCCCGATCGGCCGGCTGGTGGACCCGCTTCCCGAATCCGCCCCCCAGCCGACCACCTCGGCCCCGGCGACCGCCCTGACCCCGGTGCCCTCGCCCACCCCGGCCGGCGCCGCGTCCGGCGGGCAGGGCCAGCCGCTGGGCTGGTACGCGCTGGGCGCGGGCCTGCTCGGCGGACTGGTCCTGCTGGTGTACGGCCTGCGCAGGCGGTCGCTGCGGAATCGCTGAGCGCCGCCCGCATGAGCACCGGCTCCTCCCTCCACGTGCACGACCTCCTGCCGCGCCAGGATCCGGCCGGGCATGCGGTGTTCAGGCCCGGCCGCCGAGTGCCTTCTCCGTCTCGGCGACCAGTGCCTCGACGTAGTCCTTCGCGCTTCGCGGGCGGGTGAGCGCGGCGGCCTGGCCGGACCAGAGATTGACGTAGTCGGGCCGGCCCGCACGGCGGATCGGGAGCATGAGCGCGTTCTGGACGGGGTATGGCGGGACCTCGTCCTCGAATGCGGCCATCTCCCGGACGAACCTGTTGGGAATCGCGCGCGCGTGCCGGCCGGAGAACAGCCGGGTGAGCACGGTGATGTGAGCCTCGGGGCCGTGCAGCGCGGCCTTGTGCGCCGCGCTCGCCCCGGACTCCGCGGTGGCCAGGAACCCGGTTCCGATCTGCACGCCGTCGGCGCCGAGGGTGAGCGCGGCGGCGACGCCCCGCCCGTCGGCGATCCCCCCGGCCGCGATGACCGGGATGGAGACGGCGTCGGCCACCTGAGGCACCAGGGCGAAGGTGCCGACAAGCGACTCGGTGACCGGACGCAGGAACGCGCCCCGGTGACCTCCGGCGTCGCTGCCGGAGGCGACGACGGCGTCCAGCCCGGCCGCCTCGATCGCGACGGCCTCCTCGACCGTCGTGGCCGTGCCGATCGTCACGATCCCGCGCCGTCGCGCCTCGGCGACCACCCACTCGGGCGGAACCCCCATGACGAAGCTCATCGCCGGAGGCTCGGCCGCCAGCAGCGCCTCGGCCTGAACGCCGAAGTCCTGGCCGAGGATCTCGTCGGCGCCGGGCGCGGAGACACCGAACTCGTCGTAGTACGGCTGAAGCCGCGCCACGTGCCGGGCGAGGTCGCCGGGCACGTCACGCTCCCCCGGCTGCGGTATCCAGAGGTTGACCGCGAACGGCCGGACGGTGGCCGCCTTCAAGTCCGCGACGAGCTCGGCGATCCGCTCCGGGTCCATGATGTGCGCGCCGTACGAGCCGAACCCGCCGGCCTCGGCCACGGCGGCGGCCAGCGCCACCGAGGACAGGCCGCCTCCGAACGGGCCCTGGACGATCGGGTGCTCGATGCCGAGCAGCTCTTCCAGACGTCGTGAGTTCATGATCTTTCTTCCTGTCCGGATCGATCGTCTCAAACCGCCGCGAGGACGCGCCGCCCGCTGGCCAGCTCCACCGCCGTCCGGGCCACCCTGCGGCCGAGGTGCTCGGCCGTCCGCAGATCCGCGTCCGACGGGGCGAGCTCCGGCCCGAGGTCGGAGGGTGACTGTGCCATCGCGCCGACGAACCCGCCAAGGCGGTTGAGGTCTTCGGCGCTGCCGGTGGAGCTGTAGATCCAGCCCGGCGGCAGGCCCAGCGTCACCCAGTGCATCCCGTGCTGGGCGGCGAGCAGGACCATCGACGTCAGCGTGTTGAGCTTGTCGCCGTTGACGCCCGCCGAGTTGGTGAAACCCGAGGCCAGCTTGTCGCGCCAGCCGAGTTCGGCCCAGACCTTGACGCTGGCCTCCGCGAAGGCCTGGAAGACCGAGGAGTGGCTGCCCATGTAGGTCGGCGAGCCGAAGATGATGGCGTCGGCCCGGGAGAGCGACTCCCAGAGCTGTTCGTCCAGCGTCGCCACGTTTCGCAGCTCGGCCAGGGCTCCGGGCACGGAGACGACTCCGGCCGCGACGGCCTCGGCCTGGCGAGCCGTGTGGCCGTAGCCGCTGTGGTAGGCGATCGCGACGGTGATCGGCTCGGTCATGAGGGGACCTCCAAAGGCGTCGGCGGGCCGTTCGCCCGCCATCGATGAGGACAGTAGACGACCGGTCAACTATTTTTCAACCTCGGATAGTTGACCGGCCGTATACTTCTCGGCATGGGACGCACGAGCACCGCCAGGGACCGCCTCGTCGCCGCGGCGTGCGATCTGATGCGCAGCCGCGGATACGGAGCCATCGGCGTCGCCGAGATCTGCGCCCGGGCGGATGTCAGGAAGGGCAGCTTCTACCACTTCTTCGAGTCCAAGCAGGCCCTGACCATCGCGGTCATCGACGCGCACTGGAAGGGCCAGCGGGAGACCTGGGCCGCCACGCTCGGCGCCGACGTCCCGGCCCTGACCCGCCTGGAGCGGCTCTTCGCGCTGCAGGCCGAGGGGCAGGCCAGACTCAAGGAGTCGGGCGGCGTGGTCGACGGGTGCATGCTCGCCAATCTCGCCCTGGAGCTCAGCAGCCAGGACGACATCGTCCGCAAGCATCTGGAGCAGGTCTTCGACGAACAGATCGACCTGGTCAGGTCCGCCCTGGAGGATGCCGCCGAGGAGGGCGCGATCCCGGCCGGCGCCGCCGACCGGCCGACCGCGCGTGCCCTGGTCGCGCAACTGGAGGGAATGGTCCTGTTCGCCAAGCTGGCCGACGACCCGCAGGTCCTCGACGGCCTGTGGGCGCAGGCCCGCATGCTGCTCGGCGCGCCGGCCGCATAGCAGCGCCCAGAGGGCCCGGCGCACCGGGGAACCCCATCCGGGCTCCGGGCGGCGCTTAGACGGGGGTGGTGCCGACGGGGACCGGGGTGGGCTCGGGAGGGGGGCCGAGCGAGGCGGTCTCCGTCCAGGCCGCAGCGTAGAGGACGATCCGGGCCGAGAGGTTGATCCAGATCAGCAACCCGACCATCACCGCGAACGCCCCGTAGATGGGGTTGTTCAACGTTCTCGCCAGGATCAGCGCGGCGAGCTGCTTGAGGACGCCGAAAGCCAGCGCGCCCAGCAGCGACCCGCGCAGCATCACCTGGAACGGCTGCTTCGAGCGGCCCAGCCAGCCCATGATGATCAGGAAGATGACGGTGTCGGCCAGCACGCTGACCACCAGGCCGACGAGCCCGATCGAGTTGGCGGCGATCATCGACTGCGACAGCCCCAGCCACTCGGCCACGGTCCCGCTGGCCTGCGTGGCGAACCCGGCGACCAGCACCGAGGCGACCATCGTGATGCCGAGCAGGACCAGGGCGGCCAGATCGCGGAGCTTCGCCAGGACGAGGTTGAGCGGCGGCTCGGTGGCCATGGAGATCTCACGGAGCGCGCCTCGCAAGGCGTCGATCGCGCCGAGCCCGGCATAGAGCAGGCCGAGCAGGCCAATGGCCCCGGCACTGGCCCGGGAGTCGGCGATCTGCTGGATGGGCAGCTGGTCGGCGAGGCCGGGAAGGTAGAGGTCGATGGCCTGCTGCAGGGTCTTGACGGCGTCCGGCCGGACGGACAGGAAGAAGCCGAAAACCGCGAAGGCCAGCGCGATGATCGGGAAGAACGACAGGAACACGAAGTAGGTCACCGCCCCGGCGAGCCGTTCGCCGGACTGGACCTGGTAGCGGTGCACGGTCCTGACCAGGTGGTCGAACCAGGGCCACCGGATCCGGGTGGAGCCCAGCTTCGCCCGGCCCCACTCGCGGACCACCTCGATCCGTTCCTGAACGCTCGTCACTCGTCTCACTTACCCCGTTACCGCCCCGCCGTACGCGGATGCGACCACCAGCCGCGAGCGCGACGACCCGTGAGAGAGCGAGAGTGACCCGGACGCCGGTGACGTCAGACTCCGGGCAGGAACCCCACCCGGTCGCGGACCTTGGCCATGGTCTCGGCGGCCACGGCGCGGGCCCGCGCGGCACCGGCGGCGAGCAGCTTGTCGAGCTCGGCCTCATCGGCCAGCAGCTTCTCGGTGCGCTCCCGGATCGGCGTGAAGGTCTCCACGACTGCCTCGGCCACGTCCTTCTTGAAGGTGCCGTAGCCCTGCCCGGCGTAACGGGCCTCAAGCTCGGGGATCGGCGTGCCGGTCAGCGCGGACTGGATGCGCAGCAGGTTGGTGATGCCGGGCTTGTTCTCCTCGTCGGCGAGGACTTCCGTCCCCGTGTCGGTGACCGCCCGCATGATCTTCTTGCGGAGCGGGCCCGGCTGCTCCAGCAGATCCAGGATGCCCGCGGGCGAGGAGGACGACTTGGACATCTTGGCCGTGGGGTCCTGCAGGTCGGTGATCTTCTCCACGCCCTTGACGATGTGCGGCTCGGGCAGCGTGAAGGTCTCGCCGAAGCGGTGGTTGAAGCGTTGCGCGAGGTCGCGGGTGAGCTCCAGGTGCTGCTTCTGGTCGGCCCCGACCGGAACCTTGTTCGCGTGGTAGAGCAGGATGTCGGCGGCCTGCAGGATCGGGTAGGTGAACAGGCCGACGCTGGCCGAGCTCTCACCGGACTTGGCCGACTTGTCCTTGAACTGGGTCATCCGGCCCGCCTCGCCCATGCCGGTGAGGCAGATCAGCACCCATGCCAGCTCGGTGTGCTCGCGGACGTGGCTCTGGACGAAGACCGTGGACCGCTCCGGGTCCAGGCCCGCCGCGAAGAGCTGGGCGGCGGCGATCCTGGTCCGCTTGCGCAGCACCTCCGGCTGGTAGTCCACCGTGATCGCGTGGAGGTCGACGACGCAGTAGAACGCGTCATGACCCTCCTGCAGGGCGACGTACTGCCGGACGGCGCCGAGGTAGTTGCCCAGGTGGAAGGAGTCGGCGGTGGGCTGGATGCCTGACAGGACGCGGGGACTGGCCATAGCACGTCATTGTGTCAGGTGTCGGGAGTGGTCGGTGACTCCGGCGCGGATGTCCGGCGTTTGATCCGGACCCGGGACACCCTGCGGCCGTCCATGTCCGTGACCGACAGCTCGAACCCGGGCACCTCCACCCGCTCCCCCAGCGTCGGCAGGTGGCCCAGAGCCGCCATGACGAACCCGGCGAGGGTCTCGTACGGCCCCGGAGGCAGCCGGATCCCGGTCTCGCCCGCCACCTCGTCGAGATTGGCCAGCCCGTCGAGCTCGACCTCTCCCGCGGGCAGCACGACCTGCTCGTCCTCCACATCGTGCTCGTCGCGGATGTCGCCGATGAGCTCCTCGACCAGATCCTCCATCGTGACGATGCCGGCGGTGCCGCCGTACTCGTCGACCACGATCGCCAGGTGATGTCCCTCGTCGCGCATCTCCGACAGCGTGGCCAGCACCCGCTTGCTGGCGGGGACCATCTTGACCGGGCGGATCGGCACCAGCTCGCTGATCGGCTCGATGGCGCCGGTCAGCACCGGGTCGAGCAGGTCCCGGATGTGGACGAAACCCACGATGTCATCGTAGGAGTCGCGGTAGACCGGGAAACGGGAGTGCGGCATGGCCGCGGCCATGACGGCGGCCTCGGCCAGCCGGGTGTCGGCGGACATGAACTCCACCTCGGTGCGCGGCAGCATCACCTCGCGCAGCTGCCGCTTGCCCGCCGCGAAGACCTCCCCGATCAGGTGACGCTCGTCCACTGTGAGCTCGTGGTGCCCGACCACCATGTCGCGCAGTTCCTCGGTGGAGATCTCCTCCCGGTCGGTCTCGGGGTTGCCGCCGAGCATTTTGACCACGCCGTCGGTGGACTTGGACAGCGCCCAGATGATCGGCCGCGACAGCGCGGCCATCCGGTCCAGGAACGGCGCGACCAGCAGAGATATCCCCTCTGCGCGCTGGCGGGCGATCCGCTTGGGCGCGAGCTCGCCCAGCACCAGCGAGGCGTAGGAGATCGCCAGGGTCACCAGTACCAGGGCGAGCGGGGCGACGACGGCTTCGGGCACCCCCCAACCGGCCACGACCGGGATCAGGTCCCGGGCGAGGGTGTCGGCGCCGAACGCCGCCGACAGCATGGTCGACACGGTGACACCGATCTGCACGGCCGACAGGAAGCGGTTGGGGTCGCGTGCGAGCTTGGCCGCCCTGGCCCCCCGGCGTCCGCGGGTGTCGAGCCTGCGCACCTGGCTCTCGCGGAGGGAGACCATGGCCATCTCGGCTGCCGCGAAGAATCCCCCGATCAGCACGAAAACCAGGACCAGGGCGATGTTCGCCGGGACGCTGTTCACGAGATTGTCTCCGTCATGGCCGTCGCCCGTTCCGACTGTGGCCGATATTTGATGTGCCAGCATATGCTGGCTGTAGATTTACAAAAATAAACATGTCCAAACACCATCGAACAGGAGACCTCGTGAAGCTGCTGGTCACCGGAGGCGCCGGATACATCGGTAGCGTCGTGGCGGCGCAACTCGTCGAAGCGGGCCATCAGGTCACCGTGCTGGACGACCTCTCCACCGGCCACGCGGACGCGGTGCCCTCGGGCGCGCGCTTCGTCGAGGGGTCGATCACCGAGGCCGCGGACGTGCTGCCCGGGATCGACGGCGTGCTCCACTTCGCGGCGAAGTCCCTGGTCGGCGAGTCGGTGGACAAGCCCGGACTCTACTGGGCGCACAATCTCGGCGGCACCCTGGCCCTGCTCGACGCCATGCGGGCCGCCGGAGTCGGACGGATCGTGTTCTCCTCCACCGCCGCCACGTACGGCGAGCCGGAGCGCTCCCCCATCCAGGAGACCGACCCCACCCGGCCGACCAACCCCTACGGCGCGTCCAAGCTCGCGGTCGACACCGCGCTGACCGCGTTCGCCGGGCTGTACGGCCTGGGCGCGGTGAGCCTGCGCTACTTCAACGTGGGCGGCGCCTACACCGCCGAAGACGGACGGGTCTATTCCGAGCGGCACACCGTGGAGACCCACCTGATCCCTAACGTCCTTGCCGTCGCGCTCGGCGGGCGCGAGTCGGTCAGCATGTTCGGGACGGACTACCCCACCCCGGACGGGACATGTGTGCGCGACTACATCCACGTGGCCGACCTGGCCCGGGCGCACCTCCTCGCGCTGGAGGCCTGCTCGGCGGGCGAACACAAGATCTACAACCTGGGTAGCGGCACCGGTTTCTCGGTGCGGGAGGTCATATCGGTCTGCCGCGAGGTCACCGGGCACGAGATCCCGGCGGTCGCGCACGAGCGCCGGGCCGGAGACCCGGCGGTGCTGGTGGCCTCTTCGGAGAAGATCCAGCGGGAGCTCGGCTGGAAGCCGGAGCACCCGTCCCTCCGGGACATCGTCTCCGACGCATGGGGCGCCCTGTCCCGCGGGAGCGACTCACGGGACGCCCTTTAACGCAGGCTGATGCGGGCCAGGTTGTTGGCGGGGCGGCGGTCACCCACCCGGACGGAGTAGACGGTCGCCTTGGCCTGCGGCGCGTTCCTGCGGGCATGGAAGGCGAGCTTGAGCTTGACCAGCTTGCCGGAGGCGACCGGGTGCAGGGTGCAGCCGACATGGCCGGGGTAGGAGTGACACGGCGCCCCCTTCGCCGACAGGAACCGCGCGCTCCTGGTGTCGAAGAACAGGGCGGCATCGCGAACGACCCGGGGCCCCCGGTTGCGGACGACAGCGTCCATCGTGACCAGCCGGCCCGCCCTCGCCTTGCGCGACAGCCGGACCACCAGATCCGCGCCCTCGTCCACCGAGGTCACCGCCTGGGAGATGTTGTCCTCCTCGTTCTCGTCCTCGACCTCGGAGGAGAGGGTCGCCGTCGCCTGGAGCGGACCCCGCGCGTCAGGATCGACCAGGCCGGTGATCATCACCCCACCGGTGCCCCCGGCCAGGACGTCCTGCTGCGAGGGACAGACCACCTCGTTGGCCGCCGTGCCCTTGCGGCACTCGGCGACGTCGACATGGATGATCTCCACCTCCTGCGGCAGCTGGATGGTGAGCAGGGGCAGCACCGCGTCCTCGGGGCCGGCGTTGCGCACGTCGACCCGGTAGATCAGCGGTTGCCCCGGTTGGGCGAGCTTCGGCGAGGCCGACAGCTGTACGGACAGGTCCGCACCGCCCTGGCTCCTCCCTCCGGACCCCGCGAGTGCCGCCCCTGGCACTCCTGCGAGGACAAGGAGAACAAGACTGACAATCCCAGCGACAATCCGCACCGCACCCTGCGCCATCAACACCGATCCCCCGACCATCACCGATCATTGAACGCCGGGACGCCGCCCCCGGGCATGATCGACACGCCGCCAATTCCCCGCCGTCGTGAGATGAGCGCTCTCCCGAGCCGCGCCGAGACGGTGCGGGTGGCCGAGGGCGGTCCTTCGGGAACGCGAAAGGGGCCCCGGCGAACCGGGGCCCCTTTCGCGGAACCGGGCGTCTCGCGCGCTCAGATGAGGCCGAGCTCGCGGACGGCGGCGCGCTCCTCTTCGAGCTCACGCACCGAGGCGTCGATGCGCTCGCGGGAGAAGGCGTCGATCTCCAGGCCCTGGATGATCTCCCACTTGCCGTTGCGCGAGGCGACGGGGAAGGAGGAGATGAGGCCCTCGGGCACGCCGTAGGAGCCGTCGGAGGGGATCGCGGCGGAGGTCCACTCTGTGCCGTTGACCCAGTCGAAGACGTGGTCGATCGCGGCGTTGGCGGCGGAGGCGGCCGAAGAGGCGCCCCGGGCCTCGATGATCGCGGCACCGCGCTTGGCGACGGTCGGGATGAAGGTGTCGCGCAGCCAGGCCTCGTCCACCTGCTCGGCGGCGATCTTGCCGCCGACCTCGGCGTGGAACAGGTCGGGGTACTGGGTGGCGGAGTGGTTGCCCCAGATGGTCATCTTCTTGATCTCGGTGACCGGGACCTGGAGCTTGGCGGCGAGCTGGGACAGCGCGCGGTTGTGGTCCAGCCGGGTCATCGCGGTGAAGCGCTCGGCCGGAACGTCCGGGGCGTGCTGCTGGGCGATCAGCGCGTTGGTGTTCGCCGGGTTGCCCACGACCAGCACGCGGATGTCGTCGGCCGCGTTGTCGTTGATGGCCTTGCCCTGCGGGCCGAAGATGCCGCCGTTGGCCTGGAGCAGGTCGCCGCGCTCCATGCCCGCCGTACGGGGACGGGCGCCGACCAGCAGCGCGACGTTGGCGCCGTCGAAGGCCTTGTTCGCGTCGTCGGTGACCTCGATGCCGCTCAGCAGCGGGAACGCGCAGTCGTCGAGCTCCATCGCGGTGCCCTCGGCGGCCTTGACCGCCTGCGGGATCTCCAGCAGGCTCAGCTTGACCGGGACGTCGGCGCCCAGCAACTGGCCCGACGCGATGCGGAACAGCAGCGCGTAGCCGATCTGACCGGCGGCGCCGGTGACGGTGACCTTTACGGGAGTCTGGGCCATGACCTTCCCCCACTCGAAGGATGAATTCTGACGCTCGGATGTTACCCGTCCAGGGTCACCGGTCCTGCGGCGAGTGCCTTGATTCGGCCTCCGGGCAAGGCGATCAGCGCGGCGAGCGCGATGATCGCCCCGCTGACGGCCAGCCAGGGGATCACATTCGCGGCGGCGGCCGCGTGGGCGGCGTTCAGGCCGTGGACGGGCGCCTCGTCCCTGACCACGGAGGCGTAGAGGGTTCCGGCGACGGCCAGCGCGACCGAGCCTCCGATCTGCCGGAAGAAGGTCAGGTTGGCGCTGGCGGTGCCGATGAACCGCTGCGGGACCGAGTACTGGACCGCCACGGTCAGGCCGGACAGCATCGGCCCCATGCCGAGGCCGAGCAGCGCCATCCATCCGGCGAGGGCAAGGCTCGAGGTCTCGATCGTGAGCCCGGCGCAGAGCAGCGCTCCGATCGCGATGAGGAACGACCCGCCGATCAGCCACGGCTTGTAGCGCTGGGTTCTGGACATGAGCGCGCCGGTGATCCCGCTGCCGACCACCATCCCGAGCATGAGCGGGTAGATGCGCAGGCCCGACTCGGTGGCGCTGAGCTCCCTGGCCTCCTGGAAGTAGCGCGGCAGGAACACCACCCCGGCGTAGAGGCAGAACGCGCTGAAGAACGAGGTCACGTTGGCCAGCGTGTAGGTCCGGTTGCGGAACAGCTCCAGCGGGATGATCGGCTGCGCCGCCCTGCGCTCGACGAGGATGAACAGCGCCAGGAGCACGATGGACGCCGCGATGGGCCACAGCACGGATCCGCTGGTCCAGGTGTGGCCGTCCAGGCCCTTCTCGGTCAGGCCGATGAGCAGCGCGCTGATCGCCACACTGAAGACGGCGATGCCGAGATAGTCGGGGCGGACGCCGCGGCCCTGACCGGCCACGTGCGGCAGCCGGGCCACGATGATCGCGATGAGGACCAGGCCGATGGGGAGGTTGACCAGGAAGGCCCAGCGCCAGCTCGCCTGGTCGGTGAAGACGCCGCCGAGGAACGGGCCGGCGATGTAGCTCAGCGCCATCACCCCGCCCAGCGCGCCCTGGACCCGGCCGCTTCTCTCCGGCGGGAACAGGTCGACCACCAGCGCCAGGGAGAGCGGCAGCAGCGCTCCGGCGCCCAGGCCCTGCAGCGCGCGGAAGGCGATGAGCTGGCCCATGTCCTGGGCGAGACCGCACAGCGCGGAGCCGAGCAGGAAGACGACGACGCCGGTCAGCAGCAGCGGCTTGCGGCCGTAGGTGTCCGACAGCCTGCCGTACAACGGGACGGTGATCGTGGAGGTCAGCAGGTAGGCCGTCACGACCCAGGTGTAGAGGCCTGAGCCACCGAGTTCCTGGGTGATCCGGGGCAGGGCCGTGCCGACGATCGTCTGGTCGAGCATGGCCAGGAACATCCCGCCGAGCACGGCGAGCAGGAGCAACCCGTTCTTGGGGCGGGTCTCCGCGGGGGGAATCAATACGTCAGTAGACACATGTTGATAATGACGTGTCAGTTTTGACATGTCAATTCATAGGTATGATGAGGACATGTCACTTCGGATCGCGCTTCTCGGCCTGCTCACCGCCTCCGGCCCCGCCAGTGGTTACGACCTCACGAAGCTCTTCGAGAGTTCGATCAGCAACGCCTGGCACGCCCGGCACAGCCAGATCTATCCGGAGCTGAACAAGATGGCCGCCGAAGGCCTGGTCACGGTGGACGAGGAGGGACCTCGCGGCCGGAAGACCTACACGATCACCGAAGAGGGCGCCCGGGAGCTGCGCACGTGGCTGATCGAGAAGGAGCCGTCACGATCGCAGCGCAGCGAAGTCGCCCTCCGCGCGTTCCTGCTGCCCACGCTGGAGCCGCATGTGGCCGCGGCGCTGCTCCGCGCGGAGGCCGAGGTCTACGGCAGACGGCTGGCCATGCTGGAGACGATCCGCGCGACCAAGTCCTTGGCAAAACAGCCCGACTTCGGACGGCATGCCCTGGAGCTGGGCATCCGCCAGGTGCGGTTGCTGCGCGACTGGTCCGAGGAGACCGCGGCCGACATCGAGGGTTCTACCGGCAGCTAGCCATGGCCGGGAGGCTGTCCTCCCGGGTGGCGAAGTCGACTCTGGAGAAGTGCTTGTCGAGCAGCTTCTTCATCACGCCCCGCTTGTAGAGGTCGGCGATCGCGCCCCGAACGGCCTCACAGGTGCGCGCGTCGCCCTTCTTCAGGGCCACCGCGTAGCGCTCGTCGGTGAGCTTCAGCCCGACCACCTTGTAGGCGACGCTCTCCCGGTTGCCGAACCCGGCCAGCAGCAGGTCGTCGCCGGGGATCGCGTCGATCTCTCCGGTCAGCAGCTTGTTCATGCACTCGGTGTAGGTCCGGGCGGGAACCAGGGTGAGCTGGTTCACCGCGCCCTGCAGGACACGGATCGAGGCACTGCCGGCGGGCTGGCAGAGCCGCTTGCCCTCCAGACCCGCCGCCGACACGATCGGGGAACCGTCCTTGACGAGCACGTCGACATGGGCCGTGTAGTACGGCCCGGCGAACGTGACGTCGTCCTTGTCGTTGATCGAGTAGGTCGAGACGACCATGTCGAGGTCGCCCGCGGCCAGCAGGTCAGGCCGCTCGTCCCGGCTGGTGGCCCTGAAGGTGATCCCGCTCGCGGGCACCCCCAGCGCCTTGGCGATCTCGGTGACGAGATCCACCTCGAACCCGCTCCACCTGCCGCCGTTGTTCAGCGCGATGCCCGGCAGGAAGTCACGCATGCCGACGGTGAGCTTGCGGGTCTTGGCCGCCTTGTCCGCCACCGAGGCGAACGTCACCGCCCCGGACTGGGTGGGCTGGGGATCAGCGCCGAACTGCGGACGCCAGCCCGTGGCCGCGACGGCGCCCGCGCCTCCGAGCAGCAGGACGGCCACGGCCGCCGCGATCCAGACCGCCCTGCGCGAACGCCTGGGCGATCCCGGGTCCACAACGTCGATCGGGGCCGTCGCCTGCCAGCTCGGCGGCGGGATCTCCGGCGAGTGCTCGCCATAGCCCGAGGGAGCCCGCTGCTCACCTCGACCTGGAGACGACGGGTGCTCACCGTAACCGGAGGGAGCCCGCTGCTCACCTCGGCCTGGAGAGGACGGGTGCTCGCCATAGCCCGACGGGTGCTCGCCATAGCCCCGGAAAGCGGGAAGCGACGGGTGCTCGCCGTACCCCGGAAGGCCCGGCGACGATGGACGCTCGCCGTACCCCGGGAGACCGGGAGACGACGGGTGCTCGCCGGGAGCGGGGGCGGAAGCGCGCTCGCCCTCGCCCGGGTGCCGCACGCGGAAACCCGTGGACGGCAGGGGCGGATCGCCCGGGACGGAGGTCTCCGGTATGCGCATGAGGTTGGTGGAGTCGTCCGGGCCCGGACCCGGAGCTGGACCGGTGACCTGGGCCTCCTGGTTGAGGCCCGCGGCCTGCGCTCCCTGGTTGAGGACGGACGGCGAGGCGCCCGTGCTCTCGGGGTGGCCGAGCATCCGCAGCAGGATCTGGTCGGCCGAGGGCCGCGCGGCGGGCGACTTGGACAGCGCCGAGCGGACCACACCGCGCAGCGGTTCCGGCATGACGCTGACGTCCACCTCGTGGTTGAGGATGCGGTTCAGCACCACCGCGATCGAGTCACCGGCGAAGACCGTCTCCCCGGTCGCGGCGAACGCGATGGTCGCCCCCCAGGCGAACACGTCCGTGTGCGGGCCGACGTCGGAGCCGGAGATCTGCTCGGGTGCCATGTAGGCCGGGGTGCCGATGGCCCGGCTGGTGATCGTGCCGGTGGAGTCGATGATGCGGGCGATGCCGAAGTCGACCACGCGGGGCCCGTCGGCGGCGATGAGCACGTTGTCCGGTTTGAAGTCGCGGTGCACGATCGCAGCGTGGTGGATCGCGGTGAGCGCGGTGGCCGTGCCGATCGCCAGCCGCTGCAGCGCCACACCCCGGAGGGGGCCGTCGGTCTCCACGACCTCCCGCAGCGACCTGCCCTCGATGTATTCGCTCGCGATGTAGGGGGTGTCGCCTTCGAGGTCGACGTCCACCACACCCGCCGTGCAGAACGAGGCGACCCGCTGCGCCGCCCGCGCCTCCCGGGCGAACCGGGACCTGGCGATCGCGTCGCCGGAGAACTTCACGTGCAGCAGCTTGATCGCCGCCCGTTCCCCCGCCTCGTTCACCCCGAGGTAGACGATGCCCTGCCCGCCCTCGCCAATCCGGCCGACGATGCGGAACGGCCCGAGCCGGCGCGGCTCTCCCGCTTCCAGCGGCGCGATCTGCGGCATCGTCGTCCTTACGGTCGTGTGAATCTCCAACGAGCCAAACTTTACGACGCCCCGGCTCCCCTCCCCGACGCCTTACCCCGATAGTGACCTCACATTTCTTCCGGCGAGCCCCTCGGGAGCGGAGTCCGGACGAGGAATGCCGGAGACACATCGAGCCACCCAACTACCGACAAATCACCACAAGATGGCGCTCCAGCCGCTTAGATCGCTACCGTTGATCGTCCCTTAGGCAAGCCGGAGCAAATTTCCCATGCGCCGATATATCGGTTATCCCGAGTTCGTCCAGCGCGATCAGCGTTCTCTCGTCGGTACGGCCCTTCTGCTGACCGGTAGCCACGAACAGGCCATCCGCCTCGCTCTACGGTCTCTGCGCACCGTAGGCCTCACCTGGCCCCCCACCCCCTGGGAAGACCCCGCCAAACACGCTCACATCGCGCTGTACCGCCGTTTCCTGCGCAAGCCGACCGCTGCGGGCACCACCGCCCTGGTACGGCTCCCGCCCCAGCGGCGCGTCCTCGTCGTCGCCTGCCTCCACAACGGCATGACCCGCCCCGAAATGGCCGCCATCCTCGGCATCCCCCTGGAGACCGTGGAGTCGGAGATCACCGAGGCGGTCGCCGTACTCAGCAAGGGCAACGCCGACCGCCTGGCCACGAGGCTGGCCGCGACGGCGGACGAGGCGTCCGTCCCGGACCTCGCCGCCCCGGCCCTGCGCGCGCTACGGCGCCGCCGCAGGCGGGGAGCCCTCCTGGCGGCGGTCGTGGTCCTCGTCCCGATCGGTCTCGTCGCCGCCCTCCCCCTGATCGAACAGGGGGAGGTGTGGAACTCCGCTCTCGGCAGGCAGAACCACGCCCGTTCGACGGAGGCCCCTGCGGCCACGCGGGTGGTCTCCAGCCCGGCCCCCGGGTCCGGCCTGGAGCCCGGCTCCAGCCCGGGGCCGTGGCAGGCCCCGCGCACCTCCTTCGCGATCCGCTACGCCGTCCCCGGAAAGTGCCCCGACGACGGCGCGTCCACGGACGGCAAACCCACGCCGTCACGCGCAGGGAAGGTCACGTGCGCGGGCTGGACGCTGAAACTGGCCGGCGGCGACGCGGGCCGTCCGGCGCTCGAATCCGTGGAGTGCGAACGCCCCGGCCACTGCGAGTCCACGGTGAACGTCCCCGACGCCGCGCAGCACCTCGCGCACGGAGACGACTGGAGCTACTGGAAGCTGAATCCCGCCGTCAGCCC
This sequence comes from Streptosporangium sp. NPDC000396, assembly GCF_042898655.1. Lineage (NCBI taxonomy): Bacteria > Bacillati > Actinomycetota > Actinomycetes > Streptosporangiales > Streptosporangiaceae > Streptosporangium > Streptosporangium sp. NPDC000396. The sequence goes on from NZ_JBIAZA010000024.1 coordinate 50,804, forward strand.
GGACGGGCACCGCATCGCCTACCTCAGCGCGGCGGAGCGGAGGTATGTCGCCCACGACCTGCGAAGCGGTCAGAAACGGTATCTGTCGCCCGCGCTGGCCCCCGCGGACACCGAGGCCGGCACGCGGGTGAGCGTCTCCCCGGACGGCCGCCACTTCACCGTGGAGCTCGGTGGACGACGGCTGCGGACCGACTTCACCACCGGGACGGTGACGACCCTGCCTGCCGGGCAGGCGACGGCCGTGGAGGAGGCCGCGGACTGGCTCCGCCAGAACTACCGCGTCTGGCGAGACTCCCCCAGCGGCAGGCACTCGGCCGCCATCAGGGCCGAGAAGGGGAGAAGCGACAGCCTCCACATCATCGACGCCCGGTCGCGACGGGTCTTCCGGGATCTGCAGCTCCCCTCGCTCGGCGACCCCACCGCCTCACAGGTCGTCGGCTGGCTGAACACCCGCGAGGTCGTCATCAAGATGACCGACAAGGCCGGCGGCGACCTCCTCGGCTTCTTCCGCGTGAACGCCGTCACCGGGCAGATGCACCGCGTGACCGGCCTTCCCGACGGGAACACGATCGTGCTCGGCGCCATGACGAAGCCGTAGTGAGGCCGCAGAAGTAAGGCCGTGACGAGGCGGTAACGCGAAAAGGGCCGCCCGTCGGGCGGCCCTTTCACGGAAGGCCTTAGGCCATCTTCTTCTTGAGGTTCTCGTCCAGGGCCGCCAGGAAGTCCTGGGTGGTCAGCCACTTGGCGTCGCCGCCGACGAGGAGGGCCAGGTCCTTGGTCATCTGACCGCCTTCGACGGTCTCGATGCAGACCTGCTCCAGCTTCTCGGCGAAGTCGATCACCGCGGGGGTGTTGTCGAGCTTGCCACGGTGCTGGAGGCCACGGGTCCACGCGAAGATCGAGGCGATCGGGTTGGTGGAGGTGGGGTTACCCTTCTGGTGCTCACGGTAGTGACGGGTCACGGTGCCGTGGGCGGCCTCGGCCTCGACGGTCTTGCCGTCGGGGGTCATCAGGACCGAGGTCATCAGGCCGAGCGAGCCGAAGCCCTGCGCGACGGTGTCGGACTGGACGTCGCCGTCGTAGTTCTTGCACGCCCAGACGTAGCCGCCCTCCCACTTGAGCGCCGCGGCGACCATGTCGTCGATCAGGCGGTGCTCGTAGGTGATGCCGGCGGCCTCGAAGTCGGCCTTGAACTCGGTCTCGAAGACCTCGGCGAAGATGTCCTTGAAGCGGCCGTCGTAGGCCTTCAGGATGGTGTTCTTCGTGGAGAGGTAGACCGGGTAGTTGCGGGCCAGGCCGTACCGCATGGAGGCGCGGGCGAAATCGCGGATGGACTCGTCCAGATTGTACATCGCCATGGCGACGCCGCCGCCCGGGAAGTCGTACACGTCCAGCTCGATCGGCTCCGAGCCGTCCTTCGGCGTGAAGGTGAGGGTCAGCGTCCCCTCGCCCGGGATCTTCAGGTCGGTGGCGCGGTACTGGTCGCCGAACGCGTGACGGCCGACGACGATCGGCTTGGTCCAGCCGGGGACGAGCCTCGGCACGTTGGACATGATGATCGGCTCACGGAAGATGACACCGCCGAGGATGTTACGGATGGTCCCGTTCGGGGACTTCCACATCTTCTTCAGGCCGAACTCCTCGACCCGCGCCTCGTCCGGAGTGATGGTGGCGCACTTGACGCCGACGCCGTACTGCTTGATCGCGTTGGCGGCGTCGATCGTCACCTGGTCGTCGGTGGCGTCGCGGTGCTCGATCCCGAGGTCGTAGTACTTCAGGTCGACGTCGAGGTAGGGAAGGATCAGCTGGTCCTTGATGAACTGCCAGATGATCCGGGTCATCTCGTCGCCGTCAAGCTCGACGACGGGACCCTCTACCTTGATCTTGGGCATGCGTGTGGTTCCCCTTCTGAACTAACACTGGCCAGACAGTCCTTTTGAGGCTCACTGGCCGTTGAGGTTATCGGACGGGTGCGATCGGCTTGCGACCCACCCGATCATCCGATATTTCGCGGCATAAGGTCCGGGTACTGGAGCACCAGCGAACCGGCCATCAGCGCGAGACCGAAAACCGCGAGGGTGACGACGTCGGTCGGTTTACGGCGTACGGCGAGCTGCCCGCCCCCGGCCAGCCGGAACACGGCACTCAGCAGCATGACCACGCCCAGGGAGAATCCTCCCCACTCGGGATCGACGAAGACGCCGAACGCCACGGCGAGGACCGCACCCACCAGCGTCAGCGGGTACGATCCCCAACGATCTTCAGTTGTGCTCATCGCTCACACCTACGGGTCGCCGTTCGTCAGACACCGACCGTCACTCGCTCTCGCACCCGGCTCACCGCTCGTCGATCGGCTTCCACTTCTGGTCGCGCTCACCGATGTACTCGCTGTCCGGACGGATCAGGCGGTTGTCGGCGTGCTGCTCGATGACGTGTGCGGTCCATCCTGACATGCGGCTGACCGAAAAGACCGGAGTGAACAGGTCAGTCGGAATGCCAAGGTAGTGGTAAACGGTCGCCGCGTAGAAGTCCACGTTCGGATAGAGGCCCTTCGCCTCGAAGACGACCTCCTCCATCTCATTGGACATCCGGTAGTACTTGTCGTCGCCGGAGACCTCCGCGAGTTCCCGCGACATCTTGCGCAGGTGCGTGGCACGCGGGTCCTCGGTCTTGTAGACCCGGTGACCGAAGCCCATGATCTTCTCGTGGGCGGCGAGCTTGTCACGCACGGCCTGGGCGACGGAGCTGGGGTCGAGCGACTCCAGGGTGCGCATGACCTGCTCGTTGGCACCGCCGTGGAGCGGGCCCTTGAGGGTGCCGATGGCCGCCACGATGGCCGAATGCATGTCGGACAGGGTCGCGGCGCAGACGCGGGCGGCGAACGTGGAGGCGTTCATCGTGTGGTCGGCGTGCAGGACCAGGCAGGTGTCGAAGATCTCGACCTCGTGCCGGCTGGGGGTGCGGCCGGTGATCTGCAGCAGGAAGTTCGCCGCGATGCTCAGCTCGGGGTCCGGCTCCGGGATCTCCGTTCCGGTCCTGGCCGCGTGGTAGCGGGCGACGAGGATCGGCTGCTGGGCGGTCAGCCGGGCGGCCTTGCGCAGGTTGGCCTCGGGACTGTTGGAGTCCTTGTCCGGATCGTCGGCCGAGGCCAGCGAGACCAGCGTGCGCAGCGCCTCCATGGGGGCCTGCTTCTCCGCGATCTCCTGAATGTTCGTTTCGGCGAGGGCACCGAGCTTGCGCCCCCGGACGAGCTCCGCCCCGTAGTCGGCCAGACGCTCCCGCGTCGGGAGCTGACCGCGCTGCAGCAGGTGAGCGGTCTCTTCGAAGGTGGTACGGCCGGCCAGATCGTGGATGTCATAGCCACGATAGAAAAGTCGGCCGGCCTGACCGTCGATGTCACTGAGCGCTGTGGACGCGGCTACGACATCGGCGAGGCCTTTAGTGGGCTTGTCCGCCATGAGTGTTTCCTCCGCTTATCTTCGCCCGAAGTCTACCCGTGAGCAGGGGAAACCTTTTCGAGAGGTCCAGACCAATTTCACGAAGGATTCTCCTTCTGGCAAAGGCGATTCCCCATCACCTCGTTTGGGTAAGCCGCAGCTGTAGGAATAGTTACGGCGGGCTACCTGGGGAGGAACTGCCGTGGAGGGGCCGTTCATACGCATCGAGGACACAGGCGAGGTTGTCCCGTTGCGCCCCGAGATCACGACGATCGGACGCGGCCGGGGCGTTGACATCCGGCTCACCGATCCGAGTGTGTCCCGGCTGCACGCGGAATTCGTCCGGCGCGGACCCTACCTGTATGTCGTTGATCTGGGCCTGTCCCGCAACGGCACGCGGGTGAACGGCAGGCCGATCGCCCGGAGGGTGCTCGACGACGGCGACGTCGTCTCCTTCGGCGCCGCGCGGGGCAGGATCGGCGGAGTCCCACGCGAGGACTTCGCACCCGAGGTCGAGCTCCGCCGCGCCGCGGCTCCGGAGCTGACCCGGCGTGAGGTGGACGTGCTGACGTCGCTGTGCCGCCCGGCTCTGTCGGACGAGGCGTTCGTCGCACCGGCCACCGCGCGGGAGATAGCCGACGATCTGGTGGTGACGGAGGCAGCGGTCAAACAACATCTGCTCCGCCTCTATCAGAAGTTCCGGATCCCGGAGGGAACCAACCGGCGCACCAGGCTGGCCAACGAGGTCGTCGCCCTGGGGCTGGTCAGGCCCACCCCGGTGGTGCCGCCGCAGCGCGCGGCCGGCACCCCGGAGCCTCAACCGGCGGCTACGACCGCGAGCCGCCGGGCATCCTAGGGACCGTCCGTCCCTAGGCCTGCGCCTGCCTTTCGGCGGCCTCGACCACGTTGGTGAGCAGCAGGGCCCGGGTCATCGGGCCCACGCCACCGGGGTTGGGGGTGAGGAAGCCCGCGACGTCCGCGACGTCTGGAGCGACATCACCGGCGATCTTGCCGTCGACCCTGGAGACGCCGACGTCGAGTACGGCGGCGCCGGGCTTGACCATGTCGGCCGTGATCAGATGGGGCACGCCCGCCGCGGCGACGATGATGTCGGCGCGCCGGGTGTGCGCCGCCAGGTCCTGGGTGCCGGTGTGGCAGAGGGTGACGGTGGCGTTCTCCGAGCGGCGGGTCAGCAGCAGGCCGAGCGAACGGCCCACGGTGATGCCGCGGCCGACCACGGCGACCTCGGCGCCCTTGAGCGGCACGCCGTACTCCTGCAGGAGCAGGACGACTCCGTACGGGGTGCACGGCAGCGGCGCGTCGACCATGTGGACCAGTCGGCCCAGGTTGACCGGGTGCAGGCCGTCGGCGTCCTTCGCCGGGTCCATCCGCTCGATCAGCGCCAGGGTGTCGAGGTGGCGCGGCAGCGGGAGCTGGACGATGTAGCCGGTGCACTCATCGGAGGCGTTGAGCTCGTCGATGACCGCCTCGACCTCGGCCTGGGTGGCCGTCTCCGGCAGATCCCTGCGGATGGAGGCGATGCCGACCTCGGCACAGTCGCGGTGCTTTCCCGCCACATAGATCTGACTGCCGGGGTCGTCTCCGACGAGGACGGTGCCGAGCCCGGGGGTGATGCCCCGCTCTCTCAGCGCGGCCACCCGCGCCGTGAGGTCTGCCTTGATCTTTGCCGCTGTGGCCTTGCCATCCAGAATCTGCGCACTCATGCGCTCAATAGTGGCACGAGATCATCCGCGGCCCGCTTCGCGTCTCTCGATGATTCTGCGGGTGAAAGGGATGCGCTCCACGGCCTTGGCCCCCAGGTAGGCGGCACCGAAGGCGAAGATGAGGAGCAACCAGGGGCTCTCCCAGAACCCGTTCATGATCACGAAGGCGTTCAGGACGGGATCGAGCAGAGGCATGAGGTATCTCCACAAGGCCGACGGAAGGAATGCTTCACACTAACTGCGGTTCAAACCTTCTTCGGCCAGAAAATTCTGTCCGATCGGCCACTTTCCCCTCTCCTGTGTACGGCTGCCCCAGACGCGCGGCAGCCGTACACCGGAGTGCGGATCAGTGGAAGAAGTGCCGGGTGCCGGTGAAGTAGAGCGTGACCCCGGCGGCCTCGGCCGCGGCGATCACCTCTTCGTCCCTGATGGAGCCGCCGGGCTCCACGACCGCCTTCACCCCCGCGTCGATGAGCACCCTGAGGCCGTCCGCGAACGGGAAGAACGCGTCGGAGGCCGCGGCGGAACCCTGGGCGCGGTCACCGGCGCGGGAGACCGCCAGCTGCGCCGAGTCGACCCGGTTGACCTGGCCCATGCCGACGCCGACGCTCGCGCCGTCCGCGGCGAGCAGGATCGCGTTGGACTTCACCGACCGGCAGGCCTTCCAGGCGAAGGCCAGGTCGGCGAGGACCTCCGCGGAGGCCGCGGGACCCGCCTTGAGCTCCCAGGTGGCCGGGTCGTCGCCGAGGGCGTTCACCCGGTCGACGGTCTGCACCAGCAGGCCCCCGTCGATCCGGCGGAACTCGGCCGGGTTGTCCGGCCCCTTCGGGCAGACCAGAAGCCGGATGTTCTTCTTCTCGGTGAGCACGGCCAGGGCCTCGGGGGCGAAGGCCGGTGCCACCACGACCTCGGTGAACACCTCGGAGATCTGCCTGGCCAGCTCCTCGGTGACCTCCCCGTTGACCGCGATCACGCCGCCGTAGGCGGAGACGGGGTCGCAGGCGTGCGCCTTGCGGTGCGCCTCGGCGAGGTCGGCGCCGACCGCGATGCCACACGGGTTCTGGTGCTTGATGATCGCCACAGCGGGCTCGGCGAAGTCCCATGCGGACCGCCAGGCGGCGTCGGCGTCGAGGTAGTTGTTGTAGGACATCTCCTTGCCGTGCAGCTGCTCGGCATTGGCCAGGCCGTCGCGCTGGCCGGAGTAGAGGGCCGCGCCCTGGTGCGGGTTCTCGCCGTAGCGCAGCGGCGACTTCAGCTCCCACGCCGCGCCCATGTAGCTCGGCCAGGCGCCGTCCTCCGCGGCGTAGACGTTGGCGAACCACGAGGCGACCGCGGTGTCGTAGGCGGCGGTGTGGGCGTAGGCCGCCGCGGCGAGGCGGCGGCGCTCGGTGAGCGTGAAACCACCCTCGGCCACCGCGGCGAGCACGTCGCCGTAGGCGCCGGGGTCGACCACGATCGCCGCGGTGCCGTGGTTCTTGGCCGCGGCGCGGATCATCGCGGGACCGCCGATGTCGATCTGCTCCACGCACTCGCGGTCGGAGGCCCCGGAGGCCACGGTCTCCTGGAACGGGTAGAGGTTGACCACCACCAGCTCGAACGGGTCGATCTCCAGCTCTTCGAGCTGCTTGACGTGGGCCGGGTTGCCGCTGTCGGCCAGCAGGCCGGCGTGCACGCGCGGGTGCAGGGTCTTGACGCGCCCGTCGAGGCACTCGGGGAACCCGGTCAGCGCCTCGACCGGAGTGACGCGAACACCGAACGAAGCGATCTTCGCGGCGGTGCCGCCGGTGGAAACGATCTCCACTCCCGCCGCGTCGAGCCCGCGGGCCAACTCCTCCAGCCCGCTCTTGTCATACACAGCGATCAAAGCGCGCCGGATGGCGATGCGGGTCACTTTCTGATCCTCCTGTTTTGTTCCGGTTCAATCCGGGGCGCCCGGCTCATCCGCCGGGTCGTCCTATGCGAACGATCCTGCCGGTCACAGTCCAGCCCTCACGGACCATCCTGCCAACAGTGTCGACGAGCAGGTCTCGCTCGACGGTCTTGATGCGCTCGTGCAGGGTCGCCTCGTCGTCGCCGTCCAGCACGGGCACGGCCTCCTGAGCGACGATCGGCCCGGTGTCGACTCCGGAGTCGGCGAGCATCACCGTGCAACCGGTGACCCGCACGCCGTACGACAGGGCGTCGCGGACCCCGTGCGCGCCGGGAAAGGAAGGCAGCAGCGCGGGATGGGTGTTGAGCACCGAGAACGCGGACAGCGTCGGCGCGCCGAGGATCTTCATGAATCCCGCGCAGACGACCAGGTCGGGCCGGTGCTCGGCGATCCGCGCCGCGATCGCCTTGTCCCAGGCGCTCCGTCCCGGGTGGTCGGTCAGCCTCTCGACAAAGGTGGGCACACCCACGCGTTCCGCACGGGCCAATCCCTCGATACCATCGCGATCAGCGCCCACCGCTACGATCCGGGCGCCGTACGCCTCATCTGCCGCAGCATCCAGCAGGGCCTGTAGGTTGGTTCCAGAACCGGACACGAGAACCACAAGCCGAGCGGCCTGGGATGACACCGACGCACTCCATTCGGACGGGGACTCTCGCCGCTGCAAGGGTATCGGCCTGTCCGCACAGGTAATGCAAGGAGGTCAGGTGACGACACCCGTCCAGGCGCGGCCGGCGGAGGGTGCGGGACGGCGGGCGCTGTGGCTGGCGTTCGCCTCGGTGGTGCTGACGCTGATGCTCCCCCTAGCGGGAATCTTCATGTCGTTGTTCGCCCTTGTCGCCTCGATCCGCGCGATCCGTGCCCTGCGCTCGGTGACCAGGCCGGTGGGCACCGCCGTCACCGGCATCGTCGTGTCGTCGATATCGCTGGTGATCTCCCTGGCGATGACCACGATGCAGTTCTATTTCAGCGACGAGCTGAGCGCCTACACCGAGTGCCGCCGGGGCGCGGGCACCGTGACCGCCCAGAACGAGTGCGTCGAGCAGCTCGAACGGGCGATGGAGAAGAAGATGCCCTTCGTCCAGCCCGGCCAGGTGCAGTTCCCCTTCCCTCCGTAAGTTCTTCGCCAAATCCCGGGACTCTCGCGGTCGGCGTGCTGCTTAAGGTCCTCGCGGCGATGCGCCACCCAAGGTCCTCGCAACCAACGCGCTACGCGCGATCCCTTGCGAGGGCAGCATCTCCCAGGGGGCTGTCGCCCCCTTCGACCCCCGAAATGAGGGGCTACGCCCCTCGCGCTCCCCGCTGCGCCCACCGCGGGCCGGGTCCCAAAGTCCGACCGACCTCGTTGCGCATTGTCGGTGTCACCTGAAACCAGGCGGGGCCTGGAAGCAGACGGTCAGAGCGAGTAGTACCCCCGTGAGGCGTCGGACCGAAGAGTTCACGCGAGACGTTCCGCCGGTCAGGCCGACATCGAAAGTGCCTCTTCGAGATCCCGCGCTCCCGGCGCGCGCATGCGGTCGAGCATCTTGACCACCTTCCGGAGATCCCGGACGGCGTAGGTGTTCACAGCCACAGCGTCGGGCGCGACACCGAGCGCTGTCTTCGTCGCCGCTTCGGCCTCGCCCGCGAGCGCGTGAGCACGCGCCAGGCATGCTCCGAACCACGCACGATCCCGCCGATAGGATTCGGGAAGTCCCGACAGCCCCCGTTCAAGAAACGGCACCGCGCGTCGGCCGTCGCCAAGCTCCAGCTCAGCCATGCCGCGCTGCATGAAAAACCAGCTCTCGCCGTAGAAGTACATCCACGGCGGCTCATCGTCCGGACGCTCGGCGGCGCTCTTGATGAGATCTTCGGCCTCTCCAAGCAGGGAGCGCGCGGCCTGCGCCTCGCCCATCTGTGCGTGCCCTCGGGCGGCCATCTGGGCGGCCATGCCTTGCACGCCAAGGGTCGTTCGGCCGTCGTGCCATCGAGACGCCTCGGCGAGCCGTACGCAGCGCTGGGGATCTCCGACACTCCACGCCAGATGAGCTCGCATGTTCAGCGTCGTGGAAGCCAGGGCGGCGTCCCCGGCCTCCAGTGCCCAGCCGTGGGAACGGTCGTACCAGGCGAGCGCGGCGGCCAGGTCGCCGGAGTCCTGGCACATCCAAGCGATGAACTGGGCGTATTGAGCGGCCATGCTCACCATTCGGTCGCCCGGTGTTCCGGACGCGCCCCGAGCGAGATCGGTGACGGTGGCGAGCTGGGCGCGGACCACGGGCATGAGGGGACGACTGCCCATCGTGTCCTCGGCCCGGCGATGCTCGGCAAGACACCGTTCCAGCCACTCGATCGTTTTCAGGTCCACGCGCCGAGGCTCGGCGATCACTCTTGTGATCCGTTCGTACAACTCCGGATCAGGCGTGAGAGACGGCAGAGCGAGAGCCGGGAGCGGCATGTCCGCCGAGCCGAACAGCTCGGCCTCGCTCAGCCCGAATACACGGCACAGCAGCGTCCGATATGGCTCATCGGGCTGGTTCTGCCCGGCCTCGTACGCCTTGATCCGTCGCACGACGGATTCCGGAGACGGTAGGTGGATGTGCTCCCCGGCTGCCTTGATGAGTTCACGAGCCATCTCGCGCTGACTCCACAGCCGATCATGCCGTTCGGTGCGTAACCGCAAAGCCCATCCAGGCAGGTCGTCAGCGGCCATGGGCGCACCTCCGAGAGATGGGGGATATCCGCCTATCCCCCAGTGTCCCCTGTCTGCACCTGTGCCGAGCAGGTTACGCAGAGTTTGGATAAGAGGAGTTGCACCAAGACGGGACCCGCAGGCGCTGTCACGCCGTACGGGTCCCTTGATCAGGAATCGAGGTCCTGACCCATGAAAGATGGTAGGGCTGCTACGTCCGAACCGGCCATCCCGGGATGGCGGGTGATCCTCAGTGACGGCGGGCGGTTCTGGGCCAGCCGCGTGAAGCCCTTCGACAGCTCGGTGCAGGGTTCGGGGCTGAACACCCCTCCCTTCCGCACGGTGGATGCCGATACCTTCACCGACCTTCAGATCAAAGTTGCCGAGCAGGAAAAAGCCACCCAGGCGGTGGTCTCATGATCCGGCTGCGTCCTTCCCGCGCTCCTGGACGGCACCGCACCGGCCTGCCTCGTACCGCTGTCCACCGTCGTCTGTGGGACGGCCCGGCTCGCACCGAAGCCGAACGGCTGGACCAGGTATGGCCGGATTGGACCGTCCTGTACGGCGCGCATTCGCGTCTCTTCTATGCCATCGCGGCCTGGCCGGCACCCGAGCCGGTGATCGTCCAGGCGGCCACCTCCGAAGGCCTCGAAGCCCTGATGCATGAAGCGGCCATGACCTGGGCCGTCCCCCACCAGGCATTCGCCACCGGGGTGAGCGTCCTGGTCTCCCTTGAGCAGGCGCGGCGGCAGCCCCACTTCCCAGGCACCCGCTGCCGCACCGTAGTTCCCGTACTGGACCCGCGTCACCCTTACCGGAACGTGTCGTGACGATCCGGAGCAGAAAAGTCGCCCCAATCTCATGGCCGTGCCCGGACCTGTCACCTCACCCACTCCCGTTCACCGCAGGCGTGGTCTCGTTGTCATGGCAACGCTATGCGCCAGGCGACGTCCGCAAGGTGCTGGCCTACACCTGCGCGTGCCGATCCACGGTCTACGAGCTGTGCGGTCTCGGCGGACGAGTGATCGTGCGCCGCATGATCCGGCATCTGGGCACGACGGACTACGCCGGGCCGTGGCTGCGCCGTGAAGGCGAGATGTGGTGGCAGCGGCTACTGAGCGGGCAGGCGCGGTAGCCGTACCTGTCGAAGTGGAGGAACCACACAAGCCGCAAACCAGAACCCGGCCTGCGGTGGGCGCAGCGGGGAGCGCGAGGGGCGCAGCCCCTCGTTTCGGGGGGTCGAAGGGGGCGACAGCCCCCTGGGAAACGCTGCCCTCGCAAGGGACGCGCGAAGCGCGCCGAATCGGGAGGACCTTGGGCGTGAAAGTCGAGGGCCGCTGACCTCGTCTTTGATCCCGGCAGGGCAGTCTATCGATATCAAGTATCTTGACATCGAGAATATATCCGGGCAGGCTACCCTCCGATCTCTTGATGTCGAGATATATCCGGGGGCGGGCGATGCGGCGTGGCGCGGAGGGCGGGGAGGTCCCGAGGGGCGGACAGGGCCTGATAGCGCAGCTGCGCAATCCGCCGGGCGGCCGCAATGCACGGATCATGCTGCTCGCGCTGGCCCTGGACCGGACCGGCTCAGGGTTGTGGGCCTCGTCCTCGGTCCTGTATTTCACCTTCGTGACGCACCTGAGCGTCCAGCAGGTCGGTGTGCTCCTGGGTGTGGCCGGGGTGGCGGGCATCATCGGTTCGCCGCTGGCCGGACATCTGGCCGGCCGCTTCCCGGTGCGCTCGCTGCTGATCGGCTGCCACCTGCTCCGCCTGGTGGCTCTCAGCCTGCTACTGGTGTGTACCGGTTTCGACGCCCTGCTCCCCATCGTCGCCGTCACCTACCTGGGCGACCGGGCGGCGAAAACGCTGGAGATGCTGTTCGCCACCCGGACGGCGGGTGAGCGGCGCGCGGCCTATCAGGCTCTGTCGCGCAGCGCTTCCAACGCGGGCTACGGTCTCGGCGCGGGGATCGCGGCCATCGGTTTGGCCGTGGGAACCCACGGCGCCTACACGGCCCTGATCCTGGGCGACGCGCTGTCGTTCGTCGTCGCGGCGGCGCTGGTGTGGCGCACCCGGGAACCGCGGGACAACAGCGTCGTCGAGGTGGCGCGGCCCGACGATACGGCGGCCGGGGCCACGGCCGGGAATCAGCCGGCCGCCCGTCAGGCGAACCCCTGGCGGGACCGCGGCTATCTCCGGTTCGTGCTGCTGGACATCCTGATGAACATCGACGACTCGATCCTCAATGTCGGCCTGCCGCTGTGGCTGGTGAATCACACCTCGGCGCCGCACGCCCTCGTCCCGGCCTTCCTGGTCATCAATACCGTGATGGTCGTCGTGCTGCAGATGAGCGTGTCGGCGAGGACAGAGGGGCCGCGCCTGGCCGCACGGGCGGTGCTGCTGTACGGAATTCTGATGTTCGTGTGCTGCACGGTCGTGGCAGCCGCCACCCGAGGCGGGACCTGGGCGGCCACGGTTGTTCTGCTCGCCGCGGCGTTGCTGGTCACCCTGGCGGAGCTGATGCGTTCGGTGAGTTCGTGGGAGCTGGCGGTCTTGCTCGCGCCCCAGGATGCCCGTGCTTCGTATCTGGGAGTGGCCGGGATGTCTTCGTCCGTCCAGAAGTTCGCCGGGCCGCCGCTGCTGACCGGCGTGGTGATGGCCGCCGGGCCGGCGGGGTGGATTGCGCTGGGAGCGGTGGTCGCGGGGCTTTCGGTCGTGCAATGGAGTGCCTGTTCGCGGCGGCTCCGGATGCTTTCGCCGCCCCGGCCCGAGGAAACCGCTTCCTCCCCACCCCGGCCCAAGGAGACCGTCTCTTCCCCACCCCGGCCGAAGGGGACCGGCCACCCCTCGCCCCGATCACTCGCGGATCGTGGGCGACGAGAGGATCGTGTTGCCGACGGCGACGCCGGAACCACCTGGGATCACGATGTCCACGGCTCGGGAAAGGATCCGATCGTCCGCAGATAGAGCCCGAGACGTCGGGAGGCCCACCTCTCGGACCAGGAGAGCGGAAGATCATCCTGGCACCGGGCGGCGAGCCGGATTCCCGGAACATCGAAGCGACCGTGACAGGCCCCGTTCTTCGCACAAGGGGCGCCCGAACGAAGGAGGAACATGAACGACGTCACCGGATTCGAGAACCTTTCCCCGACCACCCTCGCCGACCTTCTGGGGCGCGAACAGGTCATGGACATCGGCATTCGCCCGCTGTGGCCCTCGATCCGGCGAGTCGCCGGTCCGGCGTTCACCGTACGGTGTCCTCCGGGTGACAACCTCATGCTCCACGCGGCCATCTATCGCGCGGAGCCCGGCTCGATCATCGTCGTCGAGGCGGGTGACGTGGACTACGCGGTCGCCGGGGGAAACGTTTGTGCCGTCGCTCAACGTCGAGGGATCGCGGCGTTCGTGGTCGACGGGGTGATCCGTGACCTCGCCGAGGTGCGCGAGATGGGCTTTCCCGTCTTCGCCAGGGGAGTCATCCCCATTCCGGGGACCAAGGCGGCCGTTGGGCCGCTCAATGGCCAGGTGCGGTGCGGCGGAGTGAACGTGAGTGCCGGCGATATCGTGGTGGCCGACGAAGAGGGCATCGTGGTCACTCCCCGTGCCCGCCAGGAGCAGGTGTTTCTCGACGCCTGGACGAAGCTGGCCAAGGAGTCCGGCGAGTCCCTCGACGCGTGGGAGAGGGCGCATCGCACCCGCATCAACAAGATCCTGAGCGAAAACGGCTTCGAAGACCCATACGGCAACCCCTGATCGATCTCTTCGTAGGGTGCGGGCCGCGTCCAACGGCTCAGGTGATGCATCACCGCATAGCGGATTGCGGCGAATGAGGCACGGCGTGTCTGTCTGCGAACTCGGCAGAGAGCACCAGTCAGGATGGTCTTGGTTTGCCGCCGGACCGCCCGCTCCGATAGGAAGCCTGCATGCTGAGAGGTAACAAGGTCGGGCTCAGGGCCCGGCACGAGGACGACATTCCGATCCTGCGGGCCGAGCTCTACGACGACGTGGTCAACTCCTCGCGGGCCGAAAGCGGTCCGTGGCGGCCGATCACGCCAGGCTCGAAGGATCGGCGGCTCGTGGTGGACGACACGGAGCAAGGGCACGTCCCGTTCTCGGTCGTGGAGCTGGAGGGCGGCACGCTGGTCGGCACCGCGACGCTGTGGGGCATCGACAACCACAACCGGTCCGCGCACATCGGGTTGGGGCTGCTGCCGTCTTCCCGCGGTAAGGGCTACGGCACCGACGTGGTCGCGGTGCTGTGCCACTACGGTTTCGTCGTGCGCGGCCTGCAGCGGCTGCAGATCGAGACGCTGTCGGACAACGCCGCAATGCTGCGCTCGGCCGAGCGTAACGGTTTCGTCCACGAGGGCGTGCTGCGCTCCTCGGCCTGGGTGATGGGCGAGTTCTTGGACGAGGTGCTGCTCGGGCTCCTCGTCCAGGACTGGAAGCCGGCCTCGAAGGCCTATCCCTGATCTTCGCGTTCGGGACTTCGTGAACATGTCGAGCTGTGGCCAGGTGTAGCTGGTCGGCTCCCCATTCGGGTCGGCGTCACCGAAGGAGAGCGATCCGGCCAAGCCGCCGCCGAGCGACGCCTCGATCTAAGCGCCCGGTTGGGCACCGCGCTCTCGGCTCGCTCGACGGTGCATGAGGAGACAATGCCGGCGTCGTGTGCCCGGCGACGCGACCCCGCGGCCGGGTCGCGGTCATGACGAGGCCGGTGCTGCCGCGCCGGACGTCAGAGCCGCCTGCACGATGCGGATTGCCTCGCCCGCGTCGATGCCGACGCTGGCGATCACGGCCGCGTAGTCGGCGGCGGCCCGGCGGGCCCGCTCCCGGCCCTCCTCGCCGGCGGCCGACACGAACGAGCCCGCCCGCCCGCGCGTCTCGATCAGCCCCGCCTCCTCCAGCTCCCGGTAGGCCCGGCCGACCGTGTTGACGGCCAGGCCGAGGTCGGCCGCGAGGTGGCGGATGGTCGGCAGCCGGGCGCCCACGGCCAGCGTGCGGTCCTGGATCTGCCGGGCGAGCTGGGCCCGCAGCTGCTCGAACGGCGGCACCGGCGAGGCCGCGTCGATGACGATCATCGGACGCTCATGGCCCGCCGGGCCACCGTCGCGCTCGATGGCGTCCTGGCATGGAGCGCGACGCACGCGACCAAGCCCAGGATCAGGTAGGCGACCGCAGCGGCGCTCCACCAGCCGGGCGCGGTGCCGAACAGCAGCACCATGGGCAGCGACCACTGCACGTTGGGCGTGGTGAGATCGCGGGCGTCCTCAACGCGCATGATGACGTCAGCGGTCAGCGACTTCTCGTCCTCCGCCACCACCGGGTGCCTGAGCAGGTGGCGCAGTTGCATGACGATGATGGCTGTCACGCCGAGCAGGCCGATCAGCAGGATGACTGCCAGCTGCCGCACGGTGGGGTCGGGAACGGCCAGGGCGCTCCCGGCCAGCACCACCCCACCGGCGAACGTGGCGACCGCGAAGACGGCGTACGGCTGGCCGAGCACGGCCCGCCAGCCGGGCTGAATCAGATGGGCGGCCCTGCGGGACAGCGTCGCGCCCGCCCGCTGGTCGACGCGTCGCACCCACCAGTCGAGCAGCGACTGTGCCAGCAGCAGCCCGGCCACCAGCACGGTCAGGGCCAGCAGCGGCAGCGGGCGATGCGGCGGGAAGCCTCCGAGGGCCGCGGCGAGCGCGCTCGCGAGGATCAGCACGGCCAGGATGATCTGAGCGGCGAGGCGGGCGCGTCTGCGGACCGCCAGCCGACTGGCCAGCAGCGGGGTCGGGCGAGCGCCGGCCAGGTCGTGCTGGGCCAGCCACTCGCCCGCCAGCCGCAGATCGGCCGCACGCGCCGGCGGCCCGGCGTCCGGTAACGGTTCACGGGTCATAGCGCCTCCTTTGTCGCAAGCTTTGTAGCAACATGGTGCGTCATACCTTGCGACAAAGTCAACGCCCCGCAGGCTCTCGTCGTCCCGGTGGCGCGAGCCCCGGCTCAGCGGCGGCCGCCCGGTCGGCCATGGCCCCGATCACTACAAGCAGCGCAACACCGTGGAACGCTGCATCAACCGGATCAACCAGTGGCGTGGCCTGGCCTTCCGCTTCGACAAGACCCCCGACCGCCACCTCGCCCGCCTGTGTCTACGCGGAGCCGTCTTGTGGATCCGAAGCCTTCAACCCGCCTGAAGATCCGAAATCCGTACAGACCCTAGTCGCGGTCCCATGCGTAGGGGTCCAGATAGATCACGTGGCCGCCCTTGTCATCGGACTCGTCGACGATGTCACGACGGGGCGGGCGCGGCGGCTCGCGGCGTTCGGCCTTCGGGGAGGTCTCCGCCGCCGCCGAGGCGTGTTCGTCCTCCCAGTCGTCCCTGATGACCGGGATCGGCTGGGTGTCGCACTCGGTGGCGTCCAGCCAGTGACCGGGAAGCGCGCGGGACTCCTCCGGCTCGGCGAAGCCGACCTTGCTCGCCACCGACCCCGCCGCCTTGGCGAACTTGGCGCCCGCCTTGCGAACCGGCGCGGTGGCCGTGCCGACCTTGGCCGCGGCCTTGGTCACCGCCGTGTTCTGTCCCCGGAAGATCAGCCACCAGTTGGCCAGTCCCGCCGAGATGCCCGCGGCGACGCCGACTTCCAACGCCACCGAGAGCATGACCTCCCAGGCCGCGGGTCCCACCGAGGAGAGTCTCGCCCCGCCGAGCGAACCGCCGGACAGCGCCGCCAGCAACCCGGCCACCGCGCCTGTCGTCAGCCCGCAGACAAGCCCCCACAGCGGCGCGCCCTCGTACGACGGCGACGGCGCGACCCGGACTCCCAGGACACCGGCCACCGCTCCGGCCGCGAACGGCAGCGCGATCACCGCGATCACCCACGCCGGGGTGGGGCCCGACTCCGGCAGGGCTCCCAGGATCGGCAGGCTCGGCACGGTGCCGAGCTGGACCCCCGTCGGCGCCACCAGCGTGCCGGTGCCGACGGCGAAGCCTGGGCCGGCGATGTAGGCCATCCCCCAGATGGCCGCGTTGAGCAGATAGAGCCCCTGAACCAGCAGAAGCAGCAGGCCACCGACGAACCCGGGTGACAGGACGCCGGACAGTTCCTGGATCTGCCCGAAGTTCACCACGATGGCGCCGAGCACCAGGACGGCACCCGCCACGAGCATGATCGCCAGTGCCGCGGCCGAACTCACCACGACCGAGCGCACCCGCTCGGGCAGCAGGCGCAGCATCGACCGCCACGGCCCGATCGTCCTGGCGGTGGCCAGCGAACCCGCGAGGAAGGCCAGCACCAGGTGGCTGACCAGCGCGTCGCCGAGGAACGGCTGGGTGATCTCGTTCCGTGTGACCAGCGCGATCAGGCCCGCCAGCAGCGCGTACGGCGCGGCCAGCGAGATGCCCGCCTGGGCGACCAGCACCAGCTGGGCCCGGCGGCGGGCGTTGGCCTGCTCCTTGGGGCTGTTCTTGGGCAGCCGGGCGGGCAGCCGCAACCGCAGGTCCGCGTCCCGGGCCATCCAGATCCCGGCCCGGTACAGCAGGAAGGCCGGAAGCAGCGTCAGCCCGAGCGGAAGCAACCCGATCGACCCGCCGGGAATCGCGAACCCCGCGTGGTGGGCCGCCAGCCAGAGCTGCGCCGCGATGCGGAACACCCCCGGCAGGCCCGTGCCGAACGCTCCCTGGGGGGAGGCGATCCAGCCGACCAGGGTGAGGGTGGTGAGCACCGCCAGGCCCACACCGAGGGTCCAGGCGGCAGCGAGCATCCCGGAGACGGGAAGCGGCCGACGGACATCGTCGTCGTCACCCGTGACGCCGGGCAGGGGGATACGGCTGAGGACGTTACGGGGAGCCGTCCGGAGCTGATCGAGAAGGGCCGTCACAATAGTCGATGGTCTCAGGATCTTCGGCGTGGATGAGACTCCTTCGGCCCGCGTGTCGCATGCCGTACGAGAAGACTCCGGGCATGCCGTACGAGAAGGCCCCGGGCATGCCGCACGAGAAGGCCCCGGGCAATGAGAAAGGCGCCCGGTAGGACACATCGGGCGCCTTCTCTGCGAAGCCGGCGGGTCGTGTGACCCTTTCCGCAGGCTAGCGGGCCTGCATGATCTCGCGCATCAGGCGGGCGGTCTCGCTCGGGGTCTTGCCGACGCGGACGCCGACCTTCTCCAGAGCCTCCTTCTTCGCCTGGGCGGTGCCGGCCGAGCCGGACACGATCGCGCCCGCGTGGCCCATGGTCTTGCCCTCGGGGGCGGTGAAGCCCGCGACGTAGGCGACGACCGGCTTGGTCACGTGCTGCTCGATGTAGGCCGCGGCGCGCTCCTCGGCGTCGCCGCCGATCTCACCGATCATCACGATCGCGTCGGTGGCCGGGTCGTCCTGGAAGGCCTGGAGCGCGTCGATGTGCGTGGTGCCGATGACCGGGTCGCCACCGATACCGACGGCGGTGGAGAAGCCGAAGTCACGCAGCTCGTACATGAGCTGGTAGGTGAGCGTTCCGGACTTCGACACCAGGCCGATGCGGCCGGCGGTGGTGATGTCGGCCGGGATGATGCCGGCGTTGGAGGCGCCGGGCGAGGCGATGCCGGGGCAGTTCGGCCCGATGATGCGGGTCTTGTTACCCTTGGCGACCGCGTAGGCCCAGAACTCGGTGGTGTCGTGGACCGGGACACCCTCGGTGATCACCACGCACAGCGGGATCTCCGCGTCGATGGCCTCCTTGACGGCGTCCTTGGTGAACGCCGGGGGCACGAAGACGACCGACACGTCGGCGCCCGTCTCCCGGATGGCCTCCACGACGGTGCCGAAGACCGGCAGGCCCTCGTGAACGGTGCCGGCCTTGCGGGCGTTGACGCCGCCGACGACGCGGGCGCCGGAGGCGAGCATGCGGCGGGTGTGCTTGGTGCCCTCACCGCCGGTCATACCCTGAACGATGATCTTGCTGTTCTCGGTCAGCCAGATAGCCATTACGCACCTACCGCGGCGAGTTCGGCGGCACGCTTGGCCGCGTCGTCCATCGTGTCCACCAGCTCGACGCCGGGAAGCTTGGCGTCGGAGAGAATCTGCCGTCCGAGTTCGGCGTTGTTGCCGTCCAGCCGGACGACCAGCGGACGGCTCACGGCCTCGCCGCGGCTCTCCAGCAGCTGGAAGGCGGAGACGATGCCGTTGGCCACCGCGTCACAGGCGGTGATGCCGCCGAAGACGTTGACGAAGATCGACCTCACGGACGGGTCGGAGATGATGATCTCCAGGCCGGCGGCCATGACCTCGGCCGAGGCGCCACCGCCGATGTCGAGGAAGTTGGCCGGCTTGGGCTGGCCGGGGAAGGCCTCGCCCGCGTAGGCGACGACGTCGAGGGTCGACATGACCAGGCCCGCGCCGTTGCCGATGATGCCGACGTTGCCGTCGAGCTTGACGTAGTTGAGGTCCTTGGCCTTGGCCGCCGCCTCAAGCGGGTCCTCGGCGGCCTTGTCCGCGTAGGCCTCGTGCTCGGGCTGGCGGAAGGAGGCGTTGTCGTCGAGGGTGACCTTGCCGTCGAGGGCCTTCACCTGGCCGTCGGCGGACAGGATCATCGGGTTGACCTCGACCAGGGAGGCGTCCTCGTCGACGAAGGCCGCCCAGAGCTTCTCGATGAGCTCGGCGGCGCCGTCGAGGGCGACCTCGGGCAGGCCACCGGCGACCGCGATCTCCCGCGCCTTGGCGCGGTCGACGCCGTCCAGCGGCGAGACCGGGACCTTGGCGACCTTCTCCGGGGTGCTGTGAGCGACCTCTTCGATGTCCATGCCGCCCGCGGCGGAGCAGATGGCGAGGAAGGTGCGGTTCGCGCGGTCGAGCAGGAAGGAGAAGTAGTACTCCTCCGCGATCGCGCTGGCTTCTTCGATCAGGACCTTGTGGACCGTGTGGCCCTTGATGTCCATGCCGAGGATCTGGGTGGCCTTCTGCTCGGCGTCGGCGGCGTCGTCGGCGACCTTCACGCCACCGGCCTTGCCACGACCACCGGTCTTCACCTGGGCCTTGACGACGACACGGCCGGTCAGCTGCTCGGCTGCCGCGCGTGCCTCCTCCACGGTGTGCGCGACGATACCGCGCGGCACCGGGATGCCGTACTCCGCGAAGAGCTCCTTCGCCTGATGTTCGAACAGGTCCACGAGGGTCCGTCCTTGCTTGTCCGGCTTGTGTACAGATGTCGGCGGGCCGGCTCCACGATCTGAGGGGGGCCCGGCGGTTTTGCGCCAATGAAGCCTAGCCCCCCAAGGGGCATGACCAGGTAACTGGGTCCTTAACTGGCCCCTCAGACGCGGGCGGGAATCGCGCTTCGCACCCATTCGACGATCTCCTGGGTGGTCGCGCCGGGGGTGAAAACACGGGCGACGCCCATTTCCTGGAGTGCCGGCATGTCGTCCTCCGGGATGATTCCGCCGCCGAACACCACGATGTCGCTCGCGTCGTTCTCCTTCAGCAGCTCCAGCACCTTGGCGAAGAGCGTCATGTGCGCGCCGGACAGGATGGACAGGCCGACCGCCGCGGCGTCCTCCTGGATGGCGGTGCGCACGATCTGCTCGGGCGTCTGGTGCAGGCCGGTGTAGACGACCTCCATCCCGGCATCCCGCAGCGCCCGCGCCACGATTTTCACACCCCGGTCGTGACCGTCCAGCCCGGGCTTGGCGATGACGACGCGGATCCTCGACACGGCATCCATCCAGACCTCCTTGTCTGCGCCCCATTCACAACGTAGGAGCTGTCCGCAGCGTAACCGGCCCTGGTCCGTCGAATCTCACGGGCCATCGCAAACCACATTACAACGGTGATCATTACCTGAAAGGACGTCCTTTCTTCACTCCCTTCTCATCCAAAGGACAGCCCTCGGTTTCACCGGCTCGGCGATCTCCCTTTCCTCCCGCCCCATCCGGTACGGCCTGCCGTACGGCTCACGCACGCGCAATCCGGGGACGCGAGTTGTTGGCCCACGCCATAGCCACGACCTCGGCGGTTGGCTAGCTTGGCGGATCTTGACTCCTGGGGAGGGGAAGCCGATGAGACGGTGGGCCACTGTGGTCGCGGCGGCGCTGGTCGCCTCGGTATTACCGGTGGGAGTGGCGCAGGCGGCGCCGCCGTCTCCCGTGACGAAGCTGAGGCAGCAGTTCGGCGAGCACGTGGGGCTGCGGATCTCCGACCTCGGGCGGGTCTACAAGGACGGCAAGCCGGTCGTCACCATCTGGCGCAGGGGGAAGGTGGAGTTCGGCGCGGCCGGGGTGTACGCCACGGACACCGTGGGGCGGACGGAGCTGGGGAGAGGAGCCGTGAAAGAGCTGGAGAACCAGCTCGGGCAGCGGCTCGGCTCGACCCGGGTGATCTGCTTCCCGAACGAGGCATATCTATCCGGACCGGGCTACGAGACGTGGCTGCCGGAGGGCAAGACCTGGCTCGGCCTGATCGGCCCGGCGAACATCAAGCAGACGGCGGCGTTGCCGCAGATCGTGAACATCTTCGAGCCCGCCACTCTGGGCACCCTGCTGTCGCACGCCGTGGTCAGGAAGAGGGGCTCGTACGGAACGTACCTGCAGGGTGCCGTCACGCTGCGCACCCTCTACCGGGTCTCGCCCTCGCTCCGTGACCGGCTCGCCGGGCCGCCCAAGGGCAGGAGCGGCAGGATCCCGGTGGGCTTCCGGCTCTGGCTGGACCGCTCGAACCTGGCCCGCCGCCTGAGCACCACCTGGAAGCAGCCCCTGCCCGGCACGCCGAGACGCTACACGACCACGGTCGTGCACACCCGCTACACCGGCTGGGGCTCGCCCGTCACCCTCACCCCGCCGCCCCCGGAGGACACCGCCGACGCCGGCCGCGTCGGCGCCGACTTCCCCAGGCCCACCGCTCTGCCGATCGGCTGAACGGCCCGCCTTCGGGAAGGCGGATCGAGGCGAACATGACAGCCGGTAATGGAATGAAAGCGATAACCGACCTTCGATTAAGCCGGACAACGGATCTCCGAGGTCGCGAAGAGATCTCTGCACGAAATGTGCACGATTAATTCAAAGCACATCCCGGTTATGAGATTTCATCGTGATCTTCCTCCACGAGAATGCCTTGGTCCCTCCCACACGGGGTGGAGGGACCATCAGGAGGAATTTCCGTTGAAACGATACGTCGCCGGCCTGGCATGCGCCGCGGCAGCCGTGCTGAGCGCCCCCGCGCTCGCCTCGACCGCACACGCCCAGACCGCCGATCCGGTCACCGTGCTGAAGAGCCAGTTCGGCAACGGCCGCGGTGTGACTTTCGTCGACAAGACGAAGATCCAGAGCAAGGGCGAAAGTGCCATTGTCGCGGATCGCAAGGGCACTCTCCATTTCGGCGCCTCCGGGATCGCGGCGTCGGACCAGACAGGAAAGCTCCGGCTCCCGAAGGGCATGTTCCCCTCCGATTCCGATGAGGAAGACGAGGAATCCAAGGGCTGGGCCGGGCTGGGCAAGCCCGAGCGAGTCATTCGCGTCAAGCAGGGTGCTTTCATCTCCGGCGGCTTCTTGGGCGAATACATCCCGGCGGACAAGACCTGGGTCAAGTCGCCCGGAGACTCTCTCGGTCTGGTCGGTGCACTCAGCCAGAAGGTCAACGTCGCCGAGCCCGCGACGCTCGGGGCGCTGCTGGCGCACGCCACCACCAAGCGTCCGGGGTTCTACGCCGGAAAGATCACCTACGGCGAGCTGCGCAAGATCTCACCGTGGTTCCGTGCCTCCACGTCTCTCCTGGGGGAATCCAGCGGAGAAGACAAGGGCACGATCACCTGGAAGCTCTACCTCAACGCCGGCCAGCTCCCCGAGCGGCTGGTGACCAGCGAGGTCGAGGCTTCCAGCGAGCGGGACAAGACGGCGACCATCGTCGACACCCGCTACAGCGGCTGGGGCTCCAAGGTGACGACGATCAAGGCGCCCGCGCCCGAAGAGATCGCCACGTTCGACGAGCTGGACAAGGGCGCGAAGGACGAGGTGCCGATCCCGCTCGGCAAGTAACCGTCCTTCGCCGGCCGACCGGCGCCGGCTCCGCTCAACCGGGACCGGCTCCGCCCGGCCGGGGCTGACTTTGCTCAACGGCACTGACTCCGATCGACCGGTGCCGGCTCCGCCCGGCCGATCACGGCGAGACGATCATGATCGGGGTCGTCCCCAACCCACGCCCGGCAGGCATCGCCTGCCGGGCGTGGTCGTTTGATCAATTTTTGCCCGACATGTTGTGAATTGAGCAAGAATCTCCGTGATCCCTTCGCGACGACGCGAGGGCCCGTACAGGAGGACCCCCTACATGAGGCGAATGATCGCCACCCTGACCGGCGCGGCCGCGGCGGCGCTGATCGTTCCCGCGCTCGTGACCGCCGCCCCGGCGAGCGCCCAGAGCGCCCCGGCCGACCCGGTGTCCGCGCTGAAGGGCCAGCTCAAGGCCCACCACGGCGTGAAGCTCGCCGAGAGCTCCAAGCTCATCGGCGACGGCAAGAATCAGCGCGCCATCTTCTCCCGGCGCAACGGCGTGCTGGAGTTCGGTAAGCCGGGTGTGGTCGCGTCCGACCTGACCAGCACGTTCAGCCTGCCCGGGGCCGAAAAGGAGCTGAAGGACCTGTTCGCCCCCTCCCGCACGATCACGGTGAAGGACACCTCCTACACCTCGGGCGGGTTCTACGGCGACGCCCTTCCCGAAGGCAGGAAGTGGGTGCGCACCCCGAGCGACCTGACCACCGCGGGCAACCCCGGGCAGCAGATGGTCAACCCGCTCGAACCCGGCACGCTGAAGGCGGTCCTGGCCCACACCACGGCCAAGCGCCCCGGCGGAACGTGGGATGGCGTCAAGACCGTCGTCCACTCGGGCACGATCACCCTGGGCGAGCTGTACAAGGTCTCCCCCACGGTCCGCGCGGCCCTCGGCGCGAAGCCCTCGGCCAAGTCCGCCCCGCTCCCGGTGAACTGGCAGTTCTACATCGGCTCCGACCAGCTCGTACGGCGGGCCGTCTCCTCCTACACCCAGTCCCTGCGCGGCCTCGTCAGCGTGGACATCACCTACCTCAACGACAGCCGCTACACCAGCTGGGGTGTGAAGTCCGCCATCAAGGCCCCGCCCGCCAGCCAGGTCGCCGACATCAAGGACCTGGACCTCGACCAGGAGCAGACCGAGGACCCCTACATCCGGGTCTTCAAGGACTGACGGTCCTCAAGGACATCGGGTCCTCAAGGGCTGACCTGAAGAAGTGACAGGTCCTTCCGAAGCGCTTCCGCTCCGGAGACGGCCCGTGAGAAGGCCCGGCGAGCCAAGGCTCGCCGGGCCTTCTCCGTCAGAGCTCCGACCTGCCAGAGCTTCCGGCCAGGCTCCCCAGCGCCGTCAGAGCTTCTCCAGCCTCGCGTAGGCCAGCAGCAGGGTCTTCTCCCCTTCGCTGCCGAAGTCGACCTTTGCCCTGGTCTTCTCGGCCACGCCGTCCACCGACAGGACCGTACCCAGGCCGAACTGGTCGTGGGTGACCCGGTCGCCGGGGGTCAGGTTGGGGATCTGCCGTCCGCCGGCCTTCTTCGCGGGGGCCGGGCGGGACTCGCGGCGGGAACCGGCGGCGCTCCAGGCGTTCTTCCCCGGGTCGCTGCGCCAGTCGACCAGGTCGGTCGGGATCTCGGAGACGAAGCGAGAGGCCGGGTTGAACGCGGGCGCCCCCCAGGAGCTGCGGACGGCCGCTCTGGAGACATAGAGACGCTGCTCGGCCCGGGTGATGCCGACGTAGGCCAGGCGGCGCTCCTCCTCCAGCTCCTTGGGCTCGCCCAACGAGCGCATGTGCGGGAAGACACCGTCTTCCATGCCCGTGAGGAACACCACCGGGAACTCCAGGCCCTTGGCCGTGTGCAGGGTCATCAGGGTGACCACGCCCTGGCCGCCGTCGTCCGCCGGTATCTGGTCGGCATCGGCCACCAGCGAGATCTGCTCCAGGAACTCCACGAGCGTGCCCTCGGGGTTGGCCTCCTCGAACTCCGAGGCCACCGAGATCATCTCGTCCAGGTTCTCCAGGCGGCTTTCGTCCTGTGGGTCTCCGGAGGCCGACAGCTCCGCCCGGTAACCGGTGCTGACCAGCACCTCCTGAGCCAGCTCCGACGGCGGCATGGTCTCGGCCTTGACGATCAGATCGTCCAGCAGGGCGACGAACTCCTTGATCGCGTTGAGTGACCGGGTCGCCATGCCCGGCGCCTCGTCCGCCCGGCGGAGCGCCTCCCAGAACGGGATCCGCTCGCGGGACGCGAACGCCTCCACCATCGCCTCCGCCCGGTCACCGATGCCGCGCTTGGGCACGTTGAGGATGCGGCGCAGCGACACCACGTCGCCCGGGTTGGACAGCACCCGCAGGTAAGCCAGCAGGTCGCGGACCTCCTTGCGCTCGTAGAAGCGCACCCCGCCGACCACCTTGTAGGGCAGGCCGGTCCGGATGAAGATCTCCTCGAACACACGGGAGGCCGCGTTGGTCCGGTAGAACACGGCCACCTGACCCGGCACGATCTTCTCGTCGTCGGCGAGCTTGTCGACCTCCTGCGCGACGAACATGGCCTCGTCGTGCTCGTTGTCGGCGACATATCCAATGATCTTCGGCCCGGCGCCCTGGTCGGACCAGAGGTTCTTGGGCTTGCGGCTCTCGTTACGCGAGATCACCGCGTTGGCGGCGCTCAGGATCGTCTGGGTGGAGCGATAGTTCTGCTCCAGCAGGATCGTCTTGGCGTCCGGGTAGTCGCGCTCGAACTCCAGAATGTTGCGGATCGTCGCGCCACGGAAGGCATAGATCGACTGGTCGGCGTCGCCCACCACGCAGAGCTCGGCCGGGGCGACCTCGCCCTCCCTGACCAGGTCGCCCTCGGCGGTGCGCAGCTCGGGACGGCCGACGATCTCACGGATCAAGGTGTATTGGGCGTGGTTGGTGTCCTGGTATTCGTCCACCATGACGTGCCGCCAGCGGCGCCGGTAGTGCTCGGCCACGTCGGGGAAGATCTGGAACAGCGTGACCGTCAGCATGATGAGGTCGTCGAAGTCCATCGCGCCGGCCTCGGTCAGCTTCTGCTGGTAGCTCCGGTAGGCCTGGGCGAGCGTGCGCTCCAGGTGGCTGGAGGCCTTCTCCGCCGCCGTCTCGTAGTCGATCAGCTCGTTCTTGAAGTTGCTGACCTGGGCGGAGAAGGAGCGCGGCGGGTAGCGCTTGGGGTCGAGGTCCATCTCCCGGCAGACCATCGCCATCAGCCGCTGGGAGTCGGCCTGGTCATAGATGGAGAAGCTCGTGGGAAAGCCCAGGCGCTTGGCCTCGCGGCGCAGGATCCGCACGCACGCGCTGTGGAAGGTCATCACCCACATCGCGGCCGAGCGCGGGCCGATGAGCTTGTCGACCCGCTCCTTCATCTCGCGCGCGGCCTTGTTCGTGAAGGTGATCGCCAGGATCTCCTGCGGCTGCACGCCCCGCTCGCCCAGCAGGTAGGCGATGCGGTGGGTCAGCACCCGTGTCTTGCCCGAACCGGCACCCGCGACGATGAGCAACGGGCTGCCCTGGTGGACGACGGCCTCACGCTGCTGGGGGTTGAGCCCGTCGAGCAACGGGTGGGTCAGGGAAGCGGATGGAGTCGGCACCTCCCTAGGTTATGGCGCCCCACCGACAACCGGGTCCAACCGCGGAGAGGAATGCCGACGGACATGCCGTCGGTTGTGAAAGTTCATCAATGACAAAAGATGAATGAAATCAGAAGGACTTTGCATGTTGTCTGAGAACGAGATCAATCGGGTACTCACGGTGACCGCGCACCCGGATGACGTCGACTTCGCCGCGGCGGGATCGATCGCGCGGTTCGTCGACCGGGGCGTCGAGGTGGTCTACTGCGTCGTCACCGACGGCGACGCGGGCGGTTTCGATCGCGAGCTGGACAACGGGGGCATGGCGGAGCTGCGCCGTACCGAGCAGACCAACGCCGCCAAGGCCGTCGGGGTGACCGATCTGCGCTTCCTCGGCTACCACGACGGGACCGTGGTGGAGAGCCTGGACCTGCGGCGCGACATCGCCCGGGTCATCCGCCAGGTACGGCCCGACCTTGTAATCACCCACACGCCGGAGCGGAACTACAGGTTCGTCGCCCCCAGCCACCCCGACCACCGCGCGGTCGGCGGCTCCACGCTCGACGCCGTCTACCCCGACGCGCGCAACCCCTACGCCTTCCCCGAACTCCTGCAGCAGGAGGGCCTTGAGGCATGGACGGTCCGGGAGGTCTGGCTCGCCGGCGGAATGACCCCCAATCACCACGTCGACGTCACCGACACCTTCGAGCGCAAGATCGCCGCGCTGCACGCCCATGTGAGCCAGACCAGCCACATGGAGGGTTTCGATGACTTCCTCCGGGGACGGTTCTCCCAGCTGGCCGTCGACGCGGGCTTCGGCGAGGGGCGCTACGCCGAGGCGTTCCAGCGGGTTCCCACCGCCTGAACCTCGCCTGAGCCCCGCCGGAGCCCCGCAGGAGACGGCTTTCCACCCAGCCGGGAAGAGCCCTCAGGCCCTCCCCCGGTTGGGTGTGGTGGCCGGTGCCGCCGACGGCGATGTTCCCGCCGGACGCTCCCGGCCGCCTGACCTCCGGAGAGCGGCGACGGGTCAGCCCGCGCGGCCGGACCTCTCAGGTTCTTCGGGGGCGAGACGGGCGAACATGTAGCCCAGCGAGTTGGTCGCGACGTGCAGCAGTGCCGGCGCGGCCAGGCCTCCCCTGCGGCGCAGCTCGCAGAAGAACATCCCGGCGCACCCTGTCGCGACCACCGACCCGGTCACCACCCGTGACACCTCCCAGCCGTCCCGTCCGGACGGTCTTCCCGGCAGGTCCGGCCCGGCTTCCAGGTCGTCGGCGGGTGCCGCCGCCAGGCGGCTCAGCGCGGGGTTGGCGGCCATCATGTCGATGGAGGGAAGCACGTGCCACAGGCCGAACAGGATCGAGGAGACGGCGGTGGCCGCGGCGCTCCCGTGGGAGCGGGCGAGAAGACCGTGAAGCACCCCTCGGAAGCCGACCTCCTCCAGCAGGACCGTGCCGACCGGCACCTGGAGCAGAGCCTCCTCAAACACCCGGGCGCGCGAGAGCGACAGCGCCCGCTCGTCCCGGAAGAAGCGGCGAGTGGCCGGGACGGCGATCCCCGCGCCGTAGACCCCGGCGACGGCCGAGGCGAGGACCCCGCCGATCCGCAGACCGCGCGAACGTTGGTGGAAGCCCAGCTCGGCCCAGGAAAGCCCGGAGCGCCGGGCCAGGGCGAGGAGCGCACCGGTGGCGGCGGCCGAGGTCATCGGGGCCATGCGCGGCGCGATCCGGTTGTTGAGCACGTTGGCCGCCACCAGCACGGCCAACGCCCCCGCGAGCGTGACGCGCCGCTCCGTGGTCATGGTCGCCCCTCTCCACCCCGGACAGGGCGCTTCGCCCTCACCGGCCTGGGTTCGAGGCTATGCGAGAAGGGTTCACCGTTCACCAATTCTCAGTGTTTGTCTGTGAGGCTCGGTGAGCCGCCGCGTTGCCGGGGCAGCGTTCCCCTGATGAGGGGTTCCCGTTTCGCCGGTGCGTGCCCGGCACGGATACCGGGGCCTACCGCTCCTCCACGGGCGTTTACCGTCTCCCCGCAACTCTGGGCGACGTCGTGCTCATACCGGGCCGCCAGCGCGGCCAGGTTACGTGCGGCGTTGGCATCCCGGTCCAGGGCCAGGCCGCAGGCCGCACAGGAGTAGGTGCGCTCCGACAGGGCGAGCTTGGCTTTCACCGCGCCACAGCCGGAACACGTCTTGGAGGAGGGGTACCAGCGGTCGGCCACAACAAGCCTGCCGCCGCGCCAGGCGGTCTTGTAGGTGAGCTGCCTGCGGGTCTCGGCCATGCCGACATCGGCGATCGCGCGGGCGAGCTTCCGGTTGGCGAGCATCCCGGCCACGTGGAGGTCTTCGACCACGATCGTGCCATAGGTCGCCGCCAGCCGGGTGGTGAGCTGGTGCAGCCCGTCGCGCCGCTGGGCGGCCACCCGGGCGTGAACCCGGGCCAGGTGAATCTTGGTTTTGTGCCAGCGCTTGGAGGCCTGGCGTCTGCTCCCGTCCGGGGTGCGCGGCCCGGCGCGGCGGGCGAGCCGCTTGTTCAACCGGCGGAGTGTGCGCAGCGCCGCGCGGTGGTGTTTGGGGTTGTCGACCGTCTCGCCGGTGGACAGCACCGCCAGCGCCCTCACCCCGAGATCCACCCCCACCACCGCGTCCGGGCGGGCCGGGGCGCGGTCGGGACGGTCAACCTCGCAGGTGAACGACACCAACCAGCGCCCGCCCGCAAACCGGATGGTGGCCGACAGGATCCGGCCGGTGCCGCGCTCCAGGTGACGGGCCAGCTTGCGGGTGGACTCGGCGGTGCGGATCGTGCCCAGCCGGGGCAGCGTGACGTGACGCCGGTCGACCTCCAGGCGGATGACACCGGTGGTGAACCGGCACGACAGCATGGTGCGGTGCTTGGCCCTGAACCGGGGAAAGCCGACCGGCCTACCGGCCCGGGTGCCCGTGCGGGAGGCCGACCAGTTCGTCAACGCCCGCGCCAGGCCGTCCAGGCCCGTGTTGTAGGCCTCCTTGGAGTTGTCCGCCCACCACGGCGCGACCGTGTCTTTGGCGGTGTTCCATGCCCGGCGCAGGCCGTACAGCGACCAGGGCACCTCGGTCAGCAGTTCGGCGGGCACCTGGTAGGTCTTTTCCGCTTCCCGCTGGGACAGGGCGGCCTTGACCCGGGCCAGGCCCCAGTTGAACGCGAACCGCGCCGCGCCGCAGTGCGAGGCCAGCGCGGCGGCCTGCTCGGGGGTGGGGTCGAGGGCGTAGCGGTAGGCCTGATGGATCCGCCCCACCCTCCACCCCTTTACTTACAGTTGTTATTCAATCACTGTGAGTTTAACTCGGTTGGGGGGCGGCGGCTACCCGACCCGGGGAAAGACTCACGCCCGGCGTACCCGCGACACCCGCACCCCACGCTCCGGCGCTTCCCGCGACCGGTAACAGCCGGCCGGACGCTTCCGTGGTGCGCCGACACTGGGTGTCTGGCGGGCCACCCACCTCTCCAGGCGGAAGAAACCAGAGAAGACCAGAGAAGAACTGATAAACGCCGATAAACAATCAACAGTTCACACCCCCGCGGCGGGCCGCCGCCATCCGGGCGGGAACCGCAGACCGCGCCGCTCCTGCACGGTCAGCCCGCCCCAGATGCCCTCGGGCTCCCCCGCCCGTACGGCATAGGCCCGGCAGTCGGTCAGGACCGGGCATCCCGCGCAAACGGCCTTGGCCCGTCTCTCCTGCTCGACCGACTGCGCGGGCGGGAAGAACAGTTCGGGGTCGCTCGCCCGGCAGGCACCCCGTACGGCCCAGCCGATCTCGCGAACCATCCTCCGCATGACACCACCCCCTGGTCACCGGCCCTCAGACTAGGCGGATCGCGGCGGCGGGACATCAACCTCATGGGGGATTTCCGGTGACCTCGGCGATGTATTTCAGCAGGCCGCGGTGCCTCCGTTGTACCCCTTGACAAAGACCTCCTGGCGCTGCGCCGCCGTACCGTGGGCGTCGGGGCGCAGCCAGTCGTCGGTGGGGTCTCCCGCCGCGGCCAGGTTGATCAGCAGCTCGTCCTCGTCACCCGGCTCCGCCTGGAGCGTTCCGCCCTTGACGAGCGCGCCCAGAGTGCCTCCCGCGTAGCAGTCCGCCTGGAGCTCCCGCTCCACGTTGAGATTGAAGCCGCTGTTCAGCTGTGCCTGTACGGCATGCCCGAACTCGTGCGGGATGATCACGTAGACCGAGCCGTCGCCCATCTGGTCGTAGAGGCCGCGCATCCAGCTCTCGTCATAGGCGATGAAGTGCCCGGCCGGGCAGTAGAAGGCGTTGTTGGGCACCGACGGCTGGCCACCGCAGTCGGGGCCGTTCTGCCCCTGGTAGGGGACGAAGTCCGTGATCGGGCGGTAGGTCAGCCCGCTGGCGGAGAAGGTCTGCGTCCAGTAGTCCTCGGTGAGCTTCTTGGCCAGTTGGATGTCCGACTCGAACGTCTGCCCCAGCGAAGTGGGGGTGGCCGGCGAAACGGGCGTGTCCGGTGAAGCGGGGCCGGCGACGCGGTCGCCCGTCCGGTCACCCCCGCATGCCACGACCGTGACCATCAGAAACGCGAGGATGTAGCGGAAGGCTCTCATGTCCTTCATCGTTGCCTATCCCGGGGCCTCACGACGAGAGTCACTCACGGCTTGCCCGCCCCCGGGTGGCTGCTCCCCACGGCCCGGCGCCGCCGTCTCCGGCCGGTCGTGCCCCGAGGAACCCCGAAGTGAGTCCCCTGAAGCGATCAAGGTGACGGCCAGGTGTGGACGGGCTGGTTGGTGTGCATGTGCTCGATGTAGCGCAGGGTCATCCGGCGCAGCACCTCGTGCCGGTCGAGGCCGTTCTGCCCGTTCACGGCGTCGATCTGCCAGCTCGCTCCGGTCCTTCCGGTCACGCACCGCCGTTCGATGATCTCCAGCATCCGGTCCCTGGGCCCGGGGTTCACCCCCCACAGGTCGAGGCCTTCGCAGGCGAGCGGCAGCAGCTTGCGCAGGATCAGCTCGGCGGCGTTCACCTCACCGAGTCCCGGCCAGTAGAGCCGGGCGTCCAGCCCGTGCCGGGCGGCGGCGTGCAGGTTGTCCTCGGCGGCGGCGAAGGACATGCGCGTCCACACCGGGCGTTCGGCGTAGGGAAGCACGCGCATGAGGCCGTAGTAGAACCCGGCGTTTGCGGCGATGTCCGCGACCGACGGGCCCGCCGGGAGCACCCGGTTCTCCACCCGCAGGTGCGGGACTCCGTCGACGACGGCGTAGACCGGCCGGTTCCACCGGTAGACGGTGCCGTTGTGCAGGGTCAGCTCACCGAGCTCGGGCACCACCCCGCGGGCCAGTTCTTCGTGGGGGTCGGCATCCTCGCACATGGGCAGGAGCGCGGGGAAGTAGCGGGCGTTCTCCTCGAACAGGTCGAAGACCGAGGTGATCCACCGCTCGCCGAACCACACCCTCGGCCGCACGCCCTGGGTCTTCAGCTCCACCGGGCGTGTGTCGGTCGCCTGCTCGAACAGCGGGATTCTGGTCTCCTGCCAGAGCTTCCGGCCGAACAGGAACGGCGAATTGGCCGCCACCGCCACCTGGGGGCCCGCGACGGCCTGGGCGGCGTTCCAGTGGGCGGCGAACGTGTCGGGGCTGACCTGGAGATGGAGCTGGGTGCTCGTGCAGGCCGCCTCGGGGGTGATGCTGTCGGCATAGGTGTCGAGGGCCTCGTCACCCATGATGGAAAGGTGCAGGTCCTCGCCCCTGGCGTCGAAGATCTGCTCGTTGAGCAGTTTGTAGCGCGGGTTGGCCGACAGCGTGCCCTCGTGCACGTCGCTCTCCCGCAACGTGGGCAGGATGCCGATCATCACCATGTGCCCGCCGACCGTCCGGGCTCGCTCCTCCGCGTGGTTGAGCCGGTTCCGCAGCGCCCTCTCCAGCCGCGCGGGACCGTCCCTCTTGAGGGACTCGGGCATGACGTTGATCTCCACGTTGAACTGGCCGAGCTCGGTGGCCCAGTCCGGTTCGGCGATCGCCGCCAGCACCTCGGCGTTCTTCATCGCGGGCTCGCCGCGCTCGTCCACGAGGTTGAGCTCGATCTCCAGCCCGGCCTTGGGCCGGCCGAACTCGAACTCGAACCTGGACTCACGCAGCATCTGCGCGAAGACGTCGAGACACTGGCGGACCTTGTCCCGGTATCGCCGCCGGTCATCCCGGCTGAACACCATGGCAGGTACATCACGACCCATACTTCGCAGAGTCGCACATAAGTTACAGGTAGTACAGATCAGACCAAACGTCGCGCGGCGGCCCAGCGGGAGAGCTCGTGGCGGTTGGAGAGCTGGAGCTTGCGCAGAACGGACGAGACATGGGTCTCCACGGTCTTGACCGAGATGAACAGCTCCTTCGCGATCTCCTTGTAGGCGTAGCCGCGGGCGATCAGGCGCAGGACCTCACGCTCGCGCTGGGTCAGGGAGTCGAGCTCGGGGTCGATCGGCGGGGCCTCACTGGAGGCGAAGGCGTCCAGCACGAAGCCGGCCAGCCTCGGTGAGAAGACCGCGTCGCCCTCGGCCACCCGGCGGATCGCGTCGGTGAGCTCGCGACCGCTGATGGTCTTGGTGACGTAGCCTCGGGCCCCGCCGCGGATCACACCGATGACGTCCTCGGCGGCGTCGGAGACCGACAGGGCGAGGAACCGGACCGGGGAACCCGAACCCAGAACGCGGCGAAGCACCTCCTGGCCACCGCCACCGGGCATGTGCACATCGAGCAGGACCACATCCGGCTGGAGCTCGGCGATCGTCCTGACCGCCGACTCCACGTCCTCGGCCTCGCCGACCACCTCGATGGAGTCGCCCAGCTCGGCGCGGACGCCGGAGCGGAACAACCGGTGGTCATCGACGATCAGAACCCTGACGGCGCTCATGAGTCCTCCCTCGTCGACCGCGTTCGCGGATTGTCGTGCTTCCTGGCTCGCTCGCTCACGCCTTCTCCAGCTTCATGGTCAACATCACTTCCGTTCCCTCGCCGGGCTCGGTCCGCACACGGGCGCTGCCGCCGTGTCGCTCCATCCTGCCGATGATCGACTGACGGATGCCCATCCGATCCTCGGGCACCCCGTCCATGTCGAACCCGACGCCACGGTCCCGGATGAAGATGACGACCTCGTCCGGCTCCGCCTCGGCATAGACCGAGATCACCGACGATCCAGAGTATTTCGCGGCGTTGACCATAGCCTGCCGAGCGGCCTGCATCATCGCGGACAATTCCGGAGTCAGCGGGCAGTCACCCACGCAGACGACCTCGATCGGTACTCCGTGCGCGTCCTCCTCCTCGGCGGCGACCCGGCGCACCGCCGCGGCCACCGACGCGTCGGCGTCCTGTTTCGGCTGGTAGAGCCAGTTACGCAGCTCGCGTTCCTGGGAGCGGGCCAGCCGCATCACCTCGCGCGCGTCATGGGCGTTGCGCTGGATCAGCGTCAGCGTGTGCAGCACGGAGTCGTGCACGTGCGCGGCCATCTCGGCACGCTCCTCCTGCCTGATGCGCTCACGGCGCTCCCGTTGCAGTTCCTTCCACAGACCGGTCAGCCAGGGGGCCGCGATGAGCGCGACACCGCCCACGACCACCAGCGTGAACACGATGCCGGGACGGGCATGGCGCAGCTCGTCGTTCGCCGCCAGGAAGCCGATCGCGCCGACGACGACGAGCCCCAGGCCGACGAACGTGCGAACCCGGTTCTGGCGCACCTGGCCGACCGTCGTGCTCATCCAGCGCTGCCGCCGGTCCGGGTCGGCCTGCTGCCACAGGATCAGCGAGCCGATCCCGCCGACCGCGATCGGCCAGGCGCCGATCCCGCCCGTCGAGGCACCGGTGAGCCAGCCAAGAGCCGTAAGCGCCAGCCCGATCGCGCCGTAGGCGGCGAGCTGGCTCCAGTCACGGGAGGGCTCCCTGCCCTCGTACGGCTCGCGCGGCGTGAACATCCACAGCGCCGCATAGGCCACGGCGCCGATTCCGTCCAGGACGGTGAGCAGCACGAAGGCCAGCCGCAACGCGACCGGATCGAGCCGGAGCTGGGCCGCGGCGCCCTCGGCCACCCCGGCCACCAAGCGGCCTTCCACGGGCCTCATCAGCCGGGGGAAGGCGGGTTCCTCAGATGTCACGGGCGCCGTGTCGCGCGTCGTCTCTCGGTCAGCCATATCGTTAGCATCGTCACATGTCGGGAGCAGTCCGCGCATCAGGCGTTCCCCTGACACGACCCTGAGAGAGACCCGTCCCCTCCGGGACGACTCAGGGGTCTCCCGGATGCGATCACGATCCGGGAAAGCCACGATGAGAACATGACCGACACCGGGAACGCAGAGAGCCCGGCGAGCCCCCTGTCCGACTCGCCGCACACCTCCATCATCGGTGAGCGACGACCGCTCCAGCGCAGCGACGAGGGCCGCATGCTCACCGGCGTCTGCGCTGGCCTGGGCCGCCGCGCGGGAATCGATCCGGTGCTGTTCCGCGTCGGTTTCGCGATGCTGGTCCTCGGCTCCGGCATCGGCATCCTGCTCTACATCGCGGCCTTCCTGCTCATGCGGGAGACGGACGGCGGCCCGGGACACGTGGAGCAGTGGACCCGGCGCGACTTCGACGCCGAGACCGTGCTGGCCCTCCTGAGCGGCGTGTTCGCCCTCGGACTGATCATCAACGTGTCCTCGGGCGGCATCGACACCGGCACCGTGGTGGTCGGCACACTGTTCGCCATCACCCTGCTCACCGCTCACGCACATGGCGTCGACCTGCTGGCCGTGATCCGTTCCCTGCCCGATCGGCTGCGCGGCCACGGCGTTCGCCACCCGGCGGACCAGCCGCCCGCCGCGTTCGCCCCCTTCGCCCCCGGCCACCCGGCCGCGGAACCCCGCCCGGCCGCGGAACCCCGCCCGGCCGCCGCGGAGCCCCATCCGACCGTTGCGGAGTCCCGCTCGGCCGCCGCGGAATCCCATCCGGCCGCGGAACCCGGCCTGATCGCGGAACCCGGCCTGACCACAGAGTCCCGCCCGGCCACGGAACCCCATCCGGCCGCGCGGTGGACCGAGACGTTCGCCGCCCACGCGGCACCGCCCCCGGCTCCTCCGGCTCCCCCGGTTCCCCCGGCCGAGGAGGTACGGCCGGCGCCCCGCTCCCCGATCAGGCCGTCGTACGACTCCTCCGGCGAACCGTTCTCGCCCTACGGGCCCTACCAGCCCCTGGACCCCCGCAGGCGGCAGCAGCCGTACCCCCTCTATGACCTTTCCAGCTATGGGGGGCCCTATGACCTGTCCGGACACGGCGGGCATGTCGAAACGGCGCCCCGGCCGAAGCGGCCCAGGTCGTTCGTCGGGGGCGCCACCGTATGCCTGGCCATGCTCGTTGGAGGGATCATCATGGCGATCCAGTCCACCTCGGGATCGATCAACATGACGATCGTCGGCGGTGCGGTACTCGCCACCATCGGTGCCGGCCTCCTGGTCGCCACCTGGTTCGGCCGGGGCGCGGGCCTGGTCGCGCTGGGAACCATCGTCGCGATCGCCCTGCTCGCGGGGTCCACGCTGACCAACATGCCGAAGAAGTTCGGCGACTACACCTGGGAGCCGGCCAAGCTGTCGGAGGTCGCCAAGAACTACGCGGTGGGCATCGGCGAGGGCACGCTGGACCTGAGCGAGCTGGCGCTTCCGCCCGGCTCACGAACGGTCTTCGAGGCATCCGTCTCGGTCGGGGAGATCTCGGTGATCGTGCCTCCGACGGCCCGGGTCGAGGTCACTGGATACACCAAGTTCGGCGACGTCACGATCGACCACTCGGTGGAAGGCGGGGCCGACGTCCGGCACAACAAGATCCTGGAGCCCGAGGTGCCCCCGAAGGGCGACGTGGCGACCATCGTCCTGAACGTCAAGGCGGGTCTCGGAGACGTGGAGGTGCGCCGTGCGGCCTGAGACCGGCCGGATCGACCGCAACGGACGCCACCGGACTGACTGGATGGCCCTGCTCAGCGGCCTGCTGTTCGTCGCCGCGGGGATCGTCTTCATCAGCCGGCCCGGCATCGAGCCGCTGATCATGCTCCCCCTCATCCTGGGCGGCCTGGGGCTCGCGGGCCTGGTCTCCATCCTCGCCCGCGCGTTCCGGCGTTAGGGCCCACCGCTGGGGTCGGTGCCACCGGAGGAAAAGTAACCGAGAGTTGCATCTCAAATCCAATACGCAGTGGCCACGACTCGCGAGTACCATTCGGTAGCCGTATGACTACGAATCATCGTTCTTTTGACCTTCGGGGCACATCTGAAGAAGGGTGCCGAAATGCGGCGCGAGTCGTGGCCGCCACCGGAGTCCTGCGTGGACGCCAACAGCGGGCACTGGATTCCCCTGCACGTGAGCCGCTACTGGAACCGCCCGACATCGCCTGGCTACCCATCCACGACATGACCGCGCTGGACTACGGCCTCACCTGGCGCGGCGAGGCGGAAAACGACATGATCCGCGCCTTCGCCCAGGTCGTCCGCGACCTCGACACCCTCTGACAAGCAAAGACGGCCAGGCCCCTGAGGGAACCCGGCCGTCTTTCTTTCAGGGGTACGGCACCGCCTACACGTTGACCGAGGCGCGCACCCGGGCCGACACCACGGCCAGCCACACCAGCCCGAGCCCCGCTCCGGCGGTGAACGCCATCACGGTGGCCGAGGAGCCGGCGAACCCGGCCAACACGCCGACCGGCACGAGCCGGCAGGCGATCGCCCATCCGCGCTCGCCCTGGGCGGCAAAGTGCCGGCCCGTCACCACGAACGCCGCGCACAGCGAGAGGAAGCCCACCATGGCACCGGCCATGTGGATGCCTCCGGTGGTGCTGAGCACGGCCGCCTGATGGGCGGCGTCGGGGAACCCGGCCCCGGGGTCGGCGCTGAACACCGCGCTGACCAGGAACGACGCCCCGAACACAGCGACCAGCCACGGCGCCCACGTGCCGCCAGGACCGCCTTTCAGCGCCTGGCGCAGGCCGGCTGCTCCGGCGATGGCCAGGCAGGCGGTGATGACGAAGTTGCTCACCTGGATCCAGCCCAGCTCGCCGAGGCTGAGCTGGCTGAGGGCGTTGCGGGTGAAGTCGAAGGGCTCGCGGGTGAGCCCCTGGACCAGCGCGACGCCCAGGAACCACGGGCCCGCGGCGATACCGCAGGCCAGCAGGATCCGCGTCATGCCGGCTGGTAGGTCAGGTCGAGCACGCCGGTGCCGAAGGTGACCGATCGGGTGAGCTTGAGCGGGATCTGGCGGGGGCCGCCTGGGAAGAGCTTGCGGCCGCCGCCGACCACGATCGGGTGCACCAGCAGCCGCAGCTCGTCGATGAGCCCGGCCACCAGCAGCGTCTGGGTCAGGGTGATGCTGCCGGTGATGTTGATGTTCTCGCCGGGCTGCTGCTTGAGCTCCTTGACGGCGGCGACGACGTCGCCCTCGATCACGCTCGCGTTCTGCCAGCCGGCCTCCTTGAGGGTGGTGGAGGCGACCAGCTTGCGGATGCCGTTGATCGCATCGGCCATCTCGCCGCTCTGGTGCGGCCAGACAGCGGCGAAGGACTCATACGTCACCCGGCCCAGCAGCAGGGTGTCGGCCGCGGCCGTCATCTCGCCGACCGCGGCGTCCATCTCGTCGTTGAAGTAGGGGAAGTGCCACTCCTCGGGCGCCTCCACGACGCCGTCGAGCGAGATGAACTGCGCGGCCACAATCTTGCGGCTCATGTGTTTCTCCTTAGGGGTTCTTCTGGCGACGCCGCGCCGGCCCGGGGGCTGCGCGGCGTCCTGGTGTCACCGAAGCCCGCCTCGCGCGCGGCGACTTCAGTGGTGGTGCCCCTGTCACAGGAGGTGCTTGGCACGCTCCAAGCGCAGGGCAGTCTGAGAGGCCAAGGGCCGGGACTATCGGAGTGCGTGAGCGTCCGCTCAGGCCGCGATCGCCTCGGCGATCAGTCCGGGGTGGTCTTCGGGGGTGTGGTGTCCCGCGATCCGGTCGTAGTGTCGGATTTCGAGGCTCGCCATGGTGGCGGCGCACCAGTCGATCATGTCCTGATGCATCATCGTGCCGGGGCCCGCGGCGAAGGCCAGGAGCAGCTTGGGGACCTCTGCGCTGGTGGCCAGCCACGTGTCGTAGGCCTCGATGCGGGCGACGACATCAGCGGGTTGGCCGTCCAGGGGTCGAGCGCGCCCACTGAAGCAGAGGCAGGCGGCTTTCCGGCGTCGGGTACGGCCTGCGGTAGACCTCCAGGTCGGCCTGTTCGATCGGGGTGGCGACGGTGCCGGGGAGCGCCTGCTCCAGGAAGGCGTTGTCGTGCAGGATCATCTGCTCGCCGATTCCCGCGGTTTTGATCGCCAAAAACAGCTCGCGCCCGCCGTCGGGGAACTCCGCCGAGGCCATCGGCTTGACGATGGTCTCGGTGAAGGCGAGGCCACGGACCCTGCCGGGGTGGCGGGCGGCCCAGTCGAATGCCAGGGCGCCGCCCCAGTCTTAGTGCCCAGATCCCAAGCCCCTCGCAGCCCGCCGCGATCCGCTCGATTTACTCGGCCTGCCCGGCCCGGCCAGCACGGCTCGTCGACTGAGCCGACTTGGCCGCCCCGGCGGGGCTCGGCCCCTGCCTGACCTGTCGCACCGCCGTGTCACGGGGTCCGGAGTGGACCCCGGGACAAGCAAGCTGTGGCTGCGGGGGTCGGCATGCCATCAAGCGGCGTCGAGGGCTTCGGTGATCTTGCGGGCCATGTCGGCCAGGGTGGGGCTGGGCTCACCCTGGTGGGTGCGGGCGGCTGCCTCGATGGCGACGATGACGGTGCTGCGGAAGTTGTCGGCTTCGGCCGGCTCCTGCTGCTTGAGCAGGCTCATGGCCGCCGTCAGGGCCGGGAGCACGTGGTCGGCGAGTTCGGCGACCGACTTGCCGTCCAGCTTGATGTCCTTGGTCTTTGCGGCGAGGACGTGGCCGATCAGGCCGGTGGCGGAGGCCAGGGCGATGGAGCCGGCGGTGGCGGCCTTGTGGGGCGAGCCGGCCGCATCGGCGGCGGCCAGCAGCGAGACGGCGCCGTATGCGGCGGTGCGCAGGGTGAGCTTGTCCTGGTCGGTAAGGGTGACGGACACGGTGGTGTGCTCCTTCGAAACTGTTAGGAAATTCGATGGGACGGACGGCTGGTGAAATGCGGTCCTGTTGGTGCCCGGGGTATCTGGAT
The DNA here is from genome assembly GCF_042898655.1 of Streptosporangium sp. NPDC000396. Taxonomy (NCBI): domain Bacteria; kingdom Bacillati; phylum Actinomycetota; class Actinomycetes; order Streptosporangiales; family Streptosporangiaceae; genus Streptosporangium; species Streptosporangium sp. NPDC000396. The sequence continues at coordinate 90,317 of NZ_JBIAZA010000024.1, forward strand.
TGCCGAGGTCGGGTCGCCCGAGGGGATCGCACCCTCGGATGGCCCGGCCTTAGGCAGACAGGGCCACGACCGAACCTCACGGAAGTGTCGACGGTTCGGCCGCCAGGGCTGCCCGTTGGGGGCCGTGGGTTGCGGGCGGGCCTACCAGGCGCGGGCGTACCGGGCGCGGGCGTACCGGGCGCGGGCTCGGTGTCAGGCGTCGATCGCCTGGTAGGCCGTGGTCCAGAAGTCGTGGATCAGCCGCGCCGGATCCGGAATGGACAGCCCGACCTGGGTGAGCAGGATGCCGGTGAGCCGGTTGGCCGGGTCGGCGTAGGCCGTGGTGCCGGTTCCGCCGTCCCAGCCGAACTGGCCGATGGGCGCGTAGTCGCCGCGGTAGGTGCGCACCGCCATCCCGAAGCCCCAGCCGCCCTGTTGCCCCTGGCCGAAGGAGATGTGGACGTTGTTGGTGGCCAGGGCGTTGCGGGCGGCGTTCTGCTCGGGCGTCAGGCGGTTGGTGGTCATCAGCTGCACGGCGGGCCGCGACAGGATCCGCTCGCTGCCGTGCATCCCGCCATTGAGCAGCATCCGGAAGTAGGCGTGGTAGTCGTCGACGGTGGAGACCAGCCCGCCGCCGCCATGCTGGAAGGCCGGAGGCTGACTGTAGCGTCCGCTCGCGGCCTCGTCCCACACGTGGAATTCTCCGGTCTGCGGGTCGGGGGCGTAGCTGGGCGGCAGCCGGTCGATCTTGTCTGCGGGCACGTGGAAGGCGGTGTCCGTCATCCCCAGCGGATCGAAGACGCGATCGCGCAGAAACTTCTCAAACGACTGGCCGGTGACCCGGGCGACCAGTACGGCGAGGACATCGTGGCTGAGCTCGTACTGCCAGCGCTCTCCGGGCTGGTAGGACAGCGGCAGCTCGCCCAGGCGGCGCATCCACTCATCCGGCTCGGGCGCCGGCCCGGTTCCCCCGCTGTAGTTGGCCCGCTCCAGAACTGCGGCCATGATCGGGGAGCCCATCAACGTCAGGTCCACCCCGAGCCCGAACGTGGAGGTCAGCAGGTCCCGCACGGTGATCGGCCGCCGCGCCGGCACGGTGTCGTCCAGCGGGCCGTCGACCCGCTTCAGCACCTGCCGGTCGGCCAGCTCCGGCAGCCACTCATCGACCGGGTCATCCAGCCGCAGCCGGCACTCATCGAGCAATACCATCGCCGCCGCCATCGTGACCGGCTTGGACGTGGAGGCCATCCGAAAGATGGTGTCCCGGCGCATCGGCGCGCCACCGTCATGGCGCAGCGTCCCGATCGCCTCGACATGCGTCTCACCGCCCCGGCCGACCAGCGCGACGAGTCCGGGAATCTTCCCGGAATCGACATGCCGTGCCAGCACCTCGCGCAGTCTGCGCATCCCTGCTTCGGAGAAGCCGCTGTTGCCGGTTTCCATCATGAATCTCCTTGCACACAGTGTTCGATCTTGCGAGACCCGTCCCGGCGTGACGCCCATGGCCTCGGCGAGCTGGAGCTCGGTCATGGGGACTCCCTCTGCGGCGCCACCGGCACCGCAAATGTTCGGGAATCTTTGAACATCTGCGACCGTACATTGCATTCACTAATCAGTCAACAATAAAAGAGAGCCCATTTCGCCTGCTCTCTCCGGCAAACTAGCAAGCATTGCAATGATTGTGATGCTGAATGCAATGGGTGATCAGAATGAGAATTGCAATGGGCTACGTGTGAATGCATACTGTGCAGCGGGGGTGCGCGGGCGCCGAGCTCCGCGCATGTCGAGCGATAGGAGCCAAGCACCGATGCCCGGAGGCAGACTGACCAGCCAGGACCGGCAGCACATCGCCGCCGGACTGGCCGAGGGACTCGGATACACCGAGATCGGCAAGCGCCTGGGGCGGCCCGCCTCGACCATCATGCGCGAGGTCACCCGCAACGGCGGCCCCGACGACTACGGGGCGGACCGGGCGCAGGAGGCCACACGGCATCGTGCGCGTCGGCGCAAGCAGAAACAGCCTCCCGCGCCGCCGGCCCCCGACAGCGGCCACGGGCGTGACCCCCAAGCGGTCCAGGACTTCACCGAGTCGTATACCGCTCTCCTCGAACAGCAGGGAATGCCCCGGATGATGGCCAGGGTGCTGGCCTGCCTGTACGTCACCGACTCCGGCACCCTCACCGCCGCCGACCTGGTCCAGCGGCTTCGCGTCAGCCCGGCGTCAGTCTCGTACGCCGTCGCCTTCCTCGAACAGCAGGGAATGCTCCGGCGGGAGCGGCTTTCCGGCGGGCGCCGCGAACGCTATGTCATCGACGACGAGATCTGGCTCCGGTCCCTCCTTGCAGCTGCGCAGACGAACGACGCCCTGGTGGCCATATCGCAGCGCGGAGCCGAGATTCTCGGGGCCGCGACCCCAGCGGGCGCCCGCTTCGAGTCCTCCGCCGAACTCCTTCTCCTCATAAACGAGTCCTTCCGGCAGGTCATGGAGCAGTGGCGGCAGAGCCTGGCCGCCCGGAACGCCGGGCGACAGTAATGATCTCTCGCTGCTTTGCCGACCCGGCCGCGGTTCAGCGGTCGGCGAGCCAGGAGCCGTGGAACCCGGCCGGGACGCGGCGCGGGAGCCGTACGGACGCGACGAAGTCCAGGCCGGCGGCGTCGAGCACGAGCAGCTCCGAACCGTTCCCCGCGTTGTCGGTGACGATCGACAGCAGCCAGCCCTCGTCCTCGGAGCGGGCGCCGGAGGCGGGCACGAAGATCGCCTCACCCGGGCGCGCGCCGAGGTTCCTGGCCTGGCCGGTCCCGGCCGTGGTGTCGTACTTCACCACCTCGCCGGAGGACACCGCGTAGAGGAACCGGCTGGTCCGGCCGAGCCGGTCCTCGTTGAAGGTGGGGAACTCGACGTTGCGGTCGTCGAGCTGCTCCTCCTTGACGGTGCCGCTCACCGGGTCGAGCACCCACCGGTGCAGCACCGCGCCGCCCGTCTCGGCGGCGGGGTTGGAGGTGCCGCCGATGTGGCGCCAGATCGCCGTGAAGGCGTCCGGGGAGTAACGGATCGCGTCGAGCACCACCCTGCCGGAGGCGTCCTCGTGAGCGTTTCCGACGTGGAAGACGTAGCAGGGGTCGACGTCGAACCAGGTCACCCGGCCGTCGCGGTCCATCACGCCGAGCCGGGCGCCGTAGGAGTCGTCCCACCGGTACGGCATGCCGCGCCCGACCAGGTCCATGTCGAAGACGACGGGCAGGTCCAGCCACACGATGTGGTTGTCCGTGATCGCGAAGTCGTGGATCATCGTCGGCCCGGGGACGTCCACGACCCGGCTCTCCACCAGCTCCCCCGCGGCCGACAGCCGGTGATAGGTCAGGTACGGCGGGGCGAAGCCGTACCCGAACAGGTGCAGCTCCCCGGTGACCGGGTCCTCCTTGGGATGGGCGGTCATGGCGGTGGTCAGCCGCCCGCCGAAGTCGCACGGCCCGATCGTGTCGAGTTCGGGGGTCATCTCGTACGGCAGGCCGTTCTCGACGAGCGCGAGGATCCGGTCGGCATGGCGGACGATGTGGGTGTTGGCGGGCACGGCGGTCAGGTCGACGCCCCTGTCACTGACGTAGGAGGCGCCCTCGGTGAACCTGCGGGTGCGCACCCACCGGTTGCGATACCACTCGGCGCGGCCATCGCGCAGCCGTACACCGTGGATCATCCCGTTGCCGGTGAACCAGTGGCCCGGGTCCTGGCCGGGCAGCGGGTTGGGCCCGTTACGGAAGTAACGTCCGGTGAGCTCGGCCGGGAGAGTGCCGGTGACTTCCAGGTCGACGGCGTCGATCTCGTCGGTGACAGGGGCGAGACTGCCGGTGAGATACGCGGGTGCGGGAGTGGTCATGATGCGCTCCAGGTGGACCGGTCGGATGCGAGTCAGCTGGCGTGGCGGGCGGCGACGGCCTTGGGATAGCGGGCGGTGAAGACCCCGGGTATCACGAAGCTGGCGACCTTGATGGTGACGACGGCGACGGTCGCGTGCGGAGAGCCGTGGAGAAGGATCGCCAGCGTGACGGCGGCGATGGTGAAGGCGGCGCCCCACACCGTGCTGATGACGGCGTTGACGCGGTAGAACAGCGGCGTGTCCCACACCTCCGGCGGCGCCATGCCTCGGGCGATTCCCAAGGTGAAGGGCTTGCGGACGGCCAGCGATCCCCAGGTGGTGAGCGCGAGCCAGGCGTTGACGAGGGCCGGGCCGTACCGCACGAGGGGGGAGTCCGGGTCGACGAAGGAGATCAGCGTGATGACGGCGAAGAACCCGACCGCGCTGGACTCGATCACCATCTCGTCCCACTTCTTGCCCGCCCTGCGGTCGGCGAGGGTCACCGCGACGGCGATCGCGAGTCCGGCGATCGCGCCATAGCGCCAGTTGTCGCTTGTGGCGATGACGGCATAGGCGATCCACGGGAGGAAGCCGAGGAGACTGCGGATCATGGGAACTCTTTCCAACATTCCTACTTAGACATGTCGAAATTAGAACTTCCACTAGCGACATGTCAACAGAGGAAAGTAGGATCCCGTCATGAGCCTTCGACACGCGCTGCTGGGCCTGCTCGCCCAAGGACCGGCCAGCGGCTACGACCTGCTCAAGATCTTCGAGATCTCCCTGGCCAACGTGTGGCCCGCCACCCAGAGCCAGGTCTACGCGGAGCTGACCCGTCTCGCGGACGCCGGGCTGGTGACGGTCGCCTCGGAAGGACCACGGGGCCGCAAGGAATACGCCGTCTCCGACGCGGGGCTCGCCGAGCTCCGCCACTGGGTGACGGAGGTGCCACCGACCCGCGTGAGCCGCAGCGACATGCTTCTGCGCGTCTTCTTTCTCGGCCAGCTCGACACCGATCAGGCTCGCGGCTATCTGCGGCACCTGGCCGAGGGAGCGGCGGAGCGGCACGAGCAGCTGAAACAGCTGATCAAGGTCGTGACCGAGGGCGATGACGACCTGTCGGTCCACGGGCGCCTTGTTCTGGAATGGGGCCTTCGCCTCAGCACCGCGCAACGCGAATGGGCCGAATGGGCCGAGCGCGAGATCCAGCGAGACTTCGACAGGAATACGCCTCCGGCAGCACAGTGAAGGCCGTGGCGGCGGAGCGGCGACGCGGGCGACTCCCCGCGACGGCCGCCAAAGCGTGATCACCAGGTCGGGCAATCTAACGGCTCAAGGTCATATCGAGCATTAGACTCGAAGGATGCTGGCCCTGGAGTTCGTCAGTACCATCCTCGCGACCCGAGCAGGACTGACAGACACGCTCTCGGACGTCGAGGGCATGACCGCGTGGGGCCGGGCCCACGGCGCGGAGCTGGGGCTCCCCCCGGACTTCACCGCTTCGGAGAAGCTGCGGAGCGAGGTGGTCGAGCTACGGCAGGCCGTGCGGGCCCTGTTCGCCAGGGCCGTCACACCGGGTCCGGTGAGCAGCGCGGACGCGGACCGGCTGCCGGGGTTCGCCGAGTCACTCGACCTGGTCAACGCCACGGCGCTCGCCGTCCCGATGGCCCCGCGACTGGAATGGCCGGCCGAGGGCGCACCGCGTTCCAGGAGCGTCCCGGCGGGCGAGCCGGGAGAGTCCCCGCGCATCCGCGCCACCCTCGCGGCGTCGGCGGTCGAGCTGCTGGCCGGGCCGCACCGGGAGCACCTGCGCGCCTGCCCGGCCCCGCGCTGCGTGCTCTATTTCGTCAAGGAGCACTCCCGTCAGGAATGGTGCTCGGTCGCGTGCGGCAACCGGGCCCGTGCCGCCCGCCACTACCGCCAGCACAAGGGTCAGTGACCCGCTAAAACGACCCTCTAAAGCGACGCTCCAAAGCGCGTCCCGCGACCCCGATCGCATCCGGGGTCCCCACGCTCCCGGCCCCGGGCTTCTCACCACTCCCGGCCACCCCGGGCAAGCCGTCACCTGGGGTCTCTTCGCCGTGCGCGGCATGATCCAGGCGAACCGTCACGACAGGAAAGTGACGCATATCACAAAATTCTAACGTTAAAACAGCAGAACCTCCGTTAGATTGACTTCAAGCATCTAACGGAGTGAACCGTTAGAAGGCGTGAGGGAGAAAACGCGATGACCTTCCAGACCGACCACATCGGCCTCAACGTCTCCGACCTCGACAGGTCCAAGGACTTCTACCTGAAGGTCTTCGGCTTCGAGGTCTTCGGCGAGTCGGACCAGACGGATCGCCGCTACGCCTTTCTCGGCCTCGACGGCAAGCTCGTGCTGACCCTCTGGCAGCAGAGCGAGGGCCGCTTCGCCGCCGGGCTGCCCGGACTGCACCACCTGTCCTTCCAGGTGCCGGACATCGAGGCGGTTCACCGGGCCGAGGCCGTGATCCGGGAGATCGGCGCCACGCTCCACCACAACGGCGTGGTCCCGCACCGCGAGGGGGCGGCCTCGGGCGGCGTGTTCTTCGAGGATCCGGACGGGATCCGGCTGGAGATCTTCGCGCCCAGTGGTGCCGACGAGCGTCCGGCACCCACCAGCGGCGCCCCCACCTGCGGATTCTTCTAAGAGTCATGGAGCACGCGGGAGAGCTTGCGGTCCAGCGACGTGCCGGGGTGCGCGCCGGTGCGTGGGGCTCGGCCTCGGCGGCACCGGAGATTCCCCCGGTCGCCGCCCAGTTCCTGAGGCGGCAGCGCATGCTGCTGATCGGGGCGGCGGGGCGCGACGGGCGGTTGTGGGCGAGCGCGCTGACGGGGGCGGCGGGGTTCGCCGAGGCCGTCGACGAGCGGACGATCACTGTCGAGGCGGTGCCCGGCGAGCACGACCCGCTGGCGGAACTGCCCGACGGCGAGATCGGGATGCTCGCCATCGAGCCACAGAGCAGACGCCGGATGCGGGTCAACGGCGTCGTCCACCGGGACGGCGGGCGGTTGATCGTCCACACCGAACAGACATACGCGAACTGCCCCAAATACATCCAGACCCGGGACATCTCCGGGGAGTCCGCCAGGGCTTCGACAGGTGCCTCGACGACGAGGACACTCACCGCCGGGCACCGGGCGTGGATCGAGGGCGCCGACACGTTCTTCGTCGCCACCCGGGCACCGGGTCTCGGCGCCGACCTGTCCCACCGAGGGGGCAACCCGGGGTTCGTCCGGACGACCGGCGAACGGCGGCTGGTCTGGCCGGACTACGTGGGCAACTCGATGTACATGACGCTCGGGAACCTGGAACTCGACGACAGCTGCGGTCTGCTCTTCCTCGACTGGGAGAACGGCGACGCGCTGCACCTGACCGGGCGGGCACGCGTCGAGTGGGATCCGGGTGACGTTCCGGGGGCACAGCGGCTGGTCGAGTTCGAGGTGGACGAGGCCGTCCACGTCCGCGGGGCGAGCCCGCTCCACTGGACGTTCGAGAAGTACTCCCGCTTCAACCCGCCGGTGCGCGGCGTGCCGGCGCCGCCCGCGACCGGACCGGCCTGACGGAGCGGGCGACGTGATCCGGCGGGGAAGGAGTTCACGATGAGGGTCGTCGTGGATCGGAAGTCGTGCCAGGTGCACGCGCAGTGCGTGTTCGCCGCACCCGAGGTGTTCGAGCTGGACGACGACGACCAGCTGGTCTACGTCGCCGAGCCGGACGACGCGCTGATCGGCGCTGTGGAGGATGCCGCGCGGGTCTGCCCCGTGCAAGCGATATTTCTGGAGGAATCATGAATTTCACCGAAGAGACGGCCAGGGCCAAGGTGCAGGCCGCCGAGGACGCGTGGAACACCCGCGACCCTGAACGGGTCTCGCTCGCGTACACGCCCGACTCGGTCTGGCGCAACCGGGACGAGTTCGTCACCGGACGCGAGGAGATCAAGGAGTTCCTGACCCGCAAGTGGGCCAGGGAGCAGAACTACGCGCTCCGCAAGGACCTGTGGACGTTCGGCGGCAACCGCATCGCCGTACGGTTCCAGTACGAGTGGCACGACGCGGACGGCCAGTGGTGGCGCAGCTACGGCAACGAGCTGTGGGAGTTCGCCGACGACGGGCTGATGCGGCGCCGCGAGGCGAGCATCAACGACGTCCGGATCGACGAGTCCGACCGTCGCATCCTCGGCGGCGGCACCCCGCGGGAGCTTCCACCGGCCTGAGCGCCAGCCGCGCGACACAGCTTGAATAGGGTCTTGACCGGGCAAGACAGGGGCGTACGTTCACTTCTGTCGGCTCTTACTTCTCCCACCCCCAGCGGGTGCATCTGGAGGACGCATGCCCCGGGTCACCGTCAACGTCGACGGAGTCACATACGAGGAGGAGGTCGAGCCGCGTCTCCTCCTCGTCCACCTGCTGAGAGACCGTCTCGGCAAGACCGGGACACCCATCGGCTGCGACACCGGCAACTGCGGCGCCTGCACCGTCATGCTCGACGGCAGGAGCGCGAAGAGCTGCTCCGTGCTCGCCGTACAGGCCGACGGGAGCGACGTCGTCACGATCGAGGGTCTCGCCCAGGGGGGCGAGTGGCACCCCATGCAGGAGGCCTTCCACACCGAGCACGCCCTCCAGTGCGGATACTGCACCCCGGGCATGATCATGGCTGCGATCGACCTGCTCAGGGACGACCCCGATCCGTCTGAGGAGGCCATCCGCAAGGGGCTCGAAGGCAACCTGTGCCGGTGCACCGGTTACTGCAACATCGTCCGGGCGGTACGGCGCGGCGCCACGGAGATGTCGCGGCGGGAAGTGCGGACGCCATGAGCGAGGAATCCGGCACCGGCCCGGCCACCGGACAGGTCACCGGGAGCGACCGGCCCGGCCGGTCCTCCGCCTCGCGGGAGATCGGCAGGGCACGCACGCGCAAGGAAGACTCCCGGCTGGTCACCGGCCGGAGCGCGTGGACCGACAACCTCCAGCTTCCCGGCATGCTGCACGTGGCGTTCCTGCGCAGCCCGATGGCCCATGCCCGGATCACCCGGGTCGACACCTCGGCCGCGCGCACCCGGCCCGGTGTGGTCGCCGCCTACAGCGGCCAGGACTTCGCCGCCGAGCAGGGCAGCCTGCCCTGCGCCTGGCCGGTCACCGAGGACATCGTCATCCCCGACCACCCGCCCATGGCGGTGAACGAGGTCCGCTACGTCGGCGAGGCGGTGGCCTGCGTGGTCGCCACCGACCGATACAAGGCCGCCGACGCGCTTGAGGCGATCGAGGTGGACTACGAGCCGCTGGAAGCGGTGCTCGACATGACCGAAGCCCTCATCGAAAGCAGCCCCAAGGTTCACGAGGCGGGCAATCGGGCCTTCATCTGGAAGTTCGCCGGAGGCGACATCGACGCGGCGTTCCGCGACGCCCCCGTGGTGATCGACCGCACCTACGTCCAGCAGCGCCTCATCCCGACCGCGATGGAGCCCCGCGCGGTGGTGGCCACCACCGACGGAAACGGCTTCACCCTCTACTCCGCGACCCAGATCCCGCACGTGCTGCGCGTCATGCTCGCGCTGACGACCGGCATCCCCGAGCACAGGCTGCGTGTCATCGCCCCCGACGTGGGCGGCGCGTTCGGCTCCAAACTCCAGGTCACCGCCGAGGAGGTGCTCAGCCTGCTCATCACCAGAAGGCTGGGCAGGCCGGTGAAGTGGACCGAGTCCCGTTCCGAGGGCAACCTCACCGTGCACCACGGCCGCGACCAGCTCCAGCGGATCTCCCTGGCGGCCGACCGGGACGGGCACGTCAGGGGCCTCCGGGTGGACCTGCTCGCCGACATGGGCGCCTACCTGATGCTGGTCACACCGGGCATACCGCTGCTCGGCGCGTTCATGTACAACGGCATCTACAAAATGGACGCCTACGACTTCACCTGCACCGGCGTCTTCACCACCAAGATGCCGACCGACGCCTACCGGGGCGCGGGGCGCCCCGAGGCCACGTTCGCCATCGAGCGGATGATGGACGAGCTCGCGCACGAGCTGGGTCTCGACCCCGTCGAGGTACGGCGCCGCAACTGGATCACCCACCGTGAGTTCCCGTACACCACGATCGCCGGGCTGACCTACGACTCCGGCAACTACGAGGCCGCGACGGAGAAGGCGTTGTCGCTGCTCGGCTACGACAAGCTCAGGGCCGAGCAGGCCGACCGGCGCGAACGGCGGGATCCGGTGCAGCTCGGCATCGGCGTCTCGACATACACCGAGATGTGCGGGCTGGCGCCGTCGCGCGTGCTGGGCTCGCTCAGCTACGGCGCGGGCGGCTGGGAGCACGCCGCGGTCCGGGTGCTCCCCACCGGGAAGGTCGAGGTGGTCACCGGGACGAGCCCGCACGGCCAGGGGCACGAGACGGCGTGGAGCCAGATCGTGTCCGACGCGCTGGGCGTGCCGTTCGACGACGTCTCGGTGCTGCACGGTGACACGGCCATCGCCCCCAAGGGCATGGACACCTACGGATCCCGCTCGCTGACCGTGGGCGGCGTCGCCGTCCTGGCGGCCTGCGAGAAGGTGAAGGACAAGGCGCGGGAGCTCGCCGCTCACATGCTTGAGGCCTCGGCCGACGACATCGAGTTCTCCGACGGCTCGTTCAAGGTGCGGGGCACGACCCAGGGGAAGACCATCCAGGAGCTGGCACTGGCCGCCTTCGCCGCGCACGACCTGCCGGACGGCGCCGAGCCCGGGCTGGACGCCGACGCGACCTTCGACCCGGACAACTTCTCCTTCCCGCACGGCACCCACCTGTGCGCGGTCGAGGTGGACACCGAGACCGGCGCGTCCACGATCCGGTCATACGTGGCCGTGGACGACGTGGGCGTCGTGGTCAACCCGCTGATCGTCGACGGTCAGGTGCACGGCGGCATCGCGCAGGGCATCGGCCAGGCGCTGTTCGAGGAGGCGGTCCACGACTCCGAGGGCAACCTGCTCACCACGACGATGGCCGACTACCTGATCCCGTCGGCGGCGGACCTGCCCGAATTCACCATCGACCGGACCGAGACCCGGGCGACCAGCAACCCGCTGGGGGTCAAGGGCGTCGGCGAGGCCGGCGCGATCGCCTCGACCCCGGCCGTCGTCAACGCGATCGTGGACGCGCTGCGTCCGTACGGCGTGCGCGACGTCCGGATGCCGTGCACGCCGGAGCGGATCTGGCGCGCGGTCGCCGAGGCGGCACCGGGCACGCCCGTCTCCGGACAGGTGCCCGCGCAGGCCCCGGCCCCCGACCCCGTACCGGCGCGGCCCCCGGCCCCCGACCCCGTACCCGAGCGGGCATCCGTGCCCGAGGGAGGCACCCGATGATCCCCGCGGCGTTCGACTACATCCGGCCGACGTCCCTGGACGAGGCCTGCCGCGTGCTCGGTGACGCCGAGTCGTCCGGCGAGGACGTCAAGGTGCTGGCCGGAGGCCAGTCCCTGCTGCCGCTGCTGCGCCTGCGGCTCGCCTACCCCACGGCACTGGTGGACCTCGGGCGGCTGCCCGAGCTGCGCGGCGTGGAAGACCGGGGCGACCACGTGTTCATCGGCGCGCTCACCACACACGACGAGGTGCTGCGCTCCAGCGTGGTCAGGGAGCACATCCCGCTGCTCGCACTGGCCACCGCGACGGTCGCCGACCGCGCCGTACGGCACCGCGGCACGTTCGGCGGCTCCCTGGCCCACGCCGACCCCGCCGGGGACCTGCCCGCCGTCGCCCTGGCACTGGACTGCGTGTTCGTCGTCAGGTCGAGCGACGGGGAGCGGGAGATCCCGGCGGCCGAGTTCTTCGTCGACTACCTGGAGCCGGCGCTCGAACCCGGCGACGTGCTGGTCGGCGTCCGGGTGCCCAAGCTCGGCCCCGGCTGGGGCTTCCACTACGAGAAGTTCCACCGGACCGCGCAGGCCTGGGCGATCGTCGGCGTGGCGGCGGCCGTACGGCACAGCGGCGGGACCATCGAGGAGGCGCGGATCGCGCTGACCAACATGGGCTCGACACCGGTGCGGGCGAAGAGGGTGGAGGCCGCGCTGTGCGGCCTGAGTGCGGCGCCTGCCGGTGACGACGGGGCGCGAGACCCGGTCAGGGATGCCTGCGGTCAGGCGGACTCCGGCACCTCTCCCCCGGCTGACCTGCACGCCAGGCCCGACTACCGCCGTCATCTCGCCCGCGTGCTGACCTATCGGGCGGTCAGGGCCGCGAGCGGCTGAGTCGCGTTCCGCCCGGCCGGAAGCCCGCCCGCCCCGGCCGGTGAACCGTGTTCCCGCTGGTCAGGGATTCGTCCCTGGACCGCTGGGGCAGGCAGACAGGTAGTAGCCTCCGCGCACGGTCGGCGTGTCGCGGAAGCGGCCGATCGACAAGGAGCGAATCGATGGCGATGCGATTCGAGCACGAATTCACGGTTCCGGTACCGATCGAGCAGGCGTGGTCGGTGCTGCTCGACGTCGAACGGGTCGCGCCCTGCCTGCCCGGGGCCGCCCTCGACGCCGTGGACGGCGACTCCTTCACCGGCCGGATGAAGCTGAAGGTGGGGCCGATCACGGTCACCTACCGGGGCGAGGCCGCGTTCGAAGACGTGGACAAAGACCTCCACAGCCTGACCATCAAGGCCTCCGGCAAGGAGATGCGGGGTTCCGGCACGGCCGCCGCGACGGTCACCGCACGGCTGCGCCCCGAGGTGACGAGCACCCGGGTCACCGTCGAGACCTCCTTCACCGTGACCGGCCGGCCTGCCCAGTTCGGCCGGGGCGTGATGGCCGAGGTCGGCGGCAGGCTGGTCGACAGGTTCGCGGCCAACCTCGCCGAGCTGCTGAGGGAAGGGTCGAGCCCGGAGCCGCCCGCGGAGAGCGCCGTGGCACCCGAACCGGTGGCGGCGGGTTCGGTGATCTCGCCGGATGGCGTGGAGCAGGAGGGGCCAGGGATCCGCCACCTCACCGCCGTGCCCTCACCGCCCGAAACGGCCCCGGCGGCCACGACGGCCATGGGGATCGCGACGTCCGCGGCGGCTACGGTGGCCGCGGCGGAACAGGCACGCGCCCAGAAGGCCCATCCGGCCGGCGTCCTGCGCCGCCCCTCACGGATCTCTGACGAGGAGGCCCTCGATCTCCTTGAGGTCGCGGGCGTCCCGCTCCTCAAACGCGCCGCCCCGCTGCTCATCGTCCTGGCCGGTTTCGTCCTTGCCGACTGGCTGATCCGCCGCGCCCTGCGCCGCCGCTGAAACACCTGGCCGACTTGCTGTGTCGGGCAGACCTGGGCGCACGCCTATCTGGCCGCCCACGCGTGTCCCTCCCGATCAGCGTGCGCGAGCCGTAGCGTTGATCATGAACGCGGCGGCGAAGCCGTTGGCGATCAGGAGCGCGGCGGCGGCCCACAGCGCGACCGGTGCCGCACCCGTACGGAGGAACAGCGTGCCGAGCAGGGCGATGCCGAGCGTGCCGCCGAGTTGCTGAACGGCGTTGAGCAGCCCGGCGGCCGAGCCGGTCTCGTGCGGACGTACGCGTTCGAGCGCGGTGGCGAAGAACGGCGTGGTGAACATCCCCAGCCCGAACCCGCCCAGCGCCAGCGCGAGTCCGGCCGACCACGGGTGACCGGGCTCGGCGGTGTAGGAGGCGATGAGGAGCAGGGTTCCCGCCAGCAGCGCGGCGAGCCCGCCGAGCATGAGTTTCGCCCCGAACCGCGGGAACAGATGGGCGCCCGACAGCCATGAGGAGACCGCCATCCCGCACGACCAGGGCAGCAGCGTGAGACCCGAGGTCAAGACGTCGTCGTGGCGGGTGAGCTGCGCCTGGAGGACGACGGTCAGCATCAGGCCGTTCATCACCGCGAAGAACAGCATGGAGCTCACCAGCGCGGCGGGGAAGCCGCGGTTGCCGAACAGGCTGGGCTCGACCAGCGAGGTCCTCCCCCGTCGTGTCCGTCCGCGCTGCTGGAGCCAGAACACCGCCAGCACGGCCACGCCGCCGATGAACGCGAGCCAGGTCCAGGCGGGCCACCCGGCCGCGTCGCCCTCGATGAGCGGGTAGACCAGCAGGCCCATGCCGAAGGTCGCCAGCGCGGTGCCGGGCAGATCGAGGCGTGGACGGTGGGCGGCGCGGTCCTCGCGCAGCAGCGGCGCGAGGGCGAGGATCGCCAGGCCGAGCGGGACGTTCACGAGAAAGACCGATCGCCACGACGATCCGAGCAGGTCGGCGTGGGTGAGGAAGCCGCCGAGCACGGGGCCGCAGACCGCCGACAGGCCCATGACCGGGCCGATGCTGCCCAGCGCCCTGGGCAGTTCCGCGCCGTCGAACATGGCGCGGATCAACCCGAGGGTCTGCGGGATGATCAGCGCCGCCGCGGCCCCCTGCACCGCTCGCGCGGCGATCAGCATTCCGGCGGACCCGCTCAGCGCGCAGGCCAGCGAGGCGATCACGAACCCGGCTACGCCGGCCCGGAAGACCCTGGCGCGCCCCGCGATGTCACCGAGCCGCCCGCCGGTGATCAGCAGCACCGCGAACGGCAGCGTGTACGCGGCCCCGAACCACTGGATGTCGGAAGCGGGACCGACGAGATCGGCATGTATGACCGGCGCCGCGACCTGGACGATCGTCGCGTCGAGCAGGTTCATCGCCTCGGCGGCCAGCAGCGCCGCCAGCGCGGCCCACCGCCACCGGTAGGCCAACGTCGGACTCATCAGCACAGAAAGCTCCCTCCAGCAGGTCCGTTCATCGCGGTCGATCCTGCGGGCGGGAGCGGGATCGGTTCCACTTTTCACTGGAAGGCAGGCGATACTTTCCACAAAGGGTCGAAAAATGAGGGAATATCACGTGCTTGACGACGTCGACCGGGGTCTGATCCATGCGCTGCACATCGACGGCCGCGCGCCGTTCAGCAGGATCGCCACCGTACTCGGCGTCTCGATCCAGACCGTGGCCCGCCGCTACCGGCGGCTGACCGCCGAGGTCGCGCTGCGCGTCGTGGGGCTCCCCGACACCCGGCACTCCGGTCAGGCGCAGTGGATACTGCGCCTGACCGCCGCCCCGCACAGCGCCCAGAACCTCGCCCGGGCCCTGGCGCGGCGGGCCGACACCTCGTGGGTCAAGCTCATCTCCGGCGGCACGGAGATCTTCACGATCGTCACCGCCCCGAACCATCAGCCCGATCGCTCGCTGCTCCTGCACGACATCCCGCGCACCGCGGGCATCACCGCGGTTTCCGCGCACTGCCTGCTGCACGCCTACCACGGCGGTCCCGCCGCCTGGCGCGGGCGCCCGAACGTGCTGGACGAGCGGCAGCAACGGCTGCTGGAGCCCGTCGTCCAGCCCCACAGCGAGCGGCACGCCGTGACCCGCTCCGACGCCGCCCTGCTGGCCGCGCTCCGCCACGACGGCCGGGCGAGCCACGCCGACCTGGCCAAGGCCACCGGCTGGTCGGCGGCCACCGTCGCGCGCCGCCTGGCCGACCTGCGGGCGAGCGGCGCGCTCTTCTTCGACATCGAGCTCGATGCGGCGGTGCTCGGCGTCGCCGTCCAGGCCCTGCTGTGGATCTCGGTCGCCCCGGCGCACCTGGACCGGGTCGCCACCACCCTGGCCGGGCACGCCGAACTGGCCTTCGTCGCCGCCACCACCGGCTCCACCAACCTGGTGGCCAACGCGCTGTGCACTGATCCGGCCGCCCTGCACCGCTACCTGACGCAGGGGCTCGGCTCGGTCGAGGGCATCCACACGATCGAGACCGCTCCCGTGCTGCGCACCGTCAAGGCGGCCGGCACGATGACCGTCAGCCGTACGTCCGCGACCGGGCGTGGATGAGGTCGGTCAGGGCGATTTCCGGCCCGGATATGACCGGGACCCCGTATCGCGCCTCATCGCGGAGATCCGCCTTCCCTTCGTGACTCCCTAACGGAGGCACTCCGTGGGCTTGCCCGACAGACAACTTTTGGGGACAGCGGGTTTGTCGTCGGTCCAGCCGATGTTCTTCATCACCAACGTGTGAGTCACGGTTCCCCGCGAGATCCCGGGCCACTTCCGGGCGTCCGGCCGTAGCAACATCTCCTGGATGGCCATGAGCTCCCCGGTGTTCCTGTCGACCACCAGCTGGCGCTCGGACACGCCGCCGTTGACCGTCATCGTCAGCGCCACCCCGTGACGCCCGTCGACGGTTCTCACCCCGTCGGCCACCCGCATCCCGGGAAGATCCGCGAGTATGCGATAGGCGGCCGCCCGAACCTGCGAAGTGGACGGGACCTCGTAGAGCAGAACCTCGCTCAGCTCCCGAAGGTGGTCGTTCGCGTCCGGCAGGCTCCCCCCGGGCGGCGGGGTCGGCCAGTTCTTCATCGCCTTCTGGTAGGCGGGCCAGTACGACTGGAGCTTCGCCTTCAACGCGCCGGGTTCCTCGGGCAGCCGCAGCAACTCGTCGACGGTGAGAGGGTTATTGATCATGCTCAGCGGAGCCTTGAGCCCGGGATCCACTAGGTAGCGCGTCCGGCCCATGGGGTTACTGTCGTTCGCGCAGTCGGCGTCGACCCCGCACAACCTCGGAGAGCCCGCACGCCGCCAGACGGTCTCATCAGCGGAGGTGTAGGGCGTGCTGCTGAGCCCCCGCAACTCGTGGACCTTGCCCTGGCGCCGTCCCAACCAGACGACCTGACGATTTCTGATCTCCACGACGAACCGGCCGACAGCTGGATCCGCCTGGTCTCGGCTGACGACCTCGATCTCCCGCCGCCAGTACGGCTTCTCCGCCGCCTCCTGACGCCGGGCGAGCCGGTCGGCGGCGCCGAACAGCACCTCCCGGGCGGCCGGCTGATTCATCACGGTGGCGGATCCGCCGCCCAGCCGGGGAACGAGGACGACCCCGGCGATCACGGCCACCGTGGCCGTGGCCGCCACCAGGACCCCGGCCCAGGCGGAGATCCGCCGGCGGCGCCCGCCCGCCAGCACCCGGGTCCTGACCTCGGCGACCTTCCCGGGATCGGAGGGCGGGACATCGGGCATCACCGTGTCGATGAGCTTGAACTCGTTCACCAGACCTCCGCTCCCAGTGATTTGTGCAGTTTGGTCCGCGCCCGGCTGAGCCGGGAGGCCACGGTGCCGTAGGCGACCCCGAGCGCCTCGGCGATCTCCTCGTAGGTCAGCCCGCCGTACGCGACGAGCAGCACCACGTCACGCTCACCCTGCGACAGCCCCGCCAGCGCCCCCGAGAGCCGGCCGACCGTCATTCCCGCCGAAACCCGGTCGACGACCCGCTGGTCGTGACCGTCGTCGTCGGGTGGCGGTCCCGTTCTGGCCAGGGCCCGGTAGCGGCGCAGCTCGGCCCGGCGGTGGCGGCCGATCAGGTTGGTGGCGATGCCGTACAGCCAGGGGCGGACGGCACCCCGCGCGGGGTCGAACCGGCCGCGCCGGCGGAAGGCGATCAGGAAGGTCTCGGCGGCGAGGTCCTCGGCGACGCCGAGGTCGAGCCGCCGCCCGATGTAGCGGCGGATCTCCTCGTAGTACGCGTCGAAGACGGTGCCGAACCTCTCGGGGTCGACGACCGAGGCGGTGTCGGAAACAGCGGTCATGCAAGGTTCTCCCTTGTCGAAAGGACAAGACACCCTTTCTTCCCCACACACCCCGCCCCCTTCCCGGCTTTTTCGCGTGGGCCAGTCCGGATGCGCCCTGCGGACGGATTTCGCATAGCACCCAAAACACCGTCATAACTCAACAAACCAGACAAAAGCACAGCTAGTTTCGGGAACACCTCATAATGTGACCAATGCACCGGACTGCAGTGTGGTCGTCATCACCTACAACGACGCCACGCGGCTGCCCAGGGCCGTGAGGTCCGTGCTCGGCCAGTCACTGCGGAACCTGGAAGTGATCATCGCGGACGACGCGAGCACCGACGACACCCCGGAGGTCGCGCGTCGGCTCCAGCGGGAGGACCCCCGGATCCGCTACCTGCGCCGCGACGTCAACAGCGGCGGCTGCGGCGCGCCGCGCAACAGCGGGGTGGCGGCGGCCCGCGCGCCGTACGTCATGTTCCTCGACAGCGACGACCGGCTGACCAGGCACGCCTGCAAGAGCATGATGCTGGAGATCGAGCGGACCGGCGCCGACTTCGTCACCGGGCAGATCGCCCGGCTGTACGAATGGAGCGGAAGGACCCACCGCTACTACCCCGAACTGTTCGCCAGGCGCAGGACCGTCGAGGGGATCGCGCAGGAGCCCGAGCTGTTCCTCGACTCCTTCAGCACCAACAAGCTCTACCGGACCGAGCTGCTGCGACGGCTGCCTTTCCGGGAAGACCTGCACTACGAGGACCACGTCTTCAGCGCCGAGCTCTACTGCGCCGCGCGGCGGTTCGCCGTGGTCCCGTGGGTCGTCTACCTCTGGCACCGGTCCGAGGAGAAGGACGGCGAGCCGTTGTCGATCTCGCTGAGCATCAGGCAGATGGAGAACGTCCGAGCCCGGATCAGGGCGGCCCGGCTGAGCGACGACATCCTGCGCGAGCACGGCCTGGCCGACCTGGTTCCCGAGCGGCAGCGCCGGTTCCTCCGCCAGGACCTGCGGGTCTATCTCAACCCGCTGCCCTCGCGCGATCCGGCGTGGGTGGCGGAGTTCATCTCCCTGGTCCGCCCCTACCTCGCGGAACTGGACCCGGCGGTGTTCGAGCAGATCGATCCGATCACCCGAGTCTGCTGCCGTTTCATCCTCGACCGCAGGGCCGACGAGCTCGTGGTCGCCGCTCGCTCCCTGAACGAGCCGAAGGCCGCGCCGCGCTTCGCCGTACAGGAGGGAGGGCGCACCTACTGGGGCACCACCCCGGCCGAGGGGCTGGACATCACCCCGCTCCGGATGGCCGAGCTGCCCTACACCGCGTCCCGGCTCCGCCACGAGGCGGCCTTCACCGGCAGAGGCACCGAAGTCACGCTGACGATCAGGACCTACGACCCGTTCGGTGTGCTCGCCGCGAACCCGGGATGGAGCGCGTTCCTGCAGATCAGGGGCCGCCGGGTGCGGCTGGCCCCGCGTCCGCAGGACGACGGCAGCCACCTGAGCGAGGTGACGGTCGACCTCGCCACGCTCAGCCCCGGCCTCCTGGGCTGGGACCGCCACGACGACCCGATGGTCGCGATCGTCCGCGCCGACGGGCGGGTCACCGCCGACCGGCTGCTCGTCGCGCCGGCCTCCGAGCCGGTCAGGATCGCCGTCCCCCGTCACGAGGTCACGGTCAGAGCCGAGGGGGCGTCCGCGTTCCTGCGGGTGCGGTGGCGGCGGGCGGGTCTGCTGCGGCAGGCCGCCCGGGTCGGGCGGGCCGGCCGCCGGCTGATGAGGCGGCTGGGCCGGTCCGACGTGAAGCTCCGCGTCTACAAGGGGCTGATCAGGATCGTGCCGACGCGTGAGGACCTGGCGTTGTTCGAGTCCGACGTCGGCGCCGGATACACCGGCAACCCCCGCTACATCTACGAGGAGCTCAGACGGCGGCGGGCGCCGCTGAAGATGGTCTGGTCGGTCAGCAGGTTCCGGCGGAACTTCCCCAGGGACGCCACGCTGGTGCGGCGGATGAGCTGGCGTCACGTGTGGACCATGGCCAGGGCGGGCTACTGGGTGGACAGCCACGGCATGCCGCTGGCCTACCCCAAACCGGCCCGGACCCGCTACCTGCAGACCTGGCACGGCCAGGGCATCAAGTCGGTCGGCTTCAACTCGCCGGACCTGCGGGCCGACTTCCCCGGGCCCCGGGCGCGGTGGCGGGCGGCGGTGGCGCGATGGGACGCGCTGGTCTCGCCGAGCGCCGAGTTCGAGCGGGTCTTCCTGCCCTCCAACGAGTACGGCGGGCCGGTCCTGCGCTACGGCTCCCCCCGGTGCGACGTCCTCGTCCACGGCGACGAAGAGGCGGTACGGCGGGCCAAGGACCTGCTGGAGATCCCGCCGGGGCGCAAGGTTCTGCTGTACGCGCCCACCTACCGGGACCAGGCCAGGTCCTCGGGGCAGTCGATCCGGGCCGACCTGGACATGATGGCCGAGACGCTCGCCGGCGAATGGGTGGTGATCCTGCGCCCCCACCCGGTCGAGCGCTACAGGGTGCCGGAGCGCCTGCTCCACTTCGTCCGCCCGGCCGGGTCGTACCCCGAGGTCAACGACCTGATCCTGGCCTCGGACGCGCTGCTGACCGACTACTCGTCACTGATGTGCGACTACGCGATCACCGGCCGGCCGATGCTGTTCCTGATCGACGACTGGGACGAATACCGGCGCGTGGAGCGGGGCGTCTACCACGACCTGCCCGCGATCGCCCCCGGCCCCTGCCTGACCACGACCGAGGAACTGATCCACGTGTTGCGGGATCTCAACGACGTGGCCGCGTCGTTCGCCGCCAGATACATCGAGTTCCGCAGGACGTGGTGCGCCGACGAGAAGGGCCATGCCACGGCGAAGGTGGTGGACGCCTTCTTCGGTCCCGTGAAGAACGAGGCTCCCCTGCCCGTCCGGGCCCCCCGAGGGAGGTGGAAGACCGGATGAGCTGCGTGGTGTTCGCCTGCATGGACGCCGACACGCTCGGGGGAATCCAGCGGGTCACCCACACCGTCGCGCAGGGGCTGGCCGAGCGCGGTCACGACGTGCACGTGCTCGGGCTGCACCGGTCCGAGAGCCCGTTCCGCTACGTTGAGCTGCCCGGTTACCGGCGCCACGTGATCCACCACGCGCCGGTGGGCAAGGTCTCCTGGCTGGGTGCGTGCCGGGAGCGCCGCAGGCTCGACGAGCTGTTCCGCGGGCTCGCGCCGGGCTTCGCGGTGCTGGCCTCGCCGAGTGTGGTGTCCCGGGTCAGGGACCTGCTCCCGGAATGGCTGCTCCCGATCGGCCAGTATCACGGGTCCTACCAGCACGCGCGGGGATCCTGGCACCTCGGCTCGGTCCGGAGCCACTACGGCGAGCTGGAGAAGGCGGTGTTCCTCAGCGAGGACGACGCGTGGCTGTTCTCCGAGCACGCGTTGCTGCCCAACACCTGGGTCATCCCGAACCCGCTGGCCGCCTGGCCGTCACGGACCGCCGAGCTGACCGGCCACCGGGTGCTCGGAATCGGCAGGCTGGAGGGCGTGAAGCGGTTCGACCGGCTGATCTCGGCCTTCGCGCAGGCCGGCCGTACCGTGGGCGACGACTGGGAGCTGCACCTGCTCGGCGAGGGCGTCGAGCTGGAGCGGTTGCGGGCGCACGCGCTGGCGTGCGGGGTGGCGGATCGGGTGGTGTTCCGCGGCGCGGTGCCCGCGGCCGAGATGAGCCGCGAGTATCTGAACGGGTCGGTGCTCGCGCTGTCCAGCGAGCACGAGGGGCTGCCGCTGGTGCTCGGCGAGGCCGCGTCCTACGGCGTGCCCTCGGTGGCGTTCGACGTGTCGGGCGGGGTGCGGTCGCTCGTCGTTCACCGGGAGACCGGTCTGCTGGTGCCCCCGGCCGACGTTCCGGCCCTCGCGGCCGCGCTGGCCGAGCTGATGGCCGCGGAGCGTGAGCGGCGGCGGTTGGGCGCCGCCGCTCGCGCGCACGTCGAGGCGTTCCGGCTGGATCGTGTCCTGGATCGCTGGGAGGAGCTGTTCGAGCAGATCACCCGCTGACCGCGACCGGCTCGTTGCGCGGCATGGGCACTCCCGCCAGCACGATCTGGGCGGAGGTGAGCCGGGCGCCCAGCGGGTTCGGCTCGCGGAGCCGTATCAGGCGGTCGAAGGCCACCCGCTTGACCCGGGACAGCTTCCGCTTGGCCGCGGTCCGCTCGTAGGCGACCATCCGCGAGGTGTCGGTCTTCGGCGCGCCGCTGAGCTCGTAGCCGTAGGTCTCCAGCCGGTCGCCGAGGACGCTCTCGCACAGCGAGATCTCCCACGGCTCCAGCCTGCTCTTCCACGAGCCGCTCCGGGCGGTGGTCACCTCCTCGTGCGTGCGCGCGTGCCAGGTCTTGCGTGCCGGGCAGGCGACGTCGGCCATCAGCCTCGGCTCGCACATGGCCGGGTCGAAGTCCTCGCCGAGGAACTCGCACAGCCGGCGTAGGTGGGCCTCGGGGTCCGAGGTCAGATCCTCGTAGCGCAGCTCGTGGTAGCTGCCCTCGGGCAGCTTCGGGGCGCCGTGCCGGGCGAAGTCGATCGCCTCGGCCCAGGCGGAGACCGCGCTGTAGACGTTCCCGCTGTACCAGGGCATCTCCTTCAGCGAGGCCACGCAGTCGCGGCCGTCCCTGATCAGGTGGACGAACTGCGCGTCGGGGAAGAGCCGCAGCAACACGTCGATGTGCTGGAAGTACGACGGCCGCTTGTCCCCCCAGCGTGGCTTGTCGTGCCGGGCGGCGTAGGCGCGCAGCACGATGCCCAGCGCCGATCCGAGCGTCGGCGGCCCGTCGACGATCTGCCGGATCACTTCCTCGCCGTCCAGCCCCAGGTCGTGGAAGCGCGACTGGCGGCGGTTGACCACCCACTCGGCCAGGTCGCGCCTGCGGGCCTCGTCGTTCAGGTCGCCGAAGTGCAGTCGCCGCTGGTAGGCGGTGACCATGAACCGGGTCTCCGGGGGAATCGCGATGCGGGTGTGGGCGTGCGTCATGAGCTGCAGCATCGTCGTCCCCGAGCGGGGACAACCCACGATGAAAATCGGTCGGTCCGATTCCATTCTCAGACCTTCTCTCAGACTTTCGCCAGCTCGCCCAGCTGCCGGGTGGTGAGCTGCGCGGCCACTGGGCTCGGCTCGCGGAAGCGGTTCAGGCGGTCACGCATCTCCTTGCGGCGGCGAGCCCAGCGGCGCTTGTTCGCCGCCCTCTTGCAGGCCTCGACATGGGTCTTGTCGGCCTGGGGCGCGCCGGACAGCTCGTAGCCGTTGGAGGTCAGCCGCTCGGCCAGCACGGTCTCACAGACCGAGATCTCCCACGGTTCCAGCCTGTCCTTCCACGAGCCGGTCCGGGCGGTGGTCACGTCGCCGTGGGTGTTGCTGTGCCAGACCTTGTGCTGCGGGATCGCCACCCGGGCCACGTGGTACGGCTCGCTCATCGTGGGGTGGTAGTCCTCACCGAGGAAGTCGCACAGCTTGCTGAGCTCGGTCTCCGGGTAGGCCGTCAGGTTCTCGTAGTGCAGCTCGTAGTAGCTGTCGGCCGGCAGGTTCTTGGCGTGCCGACGGCCGAAGTCGATCGCCTCGGCCCAGTTGACCACCGCGTGGAAGATGTCCTTGGTGTACCAGGGCATCTCCTTCAGCGAGGCCACGCAGTCGCGGCCGTCCCTGATCAGATGGATGAACTGGGCGTCGGGGAAGAGCCGCAGCAGCAGGTCCACGTGGTGGTAGTAGCTCGGCCGCTTGTCGCCCCAGCGGGACTTGCCGTACTGCTCGGCGTAGGAGCGGAAGGTGATCCCCATCGCCGAGCCCAGCGTCGGCGGTCCGGCGACGATGTCCTCGATCAGCTTCTCCCCGTCGAGCTTCAGCTCCTTGAACTTGGTGTCCTTGTCGCTCACGATCCATCGGCCCAGCCGCCGCCGGTTCCCCGGCTCGCGCAGGTCTCCGAAGACGAACCTGCGGTAGTAGCCGGGCACCACGAACCGTGTCTCCGGAGGTACCGCGATGCGTGGATGCGAGTGCAGCATGAGCTGCAACATGGTGGTGCCGGAACGCGGACAGCCGATCACAAAGATCGGTCGGTCTGACTGCATGACAACGAACCCCCGTAGAAGATGATCAAACAGGTACACGCTGCGCGCTTTCGGGGCGCGGTACGGCAGGCGCGACCCGGGTGAACCGCCACATTCGGTAGATCAGAAAGACTTCGTTCAGCAGGAGCAGCGTCCCCGCCACGATCGCGACCGGCACGAGCACCTCCGTCCCGACCAGCGGGGCGACCACGAACACCGCGGCGTGGAACTCGATGCCGCTGATGAGGTGACTCCGCACCCGGCGGCGGAGGAGGAACCGTCCGGCCCTGCGACGCAGGGAGGGCTGCTTGGGCGGCCTGTAGTCCGATCGGCGGCCGGCCGGACGCTCCGGCCGGCTCTCCCTGACCACCTCGCGAACGCGCTTCATCTGCGGTGCGTTCACGTAGCGGAACAGGTCGAGCACGGCGATTCCGGCACCCAGCAGGATGTAGGAGACGTCCCCCGTCGCCACGTACTGCCCGAACGCCAGGCCGGTCGCGCAGCAGACCACGCGGATCCGATCGCCCACGTAGTCGAGCCAGAGGCCGAACGCGGTCCCCGTCCCCTTGAGCCGGGCGATCTTCCCGTCCATGCAGTCGACCATGAAGCTCACGTAGAACAGCGCGGCCCCCGCCACGAGTTGTCCGAACGCGAAGCAGGCCGCCGATCCCAGCCCCAGGGCCAGCGACAGACGCGTGAGCCCGTTAGGCGTGACGGCGGTGTGGTTGGCCACGAGCAGTGTGAGCCTGCACGCCACCGGGTCAACCAGGAAGACCGTCCACCAGGAGTCTTTTCGTTTGCGGGTCGCGCGAACGTCGTTCAACGAGTAGGCCCTCATGCGTTCCAGCATGGCGACGCAGGGTCTCTTGACATCTACGCTCTGTAACTACTAGAAGATCTCCATGCCACTTCTTGACCGACCCGCGCCACTGCGATCAGTTGCTTTGGAGACCCCAAAGGCCGAAGAGGCGCTCTTCGGCCTTTGACTGGACGGACTGGATGG
The DNA here is from genome assembly GCF_042898655.1 of Streptosporangium sp. NPDC000396. Lineage (NCBI taxonomy): Bacteria > Bacillati > Actinomycetota > Actinomycetes > Streptosporangiales > Streptosporangiaceae > Streptosporangium > Streptosporangium sp. NPDC000396. The sequence continues at coordinate 114,788 of NZ_JBIAZA010000024.1, forward strand.
ACTTCGGCCGGATCGGGCGGCCTCCGGCTGGAACGGGTGGCTCCGGCTGGAACGGCTACCCGAAGACGCGATCCACGACCCTCGCCGCGGCACGGCCGTCGTCCAGCGGGCAGAACGTGGCCGCGAACGTCTCGTAGAGGCCTTCGTACTTGGCCCCCACCTCACCGAGGTTCCTGAGGGCCGCCACGACCTCCTCCGTCGTCCGCAGCAGCGGGCCGGGGGCCTCGGCCTCGAAGTCGACGTAGAAGCCCCGCAGTTCGTCGCGGTAGTACTCCAGGTCGTAGGTGTAGAAGAGCATCGGCTTGCCGGTGACCGCGAAGTCGAACATCGCCGACGAGTAGTCCGTCATCAGGGCGTCCGCGACCACATACAGATCCTGGATATCCGGATATGTCGACACATCGATGACGAAGTCTCTGCCGACACGGGGCACCCTGTCGATGACGCTCGGATGCCTGCGGATCATGAGCACGTGATCCTCGCCGAGCTCCTCGTACATCCGCTGGAGATCCAGCCGCAGGTCGAGCCGGTAGCGTCCCTTGGCGTAGAACTTGTCGTCCCGCCAGGTCGGGGCATACAGGATGACCTTCTTGCCCTCCGGCAGGCCGAGCCGCTCCCGGAGCCCGTCCTGCTCTCCGCGGCGCAGGACGTCGTTGCGGGGAAAACCGGTCTCCAGGATCTCCCCCTCGAACCGGAAGGCACTCCGGAAGATCGGGGTGCACCACGGGCCCGGCGAGATCAGGTGGCTCCACTGGGAGGTCTTCCGCGCCAGCCGTTCATGATGGTCCTGCCGGGCGAACGGCACCTTCTCGACGTCGACACCGACCCGTTTGAGCGGAGAACCATGCCAGGTCTGCAGCACCGTCTGGTCCGGCCTGCGCTCGAACCAGGAGGGCAGGTGGGTGTTGGTGACGACGTATCGGCAGTGGGCCAGCGCCTCGTAGTACTCCCGCCCGTATCGCCGGATCGGCGTCACCCCCTCCGGCAGCTCCACCTGGCCGTCCCGGACGTTCCACAGAAACTCCAGCTCGACGCCTCGCCCCAGCAGCTCCTCGTAGATCGCCTTCGGGCTGTCGGAGAACTGCTTGCCGGAGTAGCAGTCGAAGAAGACCGCGGGCCGGAGCGGATCGTTACGCCGCGAGGAGTAGAACCCGCCGCGCAGCGCCCGCTGCGCCTTCGGCCTGCCCTCGGCACCCAGCTCGTCGCTCACGGCGAGTACGGCCTCGGCCATCAAGTCGGTGTCGAAGGTGAACGTCCGCCGCCCGACGTGCTCCAGCGGCACGGACGGGGGGAACTCCACCCGCATGTCACCCGTGGCGGTCCGGACCGCGAAGCCGTGCGTCCCGGCGGGCAGCGGCACCCGGCCCGCGAGCGTGTCGACCGCCTCGGGCGTCACCGTCGCACCGTTCTCGGTGACCGGGAACAGCCGCTCGGTGAGCCGGCTCCGCGAGGTGACGACCAGCCACGCCGGGCCGTCGATCGGGCGCATCGGGGCCCCGGTCAGCTCAAGATGGCCCCGCTCCGTCCACCTCACCCGCTCCACGTAGAACGTCGGCCGCTGCTCGCGCAGCACGAGCTCTCCCGTCCAGGATCGGCTCACCATGACGTCCCGGTCCCACAGGGAGTGGAGACCGCGTTCCACGTCCCCGGCGACGACCAGCGGCTGGGCCCGGCCCTGTTTCGGGACGACCTCGAAACGCCATTCGGCGCCGGGGTTGAGGGCGCTCATCTCCAGACTCGACGGATCGAGGCCTGGCCACCGCTCGGACAGCACCCCGTCGAGGTCGACCACCACGTGGAAGCGGCCGTCGGAGGTGACCATCGGGTAGCGCCGATCCCGGCCGCCCTGCGGCCGGGTCAGCCGCAGCGTCGGAGCGGCACCCAGATCTCCCCCGCAACGACCGCTGATGTGCAGCCTGCCGTTGGCCACCCAGTGCTTGGTGACCTGGGCGGCCGGCTGCTCCACCCGGAGCGTGAACTCGTCGGCCGCCGTCCACTCCGTCCAGGACAGGACGCCGGGCTCGATCTCCACGCCCTCCACCCGCTGCGCGGCCGGAGCCGGGTTGGCCAGCCTGCCCCTCCGTAGGAGGCCCCGGTGCAGCACACGCAGCTCGACCTGCCACGACGAGCCACGGGGAAGCGTGGCCGGGTCGATGACCAGCTCGAACCCGCACCAGTCCTTACGCCTGCGCGGACCGGTGTCGATCAGCGACAGGGCCCGCCGGGTCCTGACCGGAAGCCGGATCCTGCGACCGGTCTCCGAGACCAACCAGGCGAAGACATGCTGGTGGATCCGCTTGCGGGGACGCATGTAGCGCAGCGAGATCCGGCCCTCGACGAGCAGCCTGCCGTCCTGCCAGCGCAGGCCGTCCACCCGCTGCCGCAGCTCCAGCTCCTCGCGCATCCGCGTGGCCGACCGCTCGACGGGCACCGGGCTGGAGAGGTGATACCTGCGCATGCCTCCGACGACGCGGGCGGTCGGTTTCACCGTCCTGTCCCACTCCAGCAACTGGATGAGGTCGTCCACGCGGCGTTGCCGTACGAGAGCCCACTTCACCCGGCGCTGCGCCGGGACGCGCGCGAGGACCTTCGGACCGGCTTCGTCCATGTAGGCGTTCGCCAGGTCGAGGAAGCGCTGCCGGAACGCCTTGTCGGCCTGGTCCAGCACCTGCAGGAAGTTCGGCAGGTCGCTGTCGAGGACCATCCTGTCCCACGCGGGCAGATACTTGGCCCGGCCGGTGTCGGCGAGGAAACGCCGCACCGACCCCACCGCGGCGAACCGGTCCTCGATCCCCTTGACATGTGCCCGGTTCTGCGTGATCGACGTGCTCTCCCCCTCCCGTTCCCGCCACAGGTAGACAGGGGTGGACAGCACGTCCACCGACTCGGCGAGGAAGTGCGCGGGCAGCGCGACCGCGATGTCCTCCCAGAGGACCCCCTCGGGGAAGCTCAGCCCGTGCTTGTCCCAGAAGGAGCGGCGCCAGAGCTTGTTGGTGACCAGCCTGTCCTTCAGCAGGATGTCGTTCCTGGTCACGTGGGTCCGCTGGGTCGAATGGGTGAAGATCGCCTTGTGCATCGACGACTGGCGCACCCCCTGCCCGCTGAAGCGGAGCACGTTTCCCGTGGCGAGGTCGGAGCCGCTCTCCAGCAGGCTGCACAGCATCGTCTCGATGGCGGTCGGCGGGAGCATGTCGTCGCTGTCCAGGAAGGCGAGAAACTCCCCGGTCGCGCTCCTGATGCCGGTGTTCCGCGCGGTGCCCAGGCCCGCGTTCTCCTGCCGGATCAGCCGGAACCGCCCGTCGCGCTCGGCGAAGGCCGCGGCGATCTCCGCGCTGGAGTCGGGAGAGCCGTCGTCCACCATGACGACCTCGATGTCCCTCCAGGTCTGCGCGGCCAAGGACGCCAGGCACGCCTCAAGGTACGGTTCCACGTCGTAGATGGGCACGACGATGCTCACTAGAGACACGATGGGTCCTCCGGTGGTCGAAAGCTCGGGGGGACGGGCGGCAGATGACCGGCGTGGCGCGGTTCGGCAGGCCGGTGACGGTGGTCACGGAACGGCCGGGCCAGGACTGCGTGAACCGCATGCCGGGGCACCGGGCGGTCGCCAAGCGCGGCGGAGAGCCGGGGTGCCCGTCGAATGCGAACCCTGGCAGTCATGAGCGCGCGGCAGACATCGTCACGTGAGCCAGCATGGCTTCGCGAACCGAGCGGGTGACTCCAGAATGTGACCGCAATGGACCCAGCTGACCGAGACTTGACCATCCCCCGCGCCCGGTGGAAGGACACGTCAGACGGGTTGGCTTCCCGGTCTTCGTGCGGCGCACGGCACGGTCGGGCTCAGCGGCCCGGCACAACGACGATGATCTTCACCCATAAGGCCATACGGGCGCGGACAGGGCGTTCACAGGACATCGTGACACATCAACCCCAGAAGTTATCTGGCGTCTCGGTAAGATGCCCATTCGACCCGACGTCAATTTGACCCGGAGCTCCCCTCATGAAGTCTCCTACCCGAATGCTGCTGGCCACATCATGTGCGCTGGCCCTGATCTCCACACCGGCCGCCGCGTGGAGCGCGGACAAGCCCAAAACGGCGGACAAGGCCAAGTCCGCCGCCAAGGCCGCTCCCGTGGACTGCGCGAAGGTCAAGTGCATCGCGCTGACCTTCGACGACGGCCCGGGCAAGTATGCCGACAAGCTGCTCGACACCTTCAAGAAGTACAAGGCCAAGACCACGTTCTTCCTTGAGGGCCAGTACGTGAAGGCCCGTCCGGCCTTCGCCAAGCGGATGGCCGCCGAAGGCCACGAGCTCGGCAACCACAGTTACACCCACCCGCACCTGCGCGAGGTGTCCGAGGACAAGATCCGCGAGGAACTGACCAAGACGCAGGACATCGTCAAGCAGATCACCGGCAAGGCACCGACCATGTTCCGCCCGCCGTACGGCGAGATGGACGACCGGGTCCAGACCATCGCCAAGGAGATGGGCCTGCCGATCGTGCTGTGGAACGGCGGCTCCCGCGACTGGGCGACCAGGGACGAGAAGGCCATCTACAACGAGGTGCTCAAGAACGCCAAGCGTGACGGCGTCATCCTCATGCACGACTGGGTCGAGCAGACCGTCAAGGTGATGCCCAAGCTGCTGGTCGCGTTGCAGAAGCAGGGCTACCACGTCGTCTCCGTCTCCTCTCTGCGCGGTGCGCAGCAGCTCGAGGCCGGCGACGTCTACCCGGTCGGCAGCGAGAAGGACGAGAACCTCCCGTCCGAGGCGCCCATCGACAGCGCCGACAGCGCCGACAGCGGCGAGTCGCCCGCCGACGGTTCCTAGACCACTCGCCTTCCCCACCGCTGCATGGGCAATTCCACGTAGCGGTAGGTGAGCCGGCTCAGGACCAACACCACGGCGACGGAAGCCGCCGACAGCGACAGCTGCACCACCGGCTGCATGGCTCTCACATCTCCGACGATGGCGCACACGAGCCTCAGCAGCGGGTGGTGCAGCAAATAGAGCGAGTAACTGATCAGGCCGAGGCCGATGAGAGAGCGCGGCAGACGACGGTCACGCAAAGCCATCGCACCCGCGAACGTGACTCCCGCGAGTGCCATCGTGGCGAGCCACACGTGGGGTTGGACCCACCACCAGTCCGCATGGATCGACCATGCCGGGGCCAGGGCCACGAGCACGGTCGCGACGATCACCGGCCACAGCCCGCCCACGCCCTGCTCCCAGCGACGGATCGCGGTCCCGGTGAACATCACCGCGAGGATCGCCGCCCCCAGCCACGGCACGAAGCTGCCGAAGATCAGCAACAGCAGGGCCATCGCGCCGAGGACATAGCCCGCGACGACCCTGAACCGGCCGCTGATCAGGCACACCATTCCCACGATGAACACCGCGCCCGAAGCGTAAGCGGGCCAGGAACCCTCCAACAACGGCACGGGCAGCACCAGCCCCACACCGACCGACAGGGCGCCGAACCCCACGGCGAAGGCTCCGCTCCGAAGGTGCAGGCCACGGATGAACAGCGCGGTGACCAGCAGATAGAAGACCATCTCATAGGAGAGCGTCCACATAGTGTCGGCCAGACCTCCCGTGTGCACCACGTCCAGCAGCATGGTGGCGTGCGCGAACACGGCCGACAGGTCGCGGGGCACCTGTTCGCGGACCGGCACCCAGATGGCCATGACGAGGACGACGAGCGCGACCAGCAGGTAGACCGGGTAGAGCCGGAACACCCGGCCGATCCAGAAGGCCCGCACATCACCGCGCCCTTCCAGAGAGACCGGGATGATATAGCCGCTGACCAGGAAGAACACCAGGACGCCGTACATCCCGAGGTTGAACCAGTACGGCCGGAGCGCAGGCATGAACCAGGGCAGCAGGTGTTCCAGCAGCACCGCGACCGCGCCTATACCGCGCAGCGCGTCCAGCCAGGCCAGCCGTGCGCCGGTGGCGGATCGGAGAGACAAGGGCGTGGCAGCTGTCATAGACACCCGCTCCCACCTACCCACCCACTACTCACGAAACGGGACCAGTTGCCATATCTCTGCTCCGTTGAAACGGCCGACGGGGCCGAGAGTACCTAAGCCGACAGATAGCGCGCCTCAGAAGTACCAGCGGATGACAGATTCCCCGTTTCGCCGATCTCCGTAACTTAATGACCTGCAAGAACAACCACAGGAAACAGCAAGGAGACGAGCGACATGAACGACATCACCAAGCTGGTCGAGCGCTACCTGGCCACCTGGAACCTCACCGACGCCGCCGAACGCCGCGCGGAGATCGACGAGATCTGGACCGAGGACGCCTGCTACATCGACCCCCTGGTCGACATCGCCGGCCGCGACGCGATCGACGCCACCATCGCCGCCGTCCAGCAGCAGTTCCCCGGGCTGGTCTTCACTCTCGGTGGCGACGTCGACGCCCACCACAACCTGGCCCGCTTCACCTGGAACCTCGGCCCCGAAGGCGGCGAGGCCATCGTGATCGGCTTCGACGTCGCGGTCCTGACCGAGGACGGCCGCATCCAGAGCGTCCACGGCTTCCTCGACCAGGTCCCGGCCCTCTGACCGGCCCTCTGACCGGTCTCAACCGACTCACCGGCCTCAACCGACGCGCCTCAGCCGACCATCCTCAACCGGCGGTCCTCAACTGACCGCCCCAGCTGATCGCGCGCTCAGCCCCTCTCGCCCTCTCGCCCTCTCGCCCTCTCGCCCTCTCGCCCTCTCGCCCGGAAAGGCTTCCAGACATGACCGCCATCACCACCGCCCCCGCCGCCTCCATCGACACCCAGAAGCTCCTGCGCCTGGCGCTGCGCCTGGACGCCGTCGTCACCGGCGCCAACGGCCTGGCCTACCTGCTCCTGGCCGGTCCGATCAACGACCTGCTCGGCCTGCCGGTCGCCCTCCAGTACGGCATCGGCGCGTTCCTGGCCGTCTACGGCGTCGCGGTCGGGCTGATCGCCCAGCCGGCTCGCGTGAACCGGAGCGCCGCCCTGGCGGTCGTCGTCCTCAACGCCCTGTGGGCCGTGGTCAGCGTCGCCGAACTGGCGATGGGAGGCCTGGGCGTCACGACCCTCGGCGCCATCTGGGTCGTCATGCAGGCGGCCACCGTCGGTGGCTTCGCCGCCCTGCAGTACCTCGGCCTCCGCAAGACCGGATGAGCACGGGAAACGGCACGAGAACCGCACAGCAACCGGTGCGAAAAACGGCGCGGCCCCCGGGGAGGGACTCCGGGGGCCGCGCCGTTGGTTCTACTCCCACTCGATGGTGCCCGGCGGCTTGCTGGTCACGTCAAGAACCACGCGGTTGACCTCGGGGACCTCGTTGGTGATCCGCGTGGAGATGCGGGAGAGCACATCGTAGGGAACCCGGGACCAGTCGGCGGTCATGGCGTCCTCGCTGGAGACCGGGCGCAGGACGATCGGGTGGCCGTACGTCCGGCCGTCGCCCTGGACTCCCACCGAGCGGACGTCGGCGAGCAGGACGACCGGGCACTGCCAGATCTCCCGGTCGAGACCCGCGCGGGAGAGCTCCTCACGGGCGATGGCGTCGGCCTCCCGGAGAATCTCCAGGCGCTCGCGGGTGACCGCGCCGACGATGCGGATGCCCAGGCCGGGGCCGGGGAACGGCTGGCGCCAGACCATCGCGGCGGGCAGGCCCAGTTCCTCGCCCGCGCGGCGGACCTCGTCCTTGAACAGTGCGCGCAGTGGCTCCACCAGCGAGAACCGCAGGTCGTCGGGGAGACCGCCGACGTTGTGGTGGGACTTGATGTTGGCGGTGCCGGTGCCGCCGCCGGACTCGACCACGTCGGGGTAGAGCGTGCCCTGGACGAGGAAGTCGACCGGGCCGTCGGCGATGATGGCGCGCTGCTCGTCCTCGAAGACCCGGATGAACTCACGGCCGATGATCTTGCGCTTCTCCTCCGGGTCGGTCACCCCGTCGAGCGCCTTGAGGAAGCGATCCTGGGCGTCCACCACGCGAAGCTTGACGCCGGTGGCGGCCACGAAGTCACGCTCGACCTGCTCGGCCTCGCCCTTACGCAGCAGTCCGTGATCGACGAACACGCAGGTCAGGCGGTCACCGATGGCCCGCTGCACCATGGCCGCCGCGACCGCGGAGTCCACGCCGCCGGAGAGCGCGCAAATGGCACGGCCCTCAGGGCCGATCTGGGTGCGGACCGCCTCCACGGCGTCCTCGACGATGTTGAGCATCGTCCAGGAGGGGCGGCAGCCCGCGGCGTCGAGGAAGTGCTTCATCACGGCCTGGCCGTGCTCGGAGTGGAGGACCTCGGGGTGGAACTGCACGCCGTACAGGCCGCGCTCGGGGTGCTCGAAGGCGGCGACCGGGGTCTGCTCGGTCGCGGCGGTGACGGCGAAGCCCTCGGGGGCGACGGCGACAGCGTCGCCGTGGGACATCCAGACCGACTGCGTGGCGGGCAGGCCCGCGAAGAGCACGCCCTCCTCGCTCACGTCGAGCTGGGTCCCGCCGTACTCCGCGAGGCCGGTCTTGGCCACCTGACCGCCGAGCTCCTGGGCCATGACCTGGAAGCCGTAGCAGATGCCGAAGGTCGGCACCCCGGTCTGGAACAGGCCTGCGGGAGCAGCGGGAGCGCCCTCGGCGTAGACCGACGAGGGACCGCCGGACAGGATGATGGCCTTGGGCTTCTTGGCCATCATCTCCTCGACCGACATCGTCGACGGAACGATCTCGGAGTAGACATGGCATTCACGCACCCGTCGCGCGATCAGCTGCGCGTACTGCGCGCCGAAATCGACGACCAGGACCGTGTCGAACTCAGACACCAAGACCCCCAAAGAGAACACAGCGGTGAGTTCAGTCTATCGGCGCTCATCAGCGTGGTTACTCATAGGTGCGAAACCGCTCTCACATGGGAAAAGAGGAAGATCGCGACCACGTCTCCATCCCCCGCGGCCCGGCCGCCACCCGCGTGGTGTTCAAACCGTTCACGGGGGTACGGCCGGGCCATGATCGGAGTTTCCTAGAGCGCGCCGTGGAGCAGGCCGAGAGGCGGGGAGCCGAGGTCGAGCATGGCCGTGTGGAAGCGCTTGAGGCTGAACCCGGCGCCCCACTCGGCCCTGGCCCGCTCGCGGAGATCGAGGATCTCCAGCTTGCCCCAGGTGTAACGGCCGTAGGTCGGGTCGAAGGTGGCCCGCGCCGCCTCCGACATCGCCGCGGGACCGGCGAGGTGGGTGTCGGCCTCGAAACGGCGAGCCCCCTCCTCGACGGTCATCGCGCCGGTGTGCACGCCGATGGCGCAGGCCAGCCGGGTCACCCGGATCAGCGCCTCCAGCCAGACCCCGATCTCGAAGCGCGGGTCGTCGGGCGCGAAGCCCTCCTCGACGCAGAGTTCCTCGGCGTAGTGCGCCCAGCCCTCGGCGAACGACATCGACATCAGCGTCCGCCGCACCTCGGAGGGGGCGTGGCGCAGGGCGCGTCCGTGGGAGAAGTGCCCGGGGGCGACCTCATGCACGTTGATCGCGGGCAGGGTGGTCTCGCTGAAGACCTCCAGCCACTCCTCGATGTCTCGCTCCGGCCAGGAGAGATCGGGCGGGGTGATGTGGTACCACGAGGGGGCGTCGGGCTCGCCCGGCGCGGCCCAGCTCATCATCGCCATGGCCCAGCGGCGCGACTCGGGCGCCAGGCCGACCAGGCACTCGCCGTCGTGGTAGGGCACCAGGTCCTTCTCACGGGTGAAGGCGACCGCCTTCTCGGCGCCCGCCCGCGCGGCGTCGATCACACCGTCGATGCCCGGGTGGTCGCGGACCAGCTCGCGCGCGACGTCCAGCGGCGGCCGGTCACCCTGGCCCAGCTTCGCGCACGCCTCGGTGAGCCGCGCCATGAGCCGGTCGCGTTCGGCGTCGGCTCGCCCGGCGAGCGCGCCCAGGTCCACCGGAAGTCCCTCATCCGTGCCCATCAGCAGGGACAGGCCCTCGGCGCCAAGGGACGCGTCCGGGTCGCCCGAGCGCGAGGCCTCCTCGACGTGCCGGACCAGGCGGGCATGGGCCTTCAGCGCCGCCTCGCGTATGGGCTCCTCCGCCTCCTTCGGCACCCCGCCCGCCAGGCCCCGGACCGCTCCCAGCAACGCGGTCGCGACCGGCGCGCTGAGCAGGTCGAGCGAGGCGACCGCGTTGTCCACGGCCTCGGGCCAGCGGGCGAGATGGGCGAACTTGGCGGCGGTTCGCTCCTCCTCCGGGGCGTACTCCCGGTCGTAGACGGCCAGGTCAAGATTGTTCAGGTGCTCCAGAGGGCTGCGCCGGTGCAGCTCCAGCTCACCGAACCTGGCCCTGATGGCCACCTCGAAGATCTCCAGGTGAGCGGCGTCGTGGGGGTCGTCGGGCAGCTTCCCCTCACCGATCGCGGCCAGCCCCGCCCGCACGCCCTCAGGCGAAAGATCCTGGATCAGCCCGTCATACTCGTGACGGCCCGCCATCTCACGGGAGTCGGCGACGGCCATGTCGCACACCGCGCGCAGGCGGCTGTCGAGTTCGCTCATGAACGCGACGCTATCCCAGAACAAGCCTCCACTACCGAGGCTCACACCCATTGAGAATGTTCATCCGACGCCCCACACCAAGCCCTCGGGAGACACCGCCCCAACACCCGAAATCCCCCTGAGCCGGGCTGATTTCCTGTTCGGCGGATGCGGCACTTGCCGTCCATATAACGTCCGTGTTATGACTTGGGGAGAGGTGGAACTGGAGGCCGAGGTCGACGAGTGGTTTGACTCGCTCAGCCAGGATGATCAGGAGACGGCTGTGTTCTACGTCGACCTGCTGGCCGAGCGTGGCGTGCTTCTCGACGAGCCGTACACCAGGCAACTGCGCGGCAAGCTTCGAGAACTCCGCTTCCATCTCTCCCGCGAAGCGGTGCGGATCACTTACTGGATCGCCCCGGGCAGGCGCATCATCCTGCTCACGGTCTTTCGCAAGCAGCGGACGCGGGAGACGGCTGAGGTCGAACGAGCGGTGCGGGCTATGCAGCGATGCATCACCGAGGCGCACACGGCGGACGAGGAGTGATCGACATGGGCGAGCGCAAGGCATGGTCGGACAAACGCGCCGAGATCATGAGCCGCCCCGGAGCCGGTGCCGCCTACGAGGCTGCTCGCCTCCGCTTCGAACTCGGCGATGCCGTACGGCGCCGCCGCGAGGAACTCGGCCTCACCCAGGCCGAACTGGCTGAACAAGCCGGCCTCCAGCAGCCAGCGGTCGCGCGTTTCGAGGCAGGTGGCACCATGCCTACCATCCCCATGCTTGAGCGTCTCGCAGAAGCCCTCGAGGTACGGCTCACCGTCCAGTTCGAGCCACTTCGCGAAGCAAGTTAGGTGGGCAGAACCAGAGCTCCGGCCATGTAATCCTGCCTGGGCTTGTGGCACCTCTTCCTGATCTCGTGTTGGTCGAAGCCAGGGAGAGGTTCGTGGTTCATGCGTCCCAGGACATGATGTCCACCGGTAGAGCCGTCGGCGGCTGAGCAGAATGTGATCAAGCTGATCAAGCGGTCATTCTCCGTCCGGCCCGACGTGGTCGGGGGCTCTGCCGCTCGGGGTGACGGCGACCCTCATCGATCTGCGCCCGGATCTCGGCAGGAAGATCATACTCGGGCACCTCTGCGTGACCCTGGGTGAGTTTCTGATAGGTCTCAATGGAGATCACTACCGCGACCGGCTGCCCGTAATGGGTCAGCACGGTCTCTTCCTTGGCGTAGCGCGCCCGACCCACCACCTCGGCGAGGTGCTCTCGGGCTTCACTGATCGGCATCTCGATCATGCCCAGAAATCGTACAACTCTTACAACTTACTGTCCCGAGTCTCACTCTCTGCAGCGGTCAAGGTGCACCACACGATCTTCCCGCCCGGCGCCGGCCAGTAGTAGCCCCAGCTGCTCGCGAGCATGTCGACGAGACAAAGGCCACGGCCTCCCTCATCGTCCAGGTCAGGGGATCTGAGCACGGGTGGAGTACGACTGGCGTCCCAGACTCGCAGCACGACGGCCGCACCGGCTCGATACAGGTCAACCCAGACATGGTCAGGACTTCCGTGTGCCGCTCCCTCTGAGCAGGCAGGATGTCGGACGTTCGCCTTGATCGCGTTGGACACCAGTTCCGAGACGACGAGCTGAGCCGTCTCAACCAGATCCTCTCGCCGCCATCCTTCCAGCACACGTTGAACGTGCATCCGCGCGTAGTAGGGCGAGGTCGGGAAGACGGAGAGTTCCAGATAGGGCCTTCTGGGGATGACACCGGTCATTTTCACCCGCTCCTGATCCGCATGTCGGGCGTAGAACCGGCGCCGTTGGCAGACGGGGGCGCTGCTCTTTCCCACGGGGCGGGGAAACGGCGCCGGTCCTACGGGAGGCACGACCGGGAAACGGCATGGGGACTGCCGTCGGCCGTACCGCTTGCGCCGGACGGACACCCGACAGGGGTGGGCCGCATCGGGAGGGAAGATCGTCCGCCCGGCCGTCTGAGATTTGCCTTCCAGAGGGGAACCGACCTGGAAGGCTTGACTCTCAGAGCATGCAGCATCACTCTGAGTAAACGCAAGGGCTACATTTGTAGTGCCTACATAATCCGGGAAGGTGTTGAAATGCGAGAGAAGCAGGGAATGGGCGAAAATACACCCGGGCCGTCGAGTAGACGCCAACCCCCTACCGTGCGCCTACGTCGCCTGGCAGCCGAACTGCGCCACCTTCGCCAAGACGCCGGACTGTCTCAGGACGATGTCGCGGAGAAGACCGGCGTCAACATCGTCACGCTCTATCGGATCGAGACGGCCAAGACCAAGCCTCAGCTCCGGACGCTCATCGCCCTGCTCGACGCCTACGGCGTTACCGGTAGCCGCCGCGCCGACCTCATGGCCTTGCAGAAGGAGGCCAAACAGCGCGGCTGGTTGCAGAGTTTCGACGCCAACCTCCCCGACCAGTACACCGCTCTCATCAGCCTGGAGGCCGAGGCTCAACAGGCCATCAACTATGAGTCGCTGTTCATCCCGGGCCTGCTACAGACCGAGGACTACGCGCGAGCAGTGATCCGAGGCGTACTCCCAACCGCCGCCGAAGCGGAAGTGGAGAATTTCGTCACCGCCAGGATGCAACGACAGGCTCTCCTGGAGAACGAGACACCGCTTCGGCTGTGGGCGATCATGGATCAGGCTGCTCTATGCCGGACAGTCGGCAGCGATGCTGTCATGCGCGACCAGCTCTCACACCTCATCCAGCAGGCCCAGCGCCCGCATATCACCGTTCAGGTCATCCCCTTCTCCGCCGGGGCCCATCCGGGAATGCCCGGCAGCTTCATCGTCCTGAAGTTTCCCGCGGACGACCCCGACGTGATCTACATCGACAGCATGGCCGGTGATCTGTTTATTGAAAAGGAGACAGACATTCAGCGGTATAACGATATTTGTGAGCATCTTCGCGCGATAGCGCTCAGCCCCACCGACACGACCGCGCTCATCGCATCCCTACGCGAAGATCACTAGCGGAAGGAAACAGGATGCAGCAGCCCGACCTCTCCCGTGCACACTGGCGCAAGAGCAGCCTCAGCGGCAGCGGAGCAAGCTGCGTCGAAGTAGCGTTCGTCGACGACGCCGTCGCCGTCCGCGACACCAAGGACCGCGACGGCGGCACCCTCGTGTTCCAGCGCGACGACTGGAAAGCCTTCATCGAAGGCGTACGGCAAGGCAAGTTCGACCTCGACTGAAACCCCGCGCTACTCCCCTATCGGCGAGCCCACCGCCAACGACCGAGGTGTGACGGCCACTCGGCCTTACAAGTCGCGTTCGAGACGGGCCGCGACCTGCCGGTAGCGGCTGACGGGGACCAGGTGCACTGCACCCCGTCGAAGGCGCCGCTGTCGCGGATGGCGAGGACCTGTTCGCAGGCGGCGGCCACGCCCGCGTCCCGATCACGTTCGACGTCGGCGACCAGCTGGCCAGGGATGGCGATGTCCGGGATCTTGGCGGCGAGGTTGCAGGCCATGTTCGCGCTGGCCAGCCGCACAGCTGCCCCTCCCCAGAAGACAGCATGAGAGATGGGCTGCTACACGAAGGCAACAACGGCATATCGCTCGTCTTGGATGGAACGCCCCCACAGAGCGGGGTCAAGCAGTGGCTCGACACGCAACGTCTTCACTACCGGCCGCAGTGTCCGCACAAGCCGCTCGGCCTCGACCCCGCCCATCCACGGCATCGCCTCGGATCCGACCACATAGGACTGGTCCTCGCCCGGTTCAGCACTCGCCCAGCGCCCCTCGATGAGCACCAGGCGCCCTCCAGGGCGCAGCAGGCCGATCCACCGGCGCAACGCCTCCTGCGGGTCAGGCAGGGTCCACAGCAGGTGACGGGAGAGGATCACGTCGAAGGACGTCCCGGCCTGCACGGGCGGGTTGCCCGCGTCGCCCACCATCATCACGGCGTCGAAGCCGGCCGCGGTGAGCTTGCGCCGAGCCTGTTCGATCATCAGCGGCGCCAGATCCACCCCGACCGGTCGGTGGCCCTGCTCGGCGAGCACCAGGGACAACGAGCCGGTGCCGCACCCCAGGTCCAAGACATCGGCAGGCGAATCAGGCATCCATGAGCGCAAGCGCTCTGCCCACGCAGCCTTGACGTCGGGATCGCGAAGGCCGTGGTCGGCCTCCTCGTCGAAGGACGCGGCGAAAGCATCCCAGAAGGACGCGATTGAAGCACTGTTCTCCGGCATCGACCGATCATGGCACCTGGCACTGACAAGAACGCGTGCCACGCTGAAACGCCCCTTCTTTAGTCCCATCTCGCCCTATTCGCAGCTCAGGAGGTTACTTCCTCCCGATGTCTCACCCGAGCCTGCCAAAGAGGGATCCGCTGTGTGACCTCGGCAAGTAGATCAGCAGGAAGGGACTCGTCGCTCATACACCGAGCGTGGTGAAGACGCATCGCGTGACACAGGAGATCTCCGCACAGGTAAGAGTCCCGGCAGGCAGGGAGCGGGGGAAAGGACGCACGCCGGGGGTGGGCGCATGCATCAGCATCTCTGCCTGCCGGGAGATGAACGGCACGACGAGACAGGGGGAAGCGTCACCCGACCCCCTCCAGGTCGGGGACTCAACTGCCTCGCCGTGCCCGTTTATCGACCGACGTAGTCGGCCAGAACCTGGGCCGTGCCGTCCACGTCATCCACCGGGTGGCGCTTCTCGGCGGACTGCCAGGAGTAGAAGGCCCCGCCGTACCCGACGAACACCCACACTGGAAGCCCCACCTGTGGACGGGGAACCATCAGTGCGGTGTCGTTGTCGCGCAGCTCGGCGGGAATGCCGAGCCGCAGGAGGGCATCACGCAGCAGCGTGAGGAGGCGGGCCTCTTTTTGCTGCTGTTGCTCGTACAGGTGGGCCGCAACGGCTCGCATGATTGGGTTCATTGCGCGCCCCCTTCGGCCCGGCCGCGTGCGGGGCAGTCGAAACATTTCTGTCCTCCATATGTGAAGGACGGGACCGTTTTCTCGCTGGGCTCGCCTGGCCGGGTCATCATCGCCATCCCTTCGAATTGATCAGCGCTCCCTGCGACGGAAGACGGGCTGACGTACCGTGGTTGCCTGATGGCAAGTCCACCGGCAAAGAAGAATCACGACACCCTCCAAAAGACCCCCCTCTTAACCCCTTTCGGGTTCCTACGGCGGGAGGAAAGCCAGAAATGGCCCACACCAGCCCTAACATCCAACTTCGGGCATGGCGTCAGAACGCCGGCTTATCGCGCGGCGAAATGGCCAAAATGCTCAATCTCACGGCCAGCGGGATCAAATACCACCTGGCATGCGACGAGGAACGGGTTCGCCGCTGGGAAGCAGGGGAAGTCTCGTGGCCGCGCGAGCCTTACCGCCTGGCCTTGAGGGAGCTCACTCACAGGGACCCGGAGGACTTGGGCTTCGTCCCTACTAAACGCGCTCGCGCCACGGATGGACTGGCCCTGAGCGTGGCCCATACGGTCACCTCAGGCAGGGATGACTACCTCATGCAAGCTGACACTCCCGCAGCCGTGCCCCGTACTGTGGACTTCTCCAGAGAGGAGGACAGGGACGAAATGCGACGCCGTGAGTTCGTCGGATTAACCGGGGCCGCCTTGTTCGGGGCAATACTCAATCAGCCCGAACAGTCCCATAACAACGGCCAGGACATCGAAAACCTCGCTGTGGCCCTGGTCGAATACTCCACCCCTATAGATGGCCCCATCGATCTGACCCTGATCGCCGCCATGATCGCTCAGGCCAAGCGAAACTATCAGGCCTGCCGATACTCGCGAGTGGTCACCGAACTTCCACCCCTGCTCCGTACGCTTCGAGCCGCCTGCACCGTGCTGGACGGCGATGCGAAGCTACAAGCACACATGCTGTCCTCCGAAGCGCATCATGTGGCCGCTTCCATCCTGTTCAAACGAGAGAACAAGGGGCTTGCCTGGCTCGCCGCAGATCGCAGTCTCCAAGCCGCCCACACCAGCCAGAGCCCTCTAATGATCGGTTCGAGCTCCCGCGTCCTCACCCGCGCTCTGATGTACGAAAAACATCATCGTGTCGCCACCAGTACGGCCAGTTCCGCAGCCGCGCGCATGAATGCCGATCTCGAGCAGCCCTCCGGCGACGAACTGTCGATCTACGGATCCCTGCTCCTGAGTGGAGCTGTCGCCGCCGCACACACCGGTAACCGTCACACCGCCGCCGAACTCCTCGACGAGGCCGACCAGGCGGCCCGACGGCTCGGCTACGACGGTAACCACCAATGGACCGCGTTCGGCCCCGCCAATGTCCTGTGCCACCGGGTGAACGTCGCTTTGAAGCTCGGCGATGCGGGAACCGCGATCGACTACGCCCGTCAGGTCGATCTCGGCAAGCTGCCGATCAATGAGCGCAAGGCCACACTCTTGCTCGATACCGCCCGAGCGTTCCTCATGTGTGGCAAGCACGACAGGGCCCTCTACGTCTTGCGCGCCGCCGGAGAGATCGCTATCGAAGAGGTCACGAGCCGCCCAGCAGCACTTCGGCTCGTTCGTGACATCGCCGTCACAGCCCCGACCAGCATCCGCCGCGAAGCCCGCGAATACGCCGCATCCCTGGGAGTCGTCGCGTGACCCAGCCCGGCAAGGTCCTCTACATCATCGTGTGCGCCGCAGGCGCCGCCCGTGACGTCGGCCGTCTCGTGACGCTCGCGCAGGACGAGGGCTGGACCGTCCAGATCATCGCCACCCCGCCCGCTCTCGACTTCATCGACGTCCCCGGCCTGGAGAAGCAAACCGGTCGCCCCGTCCGCAGCCAGTACCGCAAGCCAGACGAGCCCAGACCCCCAAGAGCAGACGCGATCATCGTTGCCCCCGCGACCTACAACACGATCAACAAGTTCGCCCAGGGCATCGCCGACACCTACGCCCTCGGCCTCCTCGCCGAGGCTCCTGGCCTGGGCATTCCCGTGGTCGTGCTGCCCTTCGTCAACAGTGCCTTCGCCTCACGAGTGCCGTTCCGCCGTAGCGTCGAAAGCCTGCGCGCCGAAGGCATCCCCGTCCTCCTCGGCCCCGGCCAGTTCGAGCCCCATGCACCCGGCGCCGGAGGCGAAACCTCGGAAACCTATCCCTGGGCTCTTGCCCTCGAAGAAATCAAGCGGCATCGGCTTCAGTAGACGCGCATAGATCCAAAGTGATCGGCAAAGGGATGACTGGAGCAACGGGCGTGAGCCGTACCGGCTCGGATCCAAATCACCGAACATAGAGGTTTTGTGTCTGGATTCGCATGTATAGGCCTTGGGCCGAGAAGGGATGCTGGCAGTGTCGACAGTCGTCCAGTCGATGCGCGCAGGAAGTTACGGTGAGCGGTTATCAACCCTCCAGCAGGTCCTGAGATGTCGACACCGTCATTATTGCGGCAACCGCACTGATCATCGTTGGCCCAACGAGCTGCACCCAGTAGAGTTCCGGCAGCCCGTCGAATCGTGTCACCAGCCTCTCGGCCTCGACAGGCCAGGGCCTATCAGTCTTCGGCAGGTATGACACCGAGATCTGATCGACAAAAGAACCTTGTATATCCCAGCCTTCGCTGATTGAGAAGTGTCTAACACCTTCAAGAAGTATCGTCACCTGCTCCCACTTCTGAGTCTGAACGAGCCTGACATCCAGATAGTCACGCCCCCCGATGGTGCCGAACGAGACTGCGTCGATAAAACATCCTTCACAGCTTGCGAGAATTTCCTGAAATTTCTCGCAAGCTGCTTCGACTCGACTCGCCAGCACCTCAGATTCTCTCCGTGGTCATGAGGCAAAGTCCTACCTCTCTTGTTTTCACCCTGATCCCGGCATCACACGCCGTCTTTCCCAACCCCGGTCCGCCGCACCATTGCGGGCGGCTTTACCTCACACCTGTCCTTGTCCAGAAGAAGGCCGACGAGCTCACCGCCGACGACCGAGGCGTAACGGCCACTTGGCCTTACAAGTCGCGTTCGAGGCGTGCCGCGACCTGCCGGTAGCGGCTGACGGGGACCAGGTGCACCCCGTCGAAGGCGCCGCTGTCGCGGATGGCGAGGACCTGTTCGCAGGCGGCGGTCACGCCCGCGTCCCTGTCGCGTTCGACGTCGGCGACCAGCTGGTCGGGGATGGCGATGTCCGGAATCTTGGCGGCGAGGTTGCGGGCCATGTTCGCACTGGCCAGCACCATCACCCCGGCGTAGACCGGCACGTCCAGCGAGACGCTCTCACGCCAGCGCAGCAGGTTCTCCAGGGAGTAGCTGACCTGGACGAACACGAAGTCGGCCGTGGTCTTCCAGGTCGGCAGGGCACGCAGTCCCGAGGTGACGCCGACCTGGAAGGGGCCACAGCCGCCAAACGTCGGTTCCTCTACCGCGGCACGCGCTTCTTCGACCATGGTTCGCACCGTCAGCTCACTGGTCCGCCCGCCCGCGGTGGGCTTGTCGCCATAGACGAACAAGAACCGGTCGACGCCGTACGCAGCGGCGGTCAGCAGGTCCCGGCGGAAGCCCAGCAGGTTGCGGTCGCGGGAGTTGAGGCAGGCGATGCCGCGCGCGCCCATCGCCTGCACCTCGTGGGCGACCGCCACGCTCGACACCGTCGCCCGCCCGATGTGATTGTCGGGGATCAGAAACGAGTCCGCCACCGGGCTCAGCACCCCGATCTGATGACGCACCCGCGTCAGATCCGGACGCGTAGGCGGCTCGACCTCACAGATCAACTCAAAACGACGATCATGCATGCCGAGACCCTATCGAAAACGCCCCAAGACAGGGGCTTCGGACGGCTCCAACATCTGACGGCGTCATTACCCGTCTGGCTCCGCATACAGCGTCAAGCCGTTGACATTCTGAGTGATATCCCCTCACGGAGGGCACCACCCAAACCCAACGGTGGCGACAACCCACCGCTTTATGGGACTCCTGTCCACTGACGTTGCCGTCGACTGCGGAAGAAGGTCCCGTGCCTGATCGCACGGGGCCTTCTCGAAGAGAGAAGCACTCCTGTGACGACCTCAGCCAATTAGATCGACGTTGGGTGAAATTGCAAATTGTTCATTAGCCAAAATTACGGGCTATCCAGCACGGCAAGAGCCTTCAAATATCCATCCAACAAGAGCAGATACCTTGATCTGATAGAGACAGTTCAACCTACGAAACAATAACCAGCTCGGTGAGCACCGCTTCCTTGCGCGATATCCAGTCTCCTGCGAAAACCATCAAGGGGCCGACTACGTCTTCGAGACCGTCGAAATCCCGCCCAGTGCAAGGGAGAATATCCGGACAAGCGCCTTCCGAACATCCGGGTCACGATCGATCCGATCCAGCGATTCGAACCTCGCCGGATCAATATCGATCGTGGTAATTCCGCCAGCATCTCTGCCGTCTACAGTCGAGAACAGCAGGAGGCATCGGTAGGCGCGAACAGCCCCTCCTCGCTCCTCACGCATCAGCGATTGGAGGAGAACGGCTTCTTCCTTGACCTGGCTACGGAGTTCGCGCACCGAGGTCCATCGGGTTCCCCAGCCTCGGTCTTCCGCCTCCAGCTGGATCTCGAGCAGCGTATCGAAACTGATCTGACATACGCGGAAGTCAGGGTCAGTTGAAGGAATCATAGGCATCAGAGTGCTACTCCCCGCCGTAGACATCGAGACGAATCAGTGTATCCGGGTCGATGCTCCCATCTTTGATCCTTGCTTGGAGTTCATCCCAACGGTGATGACCTCCAAGGATCTTACCGTTACGCGAGACAACAATTCCGTCTCCCTGTGCAGCCTTGTTGATCCCGTTCAGAAGTTCATCTTTG
Organism: Streptosporangium sp. NPDC000396; assembly: GCF_042898655.1. NCBI lineage: Bacteria > Bacillati > Actinomycetota > Actinomycetes > Streptosporangiales > Streptosporangiaceae > Streptosporangium > Streptosporangium sp. NPDC000396. Next base: position 135,090 of record NZ_JBIAZA010000024.1, read on the forward strand.
TCCAGCATTTCGTGGTACCACTGCGACGCCGGATCCCGAGTCGACTGTCCCTCGGTGTACTTCTTAGCGAGATCACCTGCCTTCTCATAACGTGTCTTCCAACAGCCACCGTTGTTGTGGACGAGAACCGGAGTCTCACCAGCGAGCACATAGTAGGTGTGCAGGTCCTCAACTGTCAGATTGTGGACATGTTGGTGAGGTACAGTCCACTGAATTGTGGCAGAGACTTGAACGTAGGTGCCCGATGAGGTCCGAAGCCACATTCCAGGTTTGAGTTGCTCTGCCGGGACCCATGTGCGGAGTTTCTCGACCCAGAAAGGATGATTATTAGTGGCGGTGATGGCGCCAGTCGCTTCGCCTTTCTTACCGTCGATATCGACGGTAATTTGGACAAGCATCTTCGGACCTTCACTGCTAATTGGAGTTACGACCACGCGAGGCCCGATTTTGCCAGTTTCGGGATCTGTCGCGAGAACCTTGTCTCCAACCTTGATCTCTTCGATCGGCTTGAGGGAGCCGTCAGCCATGAGGACCTTGGTGCCGGGCACGAAGCTGCTGCAGGGTCTAGGTGTTCTTCTCTTCGACAATGGCGAGGACGCCTTGATCGCCTCTGTGCAGGCTTCTTTGTTGCCACTGCCGCACGCGTAGGCCGTAACCAGCATGCCGTAGATATTTACTGCCCGATCGATGATCGGCTTCGCCCAGAGAGGTATCTCTTTAGGGGGTTTCCTGCTGCTGCATTCCAGCGTTCCATCGATGGCAGTATTACAGTATCCCCACCCCTTGGGGAGTTTCCGGTCCGTAGGCCACTTCTTCTTCTCTGCCTTCTTCTTTGCAGCTTCCTTCTTCCCATATTTCGACTGAGCCTTGTCGCGCTTCTGGTAGTGCTTCTTGTACCGATTGGACTCGCTCCTGGCAGCCTTGTTGGCGGCCTTGGTGTATGTCTTCTTCAGCTGCTTGTTCTTGGTGTTCGCCGCCGCCCTGCGATGCCCGAGTTCCCGTTGCGGGCAGTAGTCGGGGGAGCAGCTTTGCTGGCCGTCGGGGTCGGAGGCCCAGATGGGGTTGTTGCCGGCGTAGCCGTACGGGTTGGCGAATTCCGGGGTGCGCAGGTCCAGGATCGGGTCGGGGGAGATGAACTTGGCGATGGACGGGTCGTAGTAGCGGGCCGACAGGTAGGTCAGGCCGGTGGACTCGTCTTCGATCTTGCCGAGGAAGCCTCGGTCGGTGAAGGGCAGGTCGTCGCCGCCGCGGCGCTTGCCGAACGGCAGGTATCGCTCCCGGCTGACGGTGCCGGTGGTGTCGTTGATGGCGATCTGGCTGTTGCCGTGCAGACCGGACAGCATCCAGGTGACCCCGGCGGAGGTGCGCATGGCCACCGACGATCCGTCGGCTCCGGCGTAGTAGCGCTTGGCGGCGACCGCCCCGTTGGCCAGGGTGAGCTCCGTCGCCCCCAGATAGAGGGTGACCGAGCCGTCGGGGTCGCGGCGGATCAGGCGTTCGCCGGATGCGTCGTAGACCATGGAGGTCTGCTGGCCGTCGACGACGGCCTTGGTGAGCCGGCCGAGCCCGTCCCAGTCGAAGGTGGCCTGCTTGCCCGCGACGGTGCGGCCGGTTATCTGCCCGTTGTTGTCATAGGTGTAGGTGTCGGTGCCACCGGGCCGGGTGATGGAGGTGACCGCGTTCGGGCGGACTGTCCCAGTGGGGTAGGTGTAAGTGGCGGCCACACCGTCCTCGGTCAACGAGGTGATGTTGCCGATCGCGTCGTAGGCGTAGGCCTGGTTGTAGGGGTCGATGCCCTTGCCGTCGGCGGCCGAGGCGCAGGAGGAGCCGGTGGTGGTGAACGCGGCCTTCAACCGGCGGCGGCCGTCGTAGGTGTAGCACTCCGACTGGCCGTCGGTGCCGCCCGGCACCGCCGAGACCGCGTCCAGGATCCGGGTGATCTGCCCGGCGGTGTCGTAGAAGAACTCATCGTTCTGCGCGGTCTGCGGGCTTGCGGTGTCGGCCTTGGCGACGGTGGTCACCCGCTTGACCAGTCCGGTCGCGTCATCCCAGGTCAGACCGCGCTTGACCTGGCCGTTGGCGCCGTGGACCCGTTCGGACAGGCGACCGGTGGCGGTGTAAGCCGTGTCCTTGACGTAGGTGAAGCCACCGCCGTAGTCGGAGATCAGGCTCTTGGACAGGCCCAGGTCGGTGTAGCCGAAGATGAGCTTCTCCGCCGACAGTCCACCGACGGCGGGCAGGTTCTGCTCAGTCAGGTTGCCCGCGGCGTCGTAGCCGGAGGTGAACTCGTAGTCGCGGCCCAGCAGCCCTTCGGAGGCCGGAATGGTCACCTTCGAACCGATGGGGCGGTAGTCGGCGTCATAACCAGTGACGGCCTGCGTGTAGGCCTGACCGCCGGTGTAACGGATCGCCGCAGTCGGCTGCCCCTTGGCCAGGGTGTCGTAGGTCCACTCGGCGAGCTTGGTGCCGGTGGTCTCCTCCCCCGCCCACTGGACGGTCCGCCGGCCCAGGTCGTCGTAGCTGTAGGAGATCTTCTGGTTCTTGCCGTCGACGGCCCAGGCCAGGTTGCCGGCCGCGTCGTAGCCGGTCGAGGAGTTACCGGAGTCCGGGTCGGTTGCGGCGGTACGGCGGCCCAGCCAGTCGAAGGTGAAGGTGCGGATCCCGCCCTTCGCGTCGGTCATCTTGGTGAGGTTGCCGTCCAGGTCGTAGGCGTAGACCGTGTCGTGGTGGGTGGTCGCGTCCGCCCATTCCTCGACCTTGACCGTCTGGTCGAAGGCGTCCAGCACGCTGGCGGTCTTGGCGCCGACCGGCGGAGTCGTCTCCACCCGGTCCGCTCCGGGGTAGGCGGTGGTGGTGCGGCGCAGTTCGGTGCCCAGGTGGTAGTCGATGTCGGCGACCGGCCGCTCCAGGCCGTCGTAGACGGTCTTGGACCACTGCGACAGGTCGGTCAGGACCGGGTTGAGCAACCCGGATCCGGCCGCCGATGCGTTGTGCACCGGGTCGGATTCCGCCGCGGTCAGACCGCGCGGATCGTAGGTGGTGACGGTGACCACCCGGCCACCGGCCGGGGAGGCAGTCTGGGTCTCGCGCTGGCGGCCGAACCCGTCGTCGAAGGTGTGGGAGGTCAGCCATTTGGCCCCGGTGCCGCTGCCCGACAGCAGGCGCTTGACCGTGGTCTTGGCCGGAGCCGTACCGGTGAGCTCGTAGGCGACCGTCGCCGACGGGGTGCCGCCGCTGCGTGGCTGGCCGGGCCCCCACAGCGTGGTGGTACGGCCGAGCGCGTCGTAGTCGATCTCCACCTTCTTGTTGTTGGCGTCGATGACCGAAGTAGCTTCGCCATGCACGTGCGAGAGTTTGGTGGTGACGGCGTGGCCCAGCGGGTTGGTGACGGTCACCCCGTTGGCGGGCCAGCCGACGGCCGGGCTGTAGCCGGTGGTGGTGGTCTTGCCCCGCGGATCGACCGCGGTCAGCGTGCGGCCGTAGTCGTCATAGGTCGCCTTGGCGGTCGAAACCGTGGTGGCGTTCGCATAAAAACGGCTCTCGGTCGCGTTGCCGTCGGTCGGCTTGTTGGTGGCCGGGTCGGTGCCGCCGTCATACAGCGTGACCGACTTGCCGATCAGTGTTCCGGCCGCACAGTCGTCTCCGGCCCGCTTCTCCGTCACCGACGGATAGGCGATCATCCACTGGCCGGGGTCGGTGTTGCGGGCGTAGGTGACCGAGACGCAGGAGTTGTCGGTCGTGAGGCCGTCCTGGCCGTAGTCGTTGATCTTGATTGGCAGGCCGTCGGCGTTGTAGGCGGTCTTCTCGTCGGTGTAGCGCCACGAGCCGCCGGTCAGTAGCTCCCGGCCGCGTTCCCGCGTGCTCAGCACCTGGGCCGGGTCGTGCACTCCGGGCCCGTCACCGGTGGAGACGACCGCGTACTCATACCGGGTCGAGTCGACCTCGCTGTAGGCGGCCGGGCTCAGAGCGGTCATCTTCCATGTCTGTTCCTGCAGCAGGCTGCCCTGCAACGCCCGGACGTCGGTGGCCGTGCCGCCCTCGAAGTTGGTGACGCTGCCGCCCATCCCGCGGAAATAGGTCGCCGAGGTCACGGTGTAACCGGCCGGGTCGGTCCCGGAACCCTCACTGGTGCGGACGGTGGCGTACCCGCGCCAGTCGGTCAACGGCGGCGCCACCCCGGGGGCGGCGTAGTTGACCGGTGAGGCCCAGCCCGGACTGCCCAGATATTCGTAGGAGGTCACCATGTCCGGCGAGGCGGCCACGGTGTCCTTCTCGGTGACCTTGGTCACCAGCTGCTTGTAGTAGACGGTCCAGGCGGTGTTGCCGTCGATGCTCTGATCGATCTTGTAGCAGTCACCGGTGTGGTCGGCGTGGTAGTTGCTCCCGTCGCGGCCCTTGCCGCCCGAGCACGGGTCGGCCTGGCCGTAGGTCACCTCGGTGCGCCCGCCCATGCCGTTGGCGATCGCGCCGATCCGGGGCACCATCCGCCACGACAGCTGGTCCGTCCAGTCGGACACGTCGTCGTACGACATCTTCCCGGCGAGCATCACCGCGTCGAAGTCGGTGGCGGGCAGCGCGATGCTGCCTCCCGCCCGGCCGGTGTGCCGTACGGTGTCCAGCCACAGCACCGGGTCGTACGGCGCGCCGAAGTCGGTGCGGGTGTAGATCCACTGGTGGGAGAAGGACAGCTCGTCGACCGGGTCCCACGATCCGGTCGACGGGTTTTTGGCCTCGGTCAGCACCGAGGCCAGCCGCTTGGTGACGAAGAAGGCCAGCGCCGCGTTCGCGCATCCCGTCTGGGTGTCGCAACGCAGGTCGGACGGCACGTCGGTCGTCCCGCGATCGACCGTGATGAACGTGGTGCGCGACGTCGGGCTGCTGCCCGCGACCTGGGTGTTGTGACCCCATTCAGCCTTCGACAGCACCCCGCCGCGGTCGTAGGGCAGTCGGTTGACCAGCTCACCAGAACAGCCCGGCAGGCAGAACCAGTTCTGCTCGCGGGTGTAGGCGTAGTCGACGACGTTCTCGTCGGGGTCGATCTCCTGGTCCAGGTTCCACCGCCACACGCCGACGCAGGTGGGCTGGGAGAACCCGCCGGAGAACCGGTTGTAGCACGGCTCGCCGGGGTCGTTGCCGATGTAGGGCAGCTGCCACTGGGCGTCCTTGGTGAACCCGAACCGGTAGACCTCACCCTCCTGGGTGGTGATCTTCCAGTACGGCTGGCCGTCGGCGCCTCCGGCGACCTCCTCGACCTTCCACCCGGCTTCCGGCACGGTCTTCCACTGGCCGCTCACCCGGTCCTTGACGATCTGGGAGGAGCGCCCGCCGGCGTGCAGCACCAGCTCCGACTGGGTGGCGTCGTTGGTGCTGCCCTGGCCGTCGTTGGCGTCCGGCGACTCCCAGCACACCGAAGATCCGAACGCACCCTCCTGTGCCGACCACACGATGTCGGCGTTGTCCCAGGTCCAGTCCAGGGTGCAGCGGCTGTAGCGGCGCTCGATGAATCCGGCCGACAGATCCCAGCCCGCGCCGACCGCGCCCGACTGGTTGTTGGTCCACGATCCCTGGCCGTCCAGGGAGGAGGCGTCATACTCCAGCGACAGGTCCGGCCCCGTCCCAGCCGGAGACGGCGGCTCGGGAAGCGGATAGTCGTAGGAGAACGACCCGCCCGGCTTGCCCGCCTGCCAGGCGCCGCTCGGTTTCAGGTCCGTCACCGCGAAACTGCCCGACGGCCCTGACACTCCCGCCATCAGCGCGTATGTCGTTCCCGCTGATGCGGCGGGGCTCACCTCGACGTCGGCGGCCAGCATTCCTGACGTGACGTCGTTGGTCGATGGCACCACCTCGGGCCGGACCTTGCAGTCCCGGCCCGGAGACGCCTGCGAGGCACACGCCGGGAAACGCACCAGTTTCAGACGCTCGGCGAAGTTACCGCCGAAGGCGTCCCGGAACCCGTCGTAGGACAACTCCGCGCGGACCGTACCCGCCTTGGTGTTCCCGTCAGCACGGGTCAGCCGTACTCCCAAGCCGACACCGCCCAGCCGCCGCACCGCGTCGGGTGCCAGGGTCTCCACACCGACCTTGCCCACCGCCGGGTCAGCGGTGCGTGCCTTGCCCCGGGCCGGTCCGATCCGCACCGGCGCCTTGGCCACATCGCGCACACCGGCCACGTCCGACAGATCAACCTCGACCCGGCCCGGCGTGGGCCACACCGGGTCCTTGTGCCTCACCGGGGGCGCCGAGTCCTCGGCCCCCTTGCCGACCTTGGGTTTCGGTACGGCGCGCCCGTCGACCGAGGGCTCGTCACCGGGAGCGGCCGAGACCGCGGAGGCGACCCCGACCAACTTCTCCGGGACTCCCACGCCTGACACCAGCACCGTCACCGCGACACTGGCCGCCAGCCCGGTAGCCCACAGCCGAGCACGTCGAACACCCACGCCCTACCTCCGCACCGCGAATGGGCGCACGACACTCGGCACCCGAAAAGCACACATCAAGGCGATTTCGAATGCTGAGCGACGAGCAGGAGACGGACAAGATCAACGTTGTGGGGAGATCGCTACAGACGGTCATCACACAAATGAGTCAGGACTGAAAGATTCCTTAGTTGCTGATCAGGAGTACCGGCGAACCTGGCAGTCATGGGCTTCCCCTCGTAACGTAGAGACATCGCCTTAAAGGGGGACGGCGATGGCAGAGACGCGACGGAAGTTCGATCAGGACTTCAAGGACGGGGC